>JANRLP010000121.1:0-37031 GCA_033762425.1 Leptospiraceae bacterium
TTTAACCTTTTTTCTATTTTCTTTTTTTCAGTATTTACTGTCATGGCAGTATATGATAAAAATCATTACTGTAAAAAGTAAAGACAGTTTAATTCCATATCTCTCTCGTGCTAAAAATGATCTAGCAGAAGCAATATTTCAGGTAATCCCAATTTTAGAAGATGTTAAAAAAAACGGAGATATTGCTGTACGAAACTATACAAAAAAATTTGATGGGATAGAATTGAAAAAAGTTTCCTTCGATCCTAAGGAACTAGTTTCAAATCTTACACAAGAACAAAAACAAGCATTTGAAGTAGCTAAAAAGAATATAACAGAATTTCATAAACTTCAGTTGCAAGATGGAGTTGAGAAAGAAATTTCTGGAAATCGTCTAGGGTTTAAATTTACTCCTATGGAAAGAGTTGGAGTTTATGCTCCGGGGGGAAAAGCACTATACCCTTCTTCAGTGCTAATGGGAGCAATTCCCGCAAAACTTGCAAATGTAAAAGAAGTTCATCTATTCACACCACCAGGGGAAGATGGAAATGTTCCTGATTCCCTAATCTATGCAGCACAAATTTCTGGAATCGATAGAATTCATCTTATCGGTGGAGCACAAGCGATTGCAGCAGCAGGTTACGGAACAGAAACTATTCCCAAAGTTGACTTTATTGTCGGTCCGGGGAACAGATATGTAGCCGCTGCAAAAGCTTACTTAAGTGGAATAGGACAGATTGGAATTGAAAGCATTGCAGGTCCAAGTGAAGTATTTATCATTGCAGATGAAACTGCAAATCCTGAATGGGTTGCTTGTGATCTTTTATCACAGGCTGAGCATGGTGAAGATTCAGTTGCAATCTTAGCATGCACTTCACAAGAGCTAGCGACTAACGTTTCTAATGAAATTGAAAAAGCTCTTAGAACTAGAACTAAACGTAAAGAAATGAAAGAAGCTGCAATTTATAATAATTCTGCTATATTCATATTTTCTAATATAGATGAATGCATTGAATTTTCCAATGAGTTTGCACCTGAACACTTAGAGATTATCACAAAAAACTTTGAAAAAGATTTTGAAAAGATAACTAACGCTGGTTCAGTGTTTTTAGGAAGCTACTCACCAGTTGCCATGGGTGACTATATTACTGGAACAAATCATGTGCTACCCACTGCTGGTCTTTGTAAGATATACTCTTCTCTAGGAGTAGATAATTTTAGAAAAAGAATTACATACCAAGAAGTAAGAAAAGATTCACTCAAAAATCTTTATCCTTATGTTAAAATTCTATCTGACTTAGAAGGCTTAGACGAGGAACATGGTACTTCAGTCTTAGTGAGAACATTATGAAAGTATTGGAAAGTCTTAAAGAAAACAATTTATCAAGCGAAAACTTAAGTTTTGTTCCAACAATGGGAGCACTTCACAAGGGTCATGCTGCACTGGTGCAAGAAGCAAAAATGAAAAATGAGAAAGTGATTGTTTCCATTTTTGTGAACCCCGCTCAGTTCAATGATAAAGAAGATTTTTTAAAATACCCAAAAACAATAGAACGTGATATTGAAATTGCAAGTTCAGTTGGTGCTGATTATGTATATATTCCTAGTGTAGAAGAGATTTATCCAAACGGTTATGAATCTAAACTGATTCTTCAAATTCCATCTCTCATGAAAAATCTTTGTGCAAGAACAAGACCTGGTCATTTTGAGGGAGTGATGCTTGTGATCTCTAGACTATTTCATCTAGTCCAACCTAAGAAAGCCTATTTTGGAAAAAAAGACTACCAACAATATTTAATCATTTCAGAATTTACTAAATCTCTTGGATTTCCAGTAGAAGTAATTGGTGTAGAAACAGTTAGAAATGAAAATGGACTTGCACTAAGTTCAAGGAATGAAAGGTTAACTCAATCTGGTTTAGAAGATGCAACTTTGATCTATCGCTCTATGAAAATTGCTGAAGAACTATTTCATAAAAATAAATCTACAAAGGTAAAAAAATTACAATCGGCAATCACAGAAATTTTATTATCCTCTAATAAGATTAAAATTGATTATGTAGAAATTTTAGATCCAAAGACCCTAGATGAATTAAGTTCAATAGAGAATGATTTTTTCATTGGTATTGCTGCATTCATTGAGGGAGTTAGACTTATAGATAATTATACAGTACGTTATGCGTGATCTAGTTACAAGTCTTTCCGAAAGACTAAAAATTCTAAATTTTGAAACTTCAGTTAAGAAGAATGGATTTCATTTCCATGGAGTTCCAAGATCAGCAAATTCTTATCTAGCATCTGCTCTATATAAAACTCTAAAAAAAGATATCCTTGTTGTACTTCCAACTAATACCGATGCTGAAAATTTTTATAAAGAACTATTTAGTTTTTTGAAAAGAGATGAAATTCTATTTTTACCGGGTAATGAATCTATACCTTATGAATACGCTAAAGTTCCTCTAGAGATTAAAAGAGATAGAACAAGAACTCTAACAAGTATTCTTGAAAATAAAGCCCATCTAGTGATTGCTTCCGTTTCAGGAATTCTACAACTAGTTCCAGAAAAAAATTATTTCTCAAAAAATTCTATCAAACTAACAGTAGATGAAGAGTATGATCAAGAAACAATTCTACGAACTCTAGTAGATTTAGGTTATGAAAGAGAAGTGATTTGTGAAACCTATGGAACTTTTTCTGCTAAAGGGGGAATTATTGATATCTTCCCTTCAACTAGATCAAATCCAATCAGACTAGACTTTTTTGGTGATACATTGGAATCGATTAAAATCTTTGATCCAGAGTCTCAAAGATCCTTAGAATCAGTTTCTAAAGTAATCATACATACTTCTTCTGAATACATACTTTTAGAAGAAGAGAAAAATACTTACGAGAAAAAAATCCAAGAATTTCCCAAAGACTTACACAGACCTACTGAGTTAAATCATTTTTCTGAAGAGTTAGTTTCACTAGCAAGAAAACAAACAGGACTTCTGAACTATTTCAAAGTGATTCCAGAATTTATTTTCATTGAGCAAAACTTAGTTACAGAAAAAATCCTAATTATTGAAAGAGAGTTCGACTCCCTATATAATAAAAGAAAAGAAGAAATCATTTGTATTCCAAAAGAAAATCTACTTAGCAGAAACCTAGAAAGAGAAATTCTATTTTCCAAGTCAGGGTTTCATGTTTCAGCATTGCATAAAAAGTGCGAAAAAGAAAATGAAGTAGAACTTGAATGGAAAGAAGCAAAATCATTCTTAGGAAAGATCAGAGAAGTTAGAGATGATGCTCTAAAATTACTATCATCAAGTGATACTAGAATTCTAATCACTTCTTCTTTCCAAGCACAAACAGAAAGGTTAAAAGGTTTATTTGAGAAAGAAAACATTCAATTGCTAACTGAAAATCCTCAGGACTTAGAGCCATTTTCTATACCCAAAAAATCTGGTCTATACCTTGCACTTTCTGAATTGAGAAATGGCTTTCAACTTCCCGAAGAATCACTCTATGTTTGGACTGATAATGATATATTTGGAAGAAGTTATAAACGTAAAACAAGATTCAAAAATAAAGCTTCTAGTGCAATCCAAAGTTTCATAGATCTTAGAGAAGGTGACTATATTGTCCATGTTCATCATGGGGTTGGAAAGTTTATTAAAATTGAAAAGCAAGAATCAGAAGGAAAAATCAGAGATTTTCTAAAATTAGAATATTCAGAAGGTGCAACACTATTTGTTCCCTTAGACCAAATTTCCTTGGTTCAAAGATATATTGGTGGGACAGATAAACCATCCTTAGACTCTTTGGGTAAGAGTAATTGGAAAAAGAAACTAGAGAAAGCAAAAGGAAGCGTTAGTCGCCTTGCTGAAGAATTTTTAGTAATGTATATGAATAGGATGAAACTTCAGGGTTATGCTTTTCCAAAAGATACTATATGGCAAGAAGAATTTGAAGCTGAATTTGAATATGAAGAGACCCCTGACCAACTTGCAGCAATTGAAGCTGTGAAAAGAGACTTAGAGTCTCCAAGACCAATGGATAGACTTGTCTGTGGAGATGTTGGTTATGGTAAAACTGAGGTAGCAATTAGGGCTGCATTTAAAACTATTATTGCTGGTAAACAGGTTTTATTTGTAGCTCCTACAACAATTCTTGCATTACAACATTATAATACTCTCACACTGCGATATCAAAATTATCCAATCAAATTAGAAATGGTTTCCAGATTCAGAACTCAGAAAGAAGTAAGAGAATCATTGCAAAAATTTTCCAATGGAGAGCTTGACTTGTTAGTTGGAACACATGCACTACTTACTCCCAATATGAAACCAAAGAATTTAGGTCTTCTTATCATTGATGAAGAACAACGTTTTGGTGTTAATCAAAAAGAAACTGTAAAAAAATGGAAAAACCTAGTTGATGTACTAACGTTAACCGCAACTCCCATTCCAAGAACCTTACATATGTCATTAACTGGAATTAGGGATTTATCTGTGATTGAAACTCCACCCAAGAATAGACAAAGTGTTGAAACTTATGTAACAGAAGAAAGTGATGAAATTATTGTTAGTGCAATTGAGAGAGAATTAGAAAGAGAAGGTCAAGTTTTTTATTTACATAACAGAGTTGAATCAATTGAAAAAGAAGCAGATAGAATCGCAAAACTTTTGCCTAGAGTTGGGATTGGAATCTTACATGGACAAATGACTGAGGATGAGGTAGAAGAAAGAATCATGGATTTCAATAGTAGAAAATATGATGTCCTAGTAACTACTTCAATCATAGAATCAGGAATAGACATGCCTAACGTTAATACAATTTTAGTAAATAGAGCTGATACATTTGGGCTTTCACAACTATACCAAATTAGAGGAAGAGTTGGTCGAAGTGGAAGGCAGGCTTATGCTTATTTATTTTATCCAAGAGATCGATCACTTACAGAACAAGCAGAAAAACGTTTAAATACAATTTATGAATACCAAGAATTGGGTTCTGGGTTCAAGGTTGCAATGCGTGATTTAGAAATCAGAGGTGCGGGAAATCTTTTAGGGAATGAGCAAAGTGGAAACATTATAGATATAGGATTTGACTTATATGTGAAACTACTGACAGAAGAAGTTAGCAAACTCAAATCAGAAAAGATTGAAGTAGAAGTAAGAACTGCATTGAATCTTCAAACAGATTTTTATATTCCTGAAACTTATATTCATGATACTAAACAAAAAATTGAATTCTACAAAAAATTTGAAGGGGCTAGCTCTGAAGAAGAAGTTAAAGAACTTGCTGAAGAGATGAAAGATAGATTTGGAAATCTTCCTGAATCTGTAGAAACTTTCATTCGACTTGAGATTGTTAGAGTACTTGCTTCTAAACTTGGATTTGAAGTAATCACTGGTGGAAAAGAAGAGATTAGATTCAAGGTAGGAAATTATTTTTCTGGTGACCCAAAACTAATTATCAAACTTATGTCAGAACCTAACTCCAATTTCAGTATGTCACCAAATGAACCCAATGTCTTGAAACTTTTCCCAAAATCAAAATCAGATACAGCAAGAATCGAAGAAGTGATTAAAATCCTCAAAAGAATCACTCCTAAGCATTGAACAAAAATTATTGACGATTTTCTACTAGTTAAAACTGTTAAAGAAAGGAATTTAAATGAAGATTCAAAAATTATTACTAATCCTCTTTTTAACATCTGGAATTTTTACAAGTTGTAATATGGACAGTTCCCAGCTCATAGAGTCATTGGATGGAGAAAAGATTACTACAAAGAGATTTGAAACAGCTTATCAAACAGCTCTCGAATCACTCAGTCGTTCTCAAAACATAGAGAAAAAGAATTTGATTGAAATCGTATCCAAAGATATAGATGAAGTGGAAGAGCAACTCAAACCAATCAACTATCAGTTTCAAAAAAGCAATTTCTATGATAGCTATAGAAATATGCTAATGGCAAAACTTGCTGCTGACAAAGCTGGTTTTAGCTCTAGAGCAGATATCAAAGATATAGTAACTTATTTAGAGATGCAAACTATTGCTCAACTTTATATTACTGAAGAAGTTGAGAAGAAAATTAAGATCACTGATGAAGCAGTAAAACTTGAGTGTGAGAAACTTCGTAATAGAAAAGATGATCCTAGATATCGTGCTCTTCCCATTGATAGATGTATGATGGTTGCAAGAAGTTATTTGAAAGGTCAAGAGACTAACAAAGCCCTTCCAAAAGTTTTAGAAAGAATCAAAGAAGAGATTTCAATTAAAAAGAACGAAAAATTTGATTTAGAACAATTTCTAAAATCTGAAAAACAAGCTAGTCCAGAAACTAAAGTAGAAGAACCAAAAACTGAAAAGAAATGAATTTAGAAAACTGGTTCATTATCTTTGTTCGGTCAGTGATTGAAGCATTGACCGAATTCCTTCCGATCTCTTCAACTGGTCACCTTTTTCTGTTTAGTTCTTTTTTTCCATTTAGCAACATGCCTAACAGTGCAGAATTTGACGATCTATTCGATATCTTCATTCAAACTGGAGCAATGTTATCTGTTTTAGTAATCTATAAAGATGAACTCATCTCAAAGTTTAAACTAGGATTAAATAGACTAAGGAATTTAACTGAAGACAACACTGGAATCAATTTTTGGACAAATATTGTTTTAGGCTCAGTACCAGTACTAATTGTAGGATTTCTATTTAAAAAGAAATTAGATCTACTCAAATCAGGCGATTCACTTCTAATCATTTTAGGAACTGCATGGGTACTAGGTGGAATTGTTTTCCTAATAGTTGAACGTTATGCGAAATTCAATAATGATCAAAAAAGTTTTTCTTGGAAAGAATCATTATTAATTGGAATCGTACAATGTATAGCACTCATTCCAGGGGTATCAAGATCAGCCGCAACAATTATTACTGCAAGACTTTTGGGCAGTGACAAAAAATCCTCACTAGAGTTTTCTTTCTTTGTTGCAATTCCTGTTCTAACAGCAGCAGGGCTTTACAAACTATTCAAGTATAGACATATTCTAAATATGGAAAATCTAATACTGCTTTCAGTAGGATTTTTCCTAACATTTATCTTTTGTCTTTATGTGATTCGATTTTTTCTTCATTATATCAGAACAAGAAGTTTTGTTATTTTTGGATACTATAGAATTGCACTAGGGATTGCAGTTTTATTCTATGCAGTCAGCGTAAAGAACTAGTATTCAATATTTAGTTCTTTAATTCTTTTATCCAGAGTATTGCGATTGATTCCTAAAAATTTAGCAACTCTGGTTTTAGTATAACGAAATCTCTTCATTGCAAATTGAATAAGTCTAGCTTCAATTTCTCCAGTAATTACTTCTAGGGCTCTACCATCTAAAGCATCTAGTTGGTTATTAGAATAGAAACTAGAGGTATCTACACTTAGACCATTCTCTTCGAGAGTTGGAATGGCTTCGACACTTCTAGATGTGTCAATACCCAATTTTTCAGCAAGATCACTAAAATCAGTTTCTTCCAGATAATCACTTCTAGTTAGCACAACAGATCTTTCAATCATGTTTTCTAGTTCCCTAACGTTTCCAGGCCAAGAGTAAGCCATAAGTAGTTTGTTCGCTTCTTTAGTTATACCTTTAATATTTTTATTATTCTCTTTAGTATATTTGTCTAAGAAATGAACCACTAAAAGAGGAATATCTTCTTTTCGATCTCTAAGAGGAGGCATTTGCAAGTTTACTACATTGAGTCTATAGTATAGATCAGATCTAAATTTCTTTTCAGCAATCAAGGTTTCCAGATTTGCATTAGTTGCAGCTAATATTCTAACATCCACTTTTTTTACTTTAAGTGAACCAACTGCTTCAATTTCTTTTTCTTGAAGAACACGTAGAAGTTTGGATTGAAGATTCAAATCCATCTCTCCGATTTCATCTAAGAAAATGGTTCCACCATCAGCAATTTCAAACTTACCTTTTTTATCTGCAATGGCACCTGTAAAAGAACCCTTTGTATGACCAAAAAGTTCACTCTCCAATAAATGTTCTGGAATTGCAGCACAATTGATCTTAATGAAAGGTTTATCACTTCTATTGCTGTTATAATGAATTGCTGAGGCAATCATTTCTTTCCCAGTACCAGATTCCCCAGTGATGAGAATGGATGCTCGGGAATCAGAAACTAAACCAACCTTTTCAAAAAGTTTTTCCATGACCTTGGCTCTACCGATTAAGGAGCCGAATTTATACTTTTCTTTTAGTTCACGTTTTAATAAAACATTTTCTCTGGAAATTTCTTTCTTAGCATCTTCAACAAGATTATGAATTTTGATTACTTGAGAAATCATAGATGCAACAATTTGCAGTAAGTCCATATAGGTTTGTTGATCCAGATTTTTATTTACTTGAACAAATACACTTAGAACGCCAATGATCGACTGATCCCCTCGAACAGGACAACACAAAAAACTAACGTTTTGATTATCAGGCTTAAAGTATTTCAGGTAACCAACCTTATTGATAAATCTGGAATCATTCATTACACTTTGAACAATGATTGGCTCCCCAGATTCATAAACCATTCCTGTGATACCTTCACCAGAATTATAAATTCCTTTTTCAATTTCAGTGGAAGTAAGACCATTCGCTGCAACCATTTTCAATTGGCTGTTGGCTTGGTCATAAAGCACTAAAGCACCTTTTTCAAGTTTTAAGGATTTTTCCATCGTTGCAAGAATGGAATCAAAGATATCATTTAAGTTAAGAGTTGAGGTTAGGATTTGAGAAATATCAATGAGTACTTGCTGAATCTTATTCTTTTGTTCTAGATTTCTATAGGACTGTAAATTTTTGAAAATGAGAGCTGCTTGGTTGGAAAGAATAGAAACAATTTCTAAGAGCTCTGGGGAAAAAGCATCTAGGCTGTTAGAATCCAGAGACATTACACCAATCACATTGTCTTCAATGATCATGGGAACTGCCATCTCAGACTTAATATCTGGCCGAATAGCAACATAATCAGAATCTTGGGTTACATCATTTACTAGTTTAGCTTTTCCCGAAAGGGCAACCTTACCTGTAATTCCTTCCCCAATTTTGAGTCTTACTTCACGTTTGATTTCAGGTTTATGACCTCTATAACTCACTATATCTAGAACTCCAATTTCGGAGTTGACTAACATCAAGGAACCTGATTCTACTTCACAAAGCTTAACACAGTGGTCTAGAATCAAATCTAGAACTTGATCTGGATCAAGGGTTGAATTCATAGCCATGGAGACTTCAGAAATCGCCATGATTGGGTTAATTGTTCTCTTAGACATAATGCTTATACCATTGGCAGTTTGTATATGCTCTGGTCAAGAAAATCTAAATAAAACTCATTAAAATATATCAAAAAAAACCGCAAGATTCGTGCCAAATTCTCATTATAATACTAGTCTAATCAGTTGTAAGACTATAAGTAAAATTATCGAATCAGCTAGTTATCATTTTTGGTTTCTATTTTTTGCAGATGGTTCGAGTTTATATTTTTTTCAAGTTCTTATATATTAGTATTACAATAATGGTTCCAATGGCTTATAAGCTACCTAATAAAATCTTTTATTCAACATCATTTACTCAGTAAATCAACCCACAAATGATAGAGTAAAAAATCTTTCGGAAGAATTGCTTTTCGTTTTAATTCCTCTGGGAAAAAATGAATTTCCCCATTTCTATCTTTCTTCTTTAAAGGACTAACTGAATTATCAACACAATATTTGTTCACTTTTTTGACTATTTCTGAATAATTGGAATTTTGAATGTACCCGATCATTACTCCCGAACTTGCCCCTTCACCATAAGACCATTCTTTATTAGTAAAACGTAATATTCCTTGTTTTACATAAGCAACACATAGATTTCTTTTTTCTTTAATTCCCAAACGTTTGCATTCAATCGTAAAAACTATATCGGAGTTCTTTCTGTAAGTTGCAAAGTCATCATAAATTCTCCATTGAAAATCAGGCTTTTTACCCATCCGCCTTTCTCGATCTTCATCCTCTTCCAGATCAATTTTTTCTCCCTCATAAATTGGGTCTCTATCTAATGAATAATTTCCAAATGCAAGGTTTGTTCTCTTCTCTTGAAATCGCAAATCTCGAAATACATTATATAGACTTTGATTGATTCTGTTTTCATTTTGGATATGGGTTTTTGTTTGCAATATTTCCAATGCCCTGAAGATAAAAGAAAGCAAATCTTCTTCTAGCTCTTTCCAAAAATTAATTTCACTGAAAGAAAATCCATTCATTAGGATTTTTTCCTTTGTTTGTGAATGGCTTGGACTAGAACTGCTTCTGCATCTTCACTAGCAGAAATTTTAGTCCAGAGTCGTTTTTCATTTCTTTTGATAATAACAATATAACGCTCAGAAACTATTCGAATCATTCCATCGATATAAATTTGTTTGGTAAGTTTTTGTAGAGAAGAATCAGATAGCTTTGATAAAATTTCTTTCCAATCTTTATAATTTGTATCTAATTTTGGTAGAGGTTTGTTTTTCTCATGAGTATAAAATATAAAGCCAACCATTGGAGAATTTTCAGGACAAAGCACTTGCCATAAAAGTTCGCCTTTGGATGCGACTTTCGGATTCCAGATTTGTAGAAACCTGAGTGCATATTCTTGCAATTCATTTTTATTAGAAATTATTTCTAAATCTTTTTGCAATCCATAATGAAGAGTCCCATTCCAAAATAATTTTTTAAGTGCAATACTTTTCGTATGATTATACAACAAATCTAATCGAAGATTGCAAGTCTCTTCGATCAGTTCTATCTCAGATTCATCAAGATTGTACAATTCATAAATGGCTTTGTCTAATTCAGACTCCAACTTAGAAATTTTGTTTTCAAATAACCCATCACTAGGTCTGCCATCTTCTTCGGTATTTCTCAACTCATCTACAATTCGAATGATTCTTTGCTCTAAGTTTTTATCTTCTGGGAAATGGATGGGAAGTCTAAGATATTCATTTACAAAAACTTCGTGGTGCCATCTACCCCAATCTGTAGAGATTAAAAAAAGAAAATACTTTCCCAGAGATGACCACAAAGTAGCGAGAATTATTTTATACTTATTGGTTTCTGGATTTAATAATTTTATTCCAATAATAGAATTGGTAAAGCAAAAATCATTCTCTTCCAATCTCGCAATGATTGTCCCGTTTGCAGATTGCTTTTGTTTAATTCCTCTACCTAAAATTAAACGTGATCCATTAAAAACAGTTTCTAAACCAAATCTATATAAGTTTTCTGGAGGTGAAGACTCTAAAAAAGATAATTTAAATTGTCCGTATCTTTTAAAATTACTAATTGGGAAATTATAGTAATCTTTTTTCCAATTGCGTGGTTTTGGTTTCTTGCCTTTGATGATATATCCTTGACCAACAGTATTCTCTGGATCCACAAATTTTTCCAATCTATCAAAACTACTTTCCAGATATTCAATCAAGTTTCGGTCTCTATGACCACCCCACCAATAGACTTTCCAGAGTTTATGATTTCGGACAAAGTCTTCTTGTCTGACCAGTTTCAAATCTGACTTGTGTAAGATGACTGCTTTAGTGGAATTCAATTGGGTAATCTTTTTCGCTGTCCAATATTCAAATATATTAGAATGTTCTAATGGACTATTGATAAAGATAACAGAAGCAAAAGGAGAAATAGAATCTTTCTTTCGACCACCACTAAAAAAAACATCTCTCACATGATCAAAGTTTACTACTTTTTGCAGTTGAGTTTTTTGGAGCAAATTGTTCCTAAAATCAAAGCTAATTCCATGTTTAAAAAAAACACCAGAAGAGATGAGAAGCCCCGCCTTTCCATTTTTCTTTAAAAATGAAATTGATAGTCCAATGAATGCCTGTGAAGGTTCCTTATCTCCAATTGGAAATTCATGTGAATAGCACCAATCTTGCATGATTTTCTTTTGCTTGGCATCCAATTTACTTCCCCAAGGTGGATTTCCGAGAACCACATCAAAACTTTCTTTCTGGAACTTTTGCTGGATTGTTTCTTCTAATTCAGAAGTCAAAAATGCATCCGAATGAACTAACGTATGAAAACTTTCTTCGTGTGGTGTTTCTTCTTTCGAAAAAAGAAGAGGAGGCAATTTTCTTTTTTGAGAAACATTCTCTAATATATCTTTTGGTTCTAAATGATTAAGTAAAGCAAGATATAAACTAAAGGATGTAACTTTTAATGCTTCAGGATTGATCTCAATTCCAAAAATCTGTTCTTTTAAAATAGTATTTAATTCAGTAAACGTTAGTCGCTTCTGCTTTTGAATCACATTATAACGAATGATTCTTTTGAATGCTTCTACTAAAAAAATTCCAGAGCCACAAGCGGGATCTAAAACTCTAGGTTTCTTTTTTAATACATCTTGCGTTATAGTATCAGAAACTAAAAATTCTACGAGTGTGCTTGGAGTGTAGTTTGTTCCTTTGGTGTCTTTATGATTTTCTTCATGATAGAATTCTTCATAGATAGAACTGATAGTCTCTATTGGGATGAATTGAAAATTGTAAGCCCAGAAGAATAATTTTTCATCTTTTATATCTCCCAATAAAAATTGAGATACTAAATTGAGATGTTCTTGTTTTACATACTTTTCTTCTGAAGGGCTTAAGGAAAACATATCGCCATTAAAGTCCTCTTTGAGTTGCGAAAACAATCGAAAGGTAAATTCTTTATTTCTTAAAACTTTAGAATAATAAGATTTTTTATTATAAGAAATATGTGGTTTATTTTCATTTATCTCTAATGACTGAATCCATTCCTTCTTTTTTCCTGCAACTTTTAGGAAATAGTCTTTTGTTAAAATTCCTCTATCTTCCAAATACCTAATAAAGATAGAACGTCCAATGATAGAATGTGAGTACTTTAATTTCTTAACTTTACCTTTATTGTTTAATCCTTTCTCCAAGAGTATATTGCGTATCGAATTCAAGTCTTTGATAAACTGAGATTCTGCTCCACCCATTGGATCTGTAACAGTAAAATCATAACTCTCCACTTTCTCTCTAGAATATTCTTGAAAAGTTTCTAAGATTTGATTTGTTGAGCGAACTTGTTTTTTTATTCTGTCTTGTAATTCATTCGTATCTTTTATGGGTTTTTGGGTTAAATCAAAAAGAGTTATTTCAGCATTTGATATAAGAAATAAGAATTTAGGTCGCATCATACACCAGGAACTATTAAAAATACGAATCATTTCTTCCTGACTTTGTGCTTTTCCTATCATCAGTATAGGTTGATTTTTGATAAATAGAATATGAGTAAGTTCTGAAATGCCTTTAGCAATTTCAATCCAATCACCTAGATCAAGCCACTCAGCTTTAGAATCGGATTCAAGATTAACTAATTTCCCAGAATTGTAACCTAGTGATCTAATTAGCTCAAATAATAACTTGGATTCTTTTTCCAGTTTCATTTTATATTTAATATCGGATAGATACTTTTTTTACAAGAAGGTTTTTCCCTTTTAAACTTCGTCTTGAGAGTTTTAAAAACTAGGAATAAACTTAAGTTTATAGATAAATTCCCATTTAGAATTTTTCTTCCTACACTTTACTCTCTCTAGCGTCTTCTCTATCCTACATTCATAACCCATTGAATAACTCTTCATCATGAAGTTATAAGTTTCAAGTATAATTTTAATATACTAATTCGATTTCTTTAGTCATCATAAAAAAAGCAAAATACAAACTTGTGAATGCAAAATACAACCTAACAATTTTCAGACTGAGATATTTTTCGTTTGCTTGAAATCAAGTGTTGTCATTCAACTAAAGAATTAGTGAAATTATTTCAGTTAATTCTTATTTATTTAATTTTAGTCCAAGCGATTGTTTCAGAAGAAACTCTTCCCTTCAAAATTGATCCTTCTAAAAAAATGAGTCCTGAAGAGTTGAAAGAAAAAAAAGAAAACTCATTTATCACTGGCATACCTGGTTATAGTGTAGATCCTGTTTCAGGCACTTGGCTTGGGGGAACAGGTTACTATTTTGAGAATGGAAAAAAAACTGAAGCCTTGTTTGCCTATGCACCGTATAAGTATCGTGTAGGTCTGGATGTTTACCAATCCTTTAAAAACGCAAAATACTATGCAGTGAGTTTAGATATTCCCTTTGTTGCGAATACTCCCTATAGAATCAATACATTCCTTGTAAATGATGTAAATCCCAAAGCGTTGTACTTTGGTGTGGGTGAAAGTACTCTGGAAGGCTTGAACTATAAAAATCGTTATGGGGAGACCATCTATAATGCAAACTATGCTGAAAGAGAAGAAAACCTTAGCTATCGCAGAAAATCAAAACGAGCGAGTGAAGGTGAGTATGTTACAGATACTAAGTATAATGAATATTCCTCTAATACAACAGTATTCAGCTTAAACTTAGATAGAACAGTTTTTGGAAAATTTAGAGTTTTACTAGGAGCTGATTTTTCCAAAATATCCATTGAGACTTATGATGGTAAATGGTTTAAGAGTAAGGATCCAATTTTTGGGGAAACTAAATTTCCACTTATCAACTCTGAAATTAATACTCCTAATTCAAAAACAAAACTCACTGAAGACTTTGAGGCGGGCAAGATCAATGGTTATAAAGGTGGGTATATAAATTATATCAAAGCGGGAATCGCATATGATACTAGAGATTTCGAGATTAGTCCAAGGAAAGGAATTTTTTCTGAAATTATTTTTACAAAAGTATCTAGACTCACTGGTTCTCCATTTGAATTTAATAGAGAATTTTTTCAATTCAAAGCATACCAAATTTTATTTCCAAAAGTTTTTGAAGAACTAGTGATTGCAGGAAGAGTTGCATTCACTAGAGTATCAGGAACAGTTCCATTCACTGAGTATAAGTATATGTATAGCATGGATGGACCAATTGTTGGACTTGGTGGTCAACAAACGCTTAGAGGTTATAAACAAGATAGATTTGTTGGAAACTATATGGGCTTTGGTAACTTAGAACTTAGATATAGATTTGGTTCCTTCAATCTTGGTGAAGAAAATTTTGTTCTTTCCTTTGTTCCTAGCTTTGATTTTGGAAGGGTCTGGGATAAAGTAAATAGTATCGGACTACGAGATTATATGTATTCTTATACTCTGGGACTCCGAATTATTTGGAATCAATCCACAGTCATTAGTATGGATTATGGAAGATCCAGAGAAGACAGTCAATTCTTTCTGGATCTAGGACAAACTTTTTAAACTAATCTTGGATATAGGTTAGTTTTGCATTAATATATTTTTCTTCTTGAGCCTTCTTCTTTAAATTTCTGAGTGTCTTAAATGGTTGATCAGTAACTACTGTGTTTGCTAACCATTCTGGTAAACTTCCACCTGGTTCTGCATGAACTTGATAGTATATAGTTGTAGTGCCATCGGCGTTTGGAGTTAGTTGCCAAAGTCCTTTGATCTTAGTAACTCTAATCAAACCTTCTTTTTCAGGAAGATAAGTTGGAAGTGCATTGATTGTCATAGTAACTACTTTCGTATTTTTATCCTGAGAAATTTTTATCTGTGTGATTGAATCTCTATTACTTACTGGGAAAGGAGCGCTTAAGATTAAATAACCAATAAAATCTGTATCACTATTTGTTTTTAGTCTTCTTGATTCTTTACAATCGGGATACCAAGTTGCAAATGCCCCCTCATCCCCGAGTACTGCAACAATGCTTGATAATGTTCCTTGATGAATTGTGATTGCTTTGAATTCTTTTAGTCCAGAATTTTCCACTGAACGTGTGTAAACTTTAATTCCTTCAGAATCTTTCTTTAAATCCCAAGCATAAACTGATATGCTTAACAAAAACGATAGTAAAATTTTTTTCATAACCATGGTATCCTTATTCCTAACTCTGACAATTTTTCCTCTAGCTCTTCTCTCTCTCTACTCTTTTTTTCTTTTCCTTTTTCAGAATCTAAAAGTCCAAATTCAACTGCTCTAGCAAAAATTTTTTCTTCATTTCCTTCTTGAATAAGTCTTATCATTTCTATTTCAATCCTAGATAAATGAGTAGAATGAAAATTATAATCCATGAATGCTTCCCAAGCTATAGGACACCATTCTTTGATAATTTTTTCCCCAAGAACCTTTGCATACTCTCTAATTTCAAGTTGTGCATGTTCATCCATTCTGAGGGAAACAAAATGTAAAAGATTATGCAAGTCAACTTTCCAATATGCTTCTGTATAAGTGGATAATGGTAAATCCTTTCTTGCTTGTTCACGAGCCATTCCTTTTTCAATTCTAGATAGATAGATTTTATTGGAAAGTTCATGAAGTTCTTTTTCTTCTTTAGAAAAACTTTCTCCCACTTCAGTTTCAAAAAAACCTGAACTTCCTTGTCTATTACCCTGTGATTGCATTCTCCATGAATCCACAGGAGTCTTTTGTGTTGAATCAATTGCTAGAGAATAACGAGTAGAGTATTCATTAACGTTAGCTGTTCTATGTCGAATCCATTGTCTCCAAGCATCCATTGGAATTCTAATATGAATCTTTAGTTCACACATTTCAAATGGCGTAGTATGTCTATGTCTCAAAAGATAACGAATGAGTCCCCTATCTTCATGAATTTTTTTTGTGCCTTTACCATAAGATACCCTTGCTGCTTGAACGATAGCTTCATCGTTCCCCATATAGTCAACGACTCTAATGAATCCATCATCTAAGACTTTGAAAGGAACTCCTAAGATCTGGTCTAGATTACTTTTAGGTCTTGTTAAATTTTCAAACTGATTTTCCATAATTTTCCTATTTTAGTTCTCGGGATAAAATTACATGCTCTCTATTTTTAGAATTCAATAATGAATGTATCTTTTGAATTTCAGAAGTTTCAAAACTAGATTTGGAAAATGTGTTCAAAACATCATTAGTATAAACATCATTCTCAAATCTATCTACAAATAGAATTTGATCCACACCTTTTCTAAAGAAAAAATCTGTAAATTCTAAAAAGCTATTCGTAAGATACTCAGGAGTTGAATCCACAAATACGGGACTATATAGAACTAGTCGTTCGGGTGTTGTTCTGGAATCTAATCTTCTTTGCATCTTTGCAAAGCTTAAATCTGTTTTAGAATCACATTTCCATTTATAAGTTTCAATCTTGGATGAGTCTTGGCTCGTGAGTTCTGAAAATTTCCAGATATGAACTCTTCTTTGTGAATCAAAAGATTTTAATCCTTCAAAACTGTCTATCGGATAAAAATTTAGATTACTAGGTTTTTTCTCTATTACTGTTCCACAATCTGGAAAAGCAATTTCTAAATCAGAGTCAGAACGTTTCTCTTTTGAAAAATTATAGAAAAATCTAACGTTAGTCGAAATTTTATTTCTCTTTAGATGTTGGTATAAATCTATTCCTGAAGAATTCAAGTAAATTTGAATATTCTCACCTTTATCTAAAAAAGCAAAATTACTCACTATCTTATTGTAGTAATCTTTAGATTTTTCTTCAGTTATTGGAAAACTAATCATGTTCCATCTATACTTTTCATTTCTACTTGGCTCATGAGAGAATACATATACTAAGTCTTGATAATGAAAAATAGCAACAAAACTCTGTGAAGTTTTTGCTAGAAAATTAAAATCTATTGACTCATTCGATTTTTTTAGTTGAACAAGCATTTCCTTTTTTAAACTTCTGAGAGGACCTTTATAATAAATCGAATCTAATAGGGGCTTGAACCCTTTGTAAAATCTCATTCGTTTATTTACTTCAGAAATTTGTAAATAGGTTCTAGTAGTACTAGAATTCTGTTTTCGATTCATCAAATCATAATGGTAAAGAAAACGAAAAACTGTTTCATAATCTTTTATAGAAATAAGTTGTTGAAGAGCAGACTTTTGAAATTCTTCGGGAGAAAATCTGGAATCCAGATAGAGTTTCATAATTAGGGCATCAGTGTTTACTGGATTTTCAGCCATTGCATTTAGAATCTTCCGATATACTGAGATATGGTTACCTCTTTCTTTCCCACTCACTCTAGCTTGTAGCATTCCTGTTTGACGCATCCATTCTGAAACAAAATTAGGATTGGACTCCCCAAAAATTCCATAACTTTTTGTAAATTGAATCACAGACTTTCTATACTTTTGGTTTACAAGAAGTGAATACCCACTAAGAAGTGTGCCTGCATATTCTACTTTCTTCCAGCCTTTACTCTGAGCTAAGTAAACAATATCATCAGTCATCTTTTCCGTTGATTCAGGTTTATCTTTAAATAGAATCTGTGCAATCCTTAGTCTAATAAACAAATCATCCTCATCAGGTTTAGGATTTATCATTTTACTTAGAGCCTTAACAGCAAGTGTGGCTGACTTAGATTTCCAAAGACATAGCGCAACCAATTCCCTCGCTTCATATGTAGAAATTGGTTCATCAGTAATAGGATTCTTTAGGGTTCGTCCCCAAAATTTAACATTGAGTTCTGCAAGATAACCTAGAGCAGTTTTATAATCCTTCTTCAAAAAAGCAAGGGAACCTAATTTCAATAGAACTGAATTTCGAGTAACGCTGATAGATTTGATTGATCTAAGCGTAAACTGAAGAGTATCTTCTGCACCGGAAATATCCCCCGAAAGCAATTGATAAAAAGCAAATCTTTCTAAAGAAACAATTTCAAATTTACCAGAAAGTTTTTCAGTTCCTAGGATCATCTTTTGAAAATAAACTGCTTCCGTTGCAAGTCCTAGATATGCTAGACGTGAGGCAAAATCAGGGATGATTCTATCTAGAAAAGGAATATAACTAAATTCAGGTTCTTCAAAAACACTTGCAAGTAGTCTATCTAAAAAGTTATACTCTTTGATAGCAATATCAGGTTCCACTGCCATCAATTCTAATTGTGCTCTAATTTGTAATAACTTGCATACTCCATAATAACCTTTTGATTTAGTGCAGACTTGTGTTCTGATTTCAGTTAGATTTAGATTAGATTTTTTTTTTCTTGTGGAAAATTCTAAAATAGTCTTTGCAATTTTTTGATAATAGCTATTAGTTTCTTTATCAATATAGTCTTCTAATTTTCTTTCTGCATCTTCTCTTTCATCTCTTTCTAGTTTCCAAAAAAAAGAGAGTAGATTGTCTAGTAGCTTTAGATCAATCTTTTCTTGACGAATCAAATAAACTAGATTCGACATCCCATCCTTATCCCCATTTAGAATATAGTATTCACCTACAAGCAATGAAAATTGGATCATTTCTTCTGCACCAAAATTCACAGGGAAATTTCTTAGTTGTTCTTTTGAGTCAAAAACTTTTTGACCATTCATAAATAGTCTATTGGAGGATGGATTCATTTCCCAACCAAAACCTAGGCTATTAGCAAATAAAAAATTTGTGGATAGAAATAAAAAGAAAACAAGAAAGAATTTTTTCATTTATCTAGCTCCCTTTTGATTGTATCAATGAGTTCTGAGAGAGTAGATTTATCCATTGCAAATCGAATTCCTGCTGCTTGGAAGAGTTCGGGCAATGACTTAGAACCTCCAAGCGTAAGTCCATTTAAGTACTCTTGGATTGCATTTTTTTCATTCTTTAAACTATTCTTCCAAACCTGCAATGCACCAATCTGAGCGATTCCATATTCAATATAATAAAAAGGAACTGTGTAAACATGAGGATATTGCCATCTAGTTCTTGCAATTGTTTCCATTCCGGACATGTCTAAAAATGGTTGAAATTTCTTTCCAAGTTCTAACCATTTATCTCCTCGCTCAACTCTTCCATTTTTGGGCGTGCTATATACCCAATGTTGGAAAGAATCAATCATGGACATAAAAGGAAAAAACTCTACAATCTTAGTCAACTGTTCTATTTTTACTCTTTGTAAATCTTTTTCAGAGTAAACATGATGAAGATAGGGTCTGCCTAAAAGTTCCATAGACATGGAAGCAACTTCAGCAAATTCAAGTGGTGAAGAACGATAACTTTTTAAGGTTTGTTCACTTGCTTGAAAAGCATGAAATGCGTGTCCTCCTTCATGAAGTAGTGTTTCCACATCCCGTTTGGATCCAACTGCATTCATAAATATAAACGGAACTCTGAGTTCTGAAAGCTCAGTCATATAACCACCAGGAGCCTTTCCTTTTCTACTGGAAAGGTCTAGGTATTTATTTACTCTCATGAAATGAAAGTATTTTCCTAAGTCAGGATTCACGTCAGTAAAAACTTTTTCTAATTTCTCGGTGAATTCATCCTCAGTTTTAAATGCTTCAATGATTCCTTCACTATCAGGATCAACATATAAATCCCAGGGTCTAAGTGAGTCAATTCCTAGTTTAGAACATTTAGTTCTATTCCATTCTGTCAGAAGAGGAACAATAGTTTCAGCAATTGCATCATGAAATCGTAAACAATCATCGGGAGTATAGTCAAATCTAAGATTTGCGGTAAATTTATAGTCTCTAAAGTTCTTAAATCCAGCGTTAGTCGCAATCTTATTTCTAGTAATCAACATTTCATCATATAAATTTTCTAGTTTTTCAATGTCTTTTACATGCACATCCATCCTAGCTCTATATGCTTTTTCTCTAATTTCTCTATCCTTACTCTCGCCATAGACTAACATTTGTTGAACAGTATACTCTCGTCCCTCGAAAGTAACCATCCATCCGCCAGTTATTTTTTGGTATTCTTGGGATAAAACAGAATCTTTAGTGTATAGGGAAGTGTTTTCTTCTCTAAAAATTTCTTTTTCAGTCTGAGTTTGTTTTATAAAAAGTCCATAATAATCTTTGTCTAATTCGTCTAAAAATTCAGAGGTTAAAAATTTATTCTTAACTTTATCCTCATATACATGACATATTGGATAGATTTTTTCGACCATGTGCAAGTATAACTCTTCTTGTTTTTTATCTTCAGTATTACAGGTCATATTCACATAGGCAAGAGAACCAACTTCATCAATTATGGAACCAAGTTCTGACCAATGCTCCAAAAAAGTGATTAAATCTTCCTTAGAATGAATCGTTCTCTCCAATAAAACTTCGTAAGCTTTTTGAAGTTCAGCTTCTTCGCTTGGAACAAATTTTTTATCTAAATAATTTCTTTGAAATACTCTATTCAAATCTATCATGTTTTTGGTTTTTCTCCTAAAGGTCCTAGTTTTGCAAGCAATAGATCGTTCACTAGTTTTGGATCAGCCTTTCCCTTGGTATGTTTCATAACAGCACCAACTAAGGAACCAAGGACTCTATCTCTTCCTTTGCTCCAACCGTCCACAGCATCTGGATTTTCTAAGATTGCCTTTTCGACTAACGTTAGTAACTCTTTATCATCACGAACAACGGAAAGTCCTTTAGCTTTAACAATCTCAGAGGGAGTTTGTTTGGAAGTGAGCATCTCTTCAAAGATAGTCTTAGCGATTTTGCCTGAAATCTCACCCTTATTGATGAGTGAAATCATCTCACCTACTCTTTCTGCTTCGATGGAAAACTCTTTGATAGAAATGGATTCTTTATTCACAATTCCAAGAATTTCATCTTTAACCCAATTAGAAGCCTTCTTACTATCGCCCGACGATACTAAAACTTTTTCAAAGTATTCAGCCACATCCTTATCTGAGGTTAGAACTGATGCATCATAACTAGGAAGACCCAGGGTTTCTTCATATCTTTTTTTCTTAGCAGCAGGAAGTTCAGGCAAAGATTCTTTAAGTTTTTCTACAAATTCTTTTTTGATTTGCACTGGAGGAAGATCGGGATCGGGAAAGTAACGATAGTCGTGAGCCATTTCTTTGGAACGCATAGGAATTGTTTTTAAAAGAGTAGCATCCCAGAGTTTTGTCATCTGAGTAAATGTTTTTCCCGATGCATAAACATCTTTTTGCCATTCAATCTCATATTCAATTGCTGACTTAACAGCTTTGAATGAATTTAGGTTTTTGATTTCGACTCTTGTTCTAAATCCTTTTTCACCAAATGGTCTAATGGAAACGTTAGCGTCACATCTAAGCGATCCTTCTTCCATATTACAATCAGAGACATCAATGTACTTCAGAATATTTTTTAAGGTAGTTAAGTATTCATATGCTTCTTCACTAGAACGCATTTCTGGTTCAGAAACTATTTCAATAAGTGGGGTTCCTGCACGATTCAAGTCCACATAAGAAACATTTGCACTGGGATCGGCAGAATGAATTAATTTTCCCGCATCTTCTTCCAAATGAATTCTAGTGAGATGAATTGTTGTGGGACTCTCTTTGCCTTTAAGAGTGAATTCAATCTTTCCACCCACACAGATTGGTTTATCGTATTGTGAGATTTGATAACCTTTGGGAAGGTCGGGATAAAAATAATTCTTTCGATCAAATTTAGTAAAAAGGGTTATCTCAGATCCGAGGGCTAGTCCCGCTTGAATCGCTTTTTCCAAAGCAAGATCATTCAGCACAGGAAGAGCACCGGGAAGCGCATAACAAACTGTAGAAACTTGAGAATTAGGAGAACTTCCAAAGACTGTGGGAGCCTTAGAAAAAATTTTAGTGACAGTATTTAACTGCGCATGGACTTCAAGTCCAATAATCACTTCATATTGGGTCATAGGTTTAACTCTAGTTACAATAAAATGAAGAGGCAGTTTCTAAACTAGATTTTTTTTGCTAAAAGATAAGCTAAGTTCAGTAGAATCTTCTTTTTTCTAGAAAATTGTTTTACAGTTATTCACAAATCATTCCATTATTCAGATCTCAAATGGATATTCAAATTCAAAATCCGCTCAAATTTCTATAACCCTTCCTTTCTAACCCAAAATGTTTCTTCTCCACTAGCAGCTTTTCTTTGGAGCTTACTAGTTATTTTTGTTAAGACCTAAATCAATTTTAGAAAAAAAAGATCTTATGTCCTATTTACTAAAGTATTAAAATTAACTCCTGTATATGTAAACATATTAATAAAAAAAGATAACAAGTTTCTTAAGAAACTTAGGCAAATCATTATTGATAAAGCAATACATGATAAAGTCCTTGAACTTTTTGAAAGAAATTGAAAAAAGAAGTTCATTTTTTTTACTAAACTTTTTATCTTGATGTCAGTGATTGAATTGTAGATTGCATAATTCAGAATTTAGGAAGGAAGAAATATGAATTTAAGTATATTTAGCACACTGCATGAGAAAGTAAAAAAGTATAAACAAATATATGATCTAGAGAGTGACTCCATCGCTTACGAATGGCTTGTTCTGGAAACAATATTACATTTAAACCAAGAAGAAATTGAAGAAGCAATAACAGATGGAAGTATGGATGGTGGAATTGATTCGATTTATATTAAAGATAAAAATGTCTATTTTTTTTCCTTTAAGTATGCCAATAGTTTTGAACAAACAAATAAAAATTTTCCCGAAAATGATTTAAATTCTTTATTAGGTACAGTACATTCGATATACTCAAAAAATACTGAAGAGAATCAAGTTAATGAAGCACTGTGGGAAAAAATAAATGAGATCTGGGAACAGTTTAATACACTGGGCGCATTAACTTTCAAATTTTATATTTGCTCGAATAAAATTCCTCCGATCGAGCATGCTAGAAAAAAATTCGAGACAGCTTTATCTCAGTATAAATTTGTTGAGTTTTACTATTTAACTCCTGAAGAATTAGTAAATAAAATCATTGAAAAGAAATACAAATCGGTTAATGGTAAATTTAATTTTGTTGATAAGCAGTATTTTGAAAGAAGTGATGGTAACGTTAGAGGAATAGTTGGTACGATCTCTGGATTAGATTTAATAAATTTAATTGCAGATCAAGAAAATCCTCAAAAAATCCAAGAAGATGTTTTTAATGATAACATTAGATTATATCAGCCAGAAAATGATATAAATAAAAAAATTATTAAAACTGCACTTTCTGATGATAACTATCAATTCTGGTATTTAAATAATGGTATTACTATCGTATGTGATGAATGTATTTTTACACCTAATAGCAGAAGCCCTCTCGTGGAATTAAAAAATTTTCAAATAGTAAACGGAGGACAAACTTCACATGCTTTATTTGAAGCATTTCTTCAAGAGAAGGAAAAGATAGATAATATTTTATTGTTAGTTAGAATTTGTGAATCGAAACATGGAAATAAAATATCTGAAAAGATAAGTGAAAGTACGAATTCACAAACTCCAGTTAAAAGTAGAGATTTACGTTCAAATGACGATGTTCAGAGAAGGCTAGAAGAAGAGTTTAGAGACCTTGGTTATTTTTATGAAAGTAAAGAAAACAAATATATAGATGAGGATAAATCAAGAAGACTCAATAATGAATTGCTCGCTCAATTATATTTATCCTTTTATTTATCTTTACCATCGGAAGCCAAAAATAATAAATCCGTTATTTTTGGAGAAAGATACAGAGAAATATTTAATGAAAATGAAATAACAGCATCAAAAATGCTTTTACCTTATTTACTTTGGTTGCCTCTGCAAGATGTAAAAAAAGATATTCAAAGAAAGAAAAGAAAAAAAGAAACAGTAAATGAAGAAGATTCATTTGTTTCAAGAGCTACTTTTCATATAGTATATATGTGTAGAGTTATTTCAGAGAAAAAAGGTTACGACCTAAATAATGAAAACGATCAAAAAAGAGCTTTAAAGGAAGCTAAAGAAATTTTAAAACAAATTGTATTGCAGGAAATGGTAAAAAGGAAAAAATTATATACACATGATAAATTTTTTAAAGAAATGGAGACTCAAAGAATCATCCATAATTATTTAGAAAATTTGTTTAGAAGTTGATGACGTCACCTAACTGCGAATACCCACTGTGGAGGTAAACTAAGTTCGGACACTGTTCACCTCCTTGCTCCAAACTGGCTTAGTTGTTTAAGAGAAAATTTTAGTTTATTTGTCAGACTCACGCAAATTCAGTACCTTCGTGATTCGATACTATTGCATAATGATACTATTGTTGATAACTTTTTCTTTTAAAAAAAAGTTGAAGTTACGGAACTTGCTAGGGGTAGTTCAGCTTGCAGATATTGAAAAAAACAACAAAAAATTTTAACGAATTTCTTACCATTTTTCTAACTTCAGCTAATTTTAACATTAGACACTGGAAGTTCTCCTCTCGGAGGGGCTTGTTTTGCTTTTGGCGAGGGATATGGATATGTTTGCAAATAGGAGATACTAATGTAAAATTTGAACAATAAAGTATCTTGACAATTCGCTTTATTGGTGAATTCTATATCCATGAAATTCGCTGACCCTAAAAATGATGTCGCATTCAGAAAAATCTTCGGAAATGAGGCTAAGAAGATTATACTTATCTCCTTTTTGAATTCCATTTTAAATTTAGAAGGAGGTAAGAAAATTATTTACTTAGATTTTCTTACGACATTTCAATTGCCTAGAATTACTGGACTCAAAACTTCTATTATAGATGTAAAAGTAAAAGACCAAATGGGAAATACTTACCTTGTAGAAATGCAATTGAGTGAAGTCATTGGCTTTGATAAAAGAGTTCAATATTATGTTTCTAAAGAATATTCTTCCCAAATAGAAAAAGGAGACGAATATTATAAACTAACGCCAGTAGTGCTTATCGGAATTTTAGAATTTGATTATTTTGAAGGTAATAGCTATTTAACCCGTCACTTAATACAAAATATGGAGACAGGAAAGAATGAATTAAAGGATATTAGTTTTAATTTTATTGAGTTACCTAAATTTAAAAAGGAGTTAAATGACTGCATTACACTAACTGATAAATGGATTTATTTTATCAAGAATGCAGAAAACTTAAACGTGATTCCTCCTCATGTAAATGATGAGGGATTAAAAGAAGCATATTCCGAATCAGATAAACATAATTGGACTAAAGAAGAACTAGATAATTATGATTACTTTTTGATGAGAGAACAAGATGAACGGGGTAAAGTAGAATTAGCTGAGAACAAGAAAGCTTTAGAAATTGCAAAAAAATTAAAACTGGCTGGAGTCGATATTACAACTATAATCAGCTCAACGAGTATAAGTAAAGAAGAGATTGAAAAGTTATAAGTAGAACTGTAACATCAACAACATGAGTAGTAATACTTTCTTGCTATATACACTGCCAACACCTCCTAACTTCGAGTATCCACTCCAAAGGTGAATTATGTTAGGATGCTATTCACCTCCTTGCTCCTCGCGAGCTTAACTTTGGTTGCTGAACTTACCCCAGTCCTGCACCTACACAAAAATCTCTCATACTCTAAACGTTATGTGAAATTGCTAGTGCAAATATTAAAATCTTAGAAAGACTGAAATTCCAAGAATAAACAGCTCAAAAAAATTAAGTCTTTACAGAGTTTTATCCATATAATTGAGTTAATAAAAATATAGGAAATGTCTTCTTACAATCACAAATGGATAAAAAAGCTACAGAAAAAGTCTTTTTACTATTGCAAGAACTGGATCATAGTTTAGATGATTTATTAAGAGAACAATTGTTGAATGAAGATTACGACAGGATTGTAAACCCGCCTGAAGAGATTTTATATTCAAAAGCTGAAGCAATTGATGATGCTATAAAATGGTTATCTATTAATACCAGAAAGGGTAAGCAGAAAAAAATTGAGAATCCAATCGAATATTTTAAAAACAACCATGAGGATTTTTTACGATTAGTTTTGGATTGGTGTAAAATTGAATATACTAAATTGCAACTTAAATTAATAGCAAAATTTCATAAGTTTTCTAGAACAGAATGTTTACGTGTAAGGAAATTTCTATTTCCTAAAAATAAAAATTATAGATTTCAATATACTATCTGGTCAGATAAATCTCCATCCTACTCTTGGGCTATAGACCATAAATCTTTAATTCTTCCCGTTTTTCCCAAGAAAACTCTATTACAATCAATAGGATCTGAAAATCAACCCTATAAATTCTCAAAAATTTCCTTAACCAAAACGGAACTTGATGAGTTATCAAATCTTGAGAAAAATTTCCAGAAATCCGAGATTCATTTTTCTGGAAATCGACTAGGTAGCACTCTATATGGACTCATTGAATTCCCAATCATTCGAAAATATATTTGTTTTGATTATCGTTGTGCTATCGATGGTCAGGCTACTAATTATCTTTTACATATTCTATCGTTTGTAGAACGAATCCAAGAAAAGTATTTCTCTGATTTAGAAAAATGGATTTATACAATTTCGTCATCGATTCCGAAAATGCCTGTGGATTTTTTAGAAAAAACTTTAAGAAATGAAAATCCAATAATTATTGCTTATCTTTATTTATTTATTCATTCAGAAAATCTAAAAGAATTTATCATACAATTGCCAGAAAATATTAAAGAGCAGGTTATGAATAAAGTTGATTCAATTTCAAAATCGGAATTTAATTCTGAAATCTTTCGAGAAGTTGAACGAGTATTAGAGCGAAAATATGCACTCTACAAAGACGAACTTAAAAATTAATAATCTTATATATTAGATACATAACGATTGGTTCAATGGATTTGCTTCTTGCTGCTCAAGCTAAAACTAAGAATTTAATTCTTGTTACTAACAATGTAAAAGAATTTGAAAGAATTCAAATTTAAAAATTGAAAATTGGGTTGTATAACAAAAGGTCAGCTACTCTTCAACATTGTGCGAAATAGATTCGATTTTATTGTTGCTTTTTATCTTCGATTTCTTTAAGCTAAGTTTATTGAGTATATTTTCAATGGAAAATTTATTTAGAATCAAATCTCTGACTAATTTAATCCTAGTAACTTCGTTTATTTTATTCTTTGGAATCACTGCTTTTTGGGTTAGTTCTGTTTTTGTTGTTCCACCAGATCTAGTTCTTCAAGCTTCACAAGATGAAGTCACAGTCAGAGAAATAATTCCTGCATCATTAAAAAGAGTAAAAGATTATCCTAGTGAATTAGAGACAAAAACATTGCCAGAAATTATTGAGCTTTCCAAAGCTAAAGGCGTGATTGCTCAAAAAGCAAAAAAGTTGAAAAAACTTGTTGAGCAACAAAAAAAGATTAACAGAGAAGTATTAAAGGAATAAATGTTATGATAATTTTAGAAATAAAAGAATGTATGAAAAACAAAAAATTTGAAGATGCTCTAAATTTAATTGAAGTGATTCCTAAAAATTATTTGACTTCAGAATTTTATTTACTAAAAGGAATTTGCATTCAATTAGCAGATAATAAAAATTATAAATTAAGTGATGCAGAAAATTCTTTTCATAAAGCATTAGAGATTGAACCAAATAATAGTGATGTAAAATTAGAATTGGCTTGGCTTTATTTCAATGTTTTAGATGAGCCTAAAAAAGCTGAAAAATATTTTAAAGAGGCATTAGAAAATAATCGGTTAAAACTAGTAGAATCAATTGAAGGAATTGTTAAAATAGCTTTAGATACAGATAAATACACTGACTTGAATAGATTATTAAAAGATTATAGTAATTTAATTCTTTCAGATTCTAAAATAGAATCATTGATGTAAGAAAATGATTTATTACTACCCCAAAAAGCAATATACTCTGTAAAGTAAATGTTTCCAACATTTGAAATTCCTCAGTAATACAGCAGGTATCCATTAGCACTACAGACTATATTTGGAAGCTATTCGCCTTCTTTCTTCAAGCCAGCTTAACTCTGGTTATTGAACTTTGTAATACATTTGGTAGACTTATTCAAATCAAGTACTTTAGCTTTTATATAGCAGAATTTGTTTTAATAGTCACTTTACTAGTTCTCAATCACTTCATTGATGATAAATGTATCCTCTCTAGAAGGGTTTCTATCTTCAGGATAGTCAGTGGAAAAATGCAGTCCCCTACTTTCTTTTCTTGCGAGTGCGGAGATAACGATTAGTTCAGCAACCTGAATTACATTTCTAAGCTCTAGAAGTGGATTTGTGACTACAGTTCGATTATAATAGTCTTTGACCTCTGCTTTGATGAGTTGGATTCTTCTCATTGCACGTTCAAGCCTAAGATTACTTCTAACGATTCCAACATAATCACTCATAATGTTTTTGATTTCTTTTAAGTTATGAGAGATTAGAACCCATTCTTCGGTATTTTTCATTCCTTCTTTATCCCAGTCGGGAATAGAATCATGTTCTTTTGAAAATAAAT
Organism: Leptospiraceae bacterium; assembly: GCA_033762425.1. GTDB lineage: Bacteria > Spirochaetota > Leptospiria > Leptospirales > Leptospiraceae > JANRLP01. The sequence goes on from JANRLP010000121.1 coordinate 29,095, forward strand.
TCTCTGTAGAAGAAACGTTAGTCGCAATTCTAGCAGCAAAGACTAAACCTTCTAGAAGAGAATTAGAAGCAAGTCGATTTCCCCCATGAACTCCTGTGCAAGCAACCTCACCTACAGCGTATAGGTTTTCAATATTCGTTCTACCAAATAGATCAGTAGCAACTCCTCCACACATATAATGTGCAGCAGGAACAACAGGAATTGGACTTTCAGTAATATCTAGACCAAGAGATTTACATTTTTCATAAATCGAAGGAAAATGTTTTATAATCTCTGGTTTAACAAGATGAGTAACGTCGAGTAGTACGAACGGCTCACCTCTTTTCTTCATTTCATTATCAATTGCTCTTGCAACAATATCTCTTGGGGCTAAGTCTTTCATTTCATGATAGTGTTCCATGAATGTTTCACCATCAATGCTTTTTAAGATTCCACCCTTTCCTCTAACAGCCTCAGAGATTAGAAAGGAATCCCCTTTTTCATGGTAAAGTGAGGTTGGATGAAATTGATAGAACTCCATGTTCTTAACAATTGCACCCGCTCTATAAGCACTTGCTAGACCATCTCCAGTAGCAACAGATGGATTCGTGGTATGAAGATATACCTGACCTGCACCACCACTAGCTAGAATTGTTTTTTTGGCAAGGATAGGAAATACCTCACCTTTCTTCACATCAAGAGCATAGGCTCCATAACATTTATTGGAAATGGATTTATTCTTAAGATGGTGTGGAGTGAGTAGATCAACACAGTTATGGTGTTCAAGAATTTTGATATTTGCTTTAGATTTTACAACAGAGAGTAACGTTAGTTCAATCTCTTTACCTGTTCTATCATATGCATGTAAGATTCTATTTCTTCTATGTCCACCTTCTAGACCTAGATCTAAATTTCCTTGTTCATCTCTAGTGAATGGAACTCCTAGCTCTACAAGTTCTTTGACTCTTGTTGGACCTTCTTCGACTAGAACTCTAGTTGCATCAATATCACAAAGTCCCGCCCCTGCTTCTAAGGTATCTTTGAGATGAATTTCAGGATTATCTGTTTCTGAAAAAACAGATGCAATACCACCTTGTGCATAATAGGTGTTGGATTCATAATCAAATTTTTTTGTGATGATTGTGACTTCACCAAACTCAGCAAGTTTATAGGCGCAGTAGAGTCCGGCTACTCCACTGCCAATCACTAGAAAATCAGTCTTTAGTTTCATTTTACATTGATGAGTGCATTCACATAATCAATGGAACGGATGAGTTGAAAATCTGGTTTAATGGGACTATTCTTAGAATCCTCAATAATTTTTTTCGCCTTACCATTTTCTTTAACCCAATCTTCCAATTTCTTTACATCAAAAAATACTTTGGTCTTGATCTCACTGCTTATCTTAGGCAAATGGTGCCACATATTTTCTTCACGATATTGAAATGGAAAGCTTCCATCTTCTTCAGCAGAAACAGCGATGTCAGGCTCCACTCCCACAACTTGGATCGTTCTGCCAGAAGGTGCATAGTATCTTGACTCAGTAACTTTCAGAAGATAGTCGCTATTGTTTGGAAGTTGTTCAAGAGTTTGTACTGTTGCCTTTCCAAAAGTCCTTTCTCCAAGCAGAAGTCCTCTACCATAATCTTTGATTGCACTAGCAACAATCTCACTTGCTGATGCTGATTTAGCATTGATGAGAATTACAAGCGGAAGATCTGTTAGATCATCATGTTGTGCAAAAATTTTAGAAATTCTTCCTTTGCTTGGATTTCTAATACTTACTATCTCACCTGATTTGATAAACATATCACTAATCAAATGTGCAAGATCAAGATAGCCCCCAGCATTATTTCTAAGGTCAAGGATCAATGCTTTCAGTTTCACTTTTTTATTCTTAGCTTCATCTTCTAGTTTATGAAAATGAGTTTTGATGTCTTTGTCTGAAGACTCAGTTTGAGTTTTTACAAACCCAGAAAGTTTTATGTATGCGATATGTTCGTTGTCTTTGATGAGTCTGCTTTGAACATTTTTGATTTCAATCGTTGCGCGAACTACCTTGATTTCAAAATTCTTAGCAACACCTTTTCTTTTCACAAGAAGAGATACAGTGGTTCCTTTTTCTCCTTTGATTCTGCTCACAACCTTATCTAGAGAAATACCTTTGGTGGACTTACCATCAACTGCAACGATTACATCCCCTGCTCTTAAACCTGCTTTCACTGCTGGTCTATCTTCCAATGGATTTTCAACTAGGACCTCTCTAGTTCCACCACCAGTTAGAATTGCACCAATTCCTTCAAAACTACCATTTTGAATCTTAGCAATTGAATCATCCCAAACTTCTTTTAGAAATACATTAGTATGAGGGTCTAAGGAATTTAGGTAACCATTAGTAGCAGCAAGCCATACATCCTTCATGCTGAATTCTTCTTTTTGTTCTTCCCCTTCTTCTATACTAGAATCTTTTAGAACAGGAGTTTTATACTTAGGAAGATTATCTTGGATAAAAGACATGACTCTATCAAAATCTTGTTTGCCAAATTTAGTTTCTTCCCAACGAGAAGCTAGAACTGCTTTTCTTGCTTGTTCTCTTTCTATAAGATTTTTTAGTTCATCATTAGATAGCTTAGGTTTTTTACTTTCAGCCTCAGCCTTAGCCTTTCTCATTTTTTCAAGTTTAGGATAATCAGGATCGAAGACTAAAAATTTATCAGTTGGAGATAACTTAAATGTTTTTCCAGGTGGAATATCGTCTTTTTCTTCAAACTTTTCTCTTTCTTCATAGTAGGTTTCAGGATAGATAAAAAGCCCATGAGGTAAACTCATCATCGCAAATACAGCTGCATCAGTATAGGCTCTATTGACATCAATATTTTTTTCAATATACTTCTCATCAATGGACTTCAAGACATCTTCAAAATCAGATTGGGTAAACTTAGTTTTAGGAGCCTTTTTAACACTTTTGGGTTCACAGGTAATACTTACAAAAAATATTACGAATAGAAATAGAATTGGAAAACTGATTCTTGGGAATCTACTGAAGAAACTTGAGATATTTTGGATTAGCCTCATTGGATTAGCTTGCCCACCTTTAATTATCATATACATTCTAAACTATTGGCAAAGGATTCATTGTCAAGAATATAGAATAAAAAAACCAAGTTTAAGGAATTTTCAGAATAGCAAACTGGAATCAGCGGGATCATTCTGTAGTTTTTGACAACGATAGAATTTGGATAAAACCTGAACCTTGTTCAGAAAATAGTTTTAAGTTTTTGGAGCCAGTTATTATTTTCTTATGATTTAGGGCAACACCTGCTATTGAAATGGAATTTGTCTGTCCATTTTTTTTGATAAATTCAGATATTTCTTCATCATTTGTGATTAACAAAACCTTGCGTTGGTTTAGCTCTTCAGAAAGTGCTTGGAAAGTTATTGTATCAGTGATTATAAGTAGATTTGAATCAATTTTTTTTAATGCAGTATAAACTTTTAAGTATTCATAATAAAATTTATGAGATAGAAATAGAAAAAAACCAGTATTCAGGATACTCCAAAGATATAAGAGTAGAAAGATTAATCTAATAAGATTTCTAAACCTAAAACTAACTATTTTTGGAAATAAATTAATTACTAACAGAATCATAATTGGGTATATTGGCATCCCAAATCTAAGTCCCAAAGAAAGTGTCGGAGTCGGAGGTGAGATCAATACTAGAATTGGAACAGAAACTATTAGGAATAATAAAAAAGACTGTATGTCATTTCTAGAAATCTTTTGGGAGAAAAAGAAAAATAAAAAAAATAGGATAGGCATTTGTAAAAAAATTGGGTTAGTAATAAAAAACTTACTATAAAACAGATGAGTAACACTTCCTAAAAGTCTTTCTTGAATACTCACATGATGGATTTGGTCATAGGCTTTGATTCCAAGAGGATTCTTGAAAAATAAAAAATTTAAAGCCATGATTATGGATAATACCAAACAAGCACCGAAAACAGATTGCATGATTGGAAGCATTCGATTGCTTGATTTTTTGTTTTCAAGAAGATAGACTGCAAATACAAATACAAAACTTAAAACGATAGATTCTGGTCTAAATAAAAAACAGAGTGCAACTAGTGAACCTGAAATAAAATATTTCTTATACCTAATAGAAAGATAACAAGCAGAAAGAAATAGAACTGTTGTGATGATATGTTCTTCTAAATCCAAACAAGCATAAGAAATAGATGTTCCGAATCGAATCAAAGTGAGTGCAGAAATTGTTTGGATAAAACTTAAACCTAATTCCAAGGCAATTCCAAAGCTAAAATATAAAACTAGAACAACTAGTATATGTTGAACAAGAATCACTGCCTTTGCCCCTAGAATTTTTACGGGCAGATACATAAATAGACTTAGGGAATATGGGTATAGATAATAACATTCATGATCAATTATGGTAATCACTTTAGAATTAGATAAGAAATGAAAATTCGAATCAAACGATTTAGCGGGATAATAACAACTAAATAGTTTAGTAACTGAAATATCTAGATCACTGATTTGATTCCATTTGTACATTCCATCCCCAAAGAAATGGAGTTCAGGATAGAATGTTTCAAATAAAAGAAAGGAACTAACGCTAATCAAAAAGATCCAGAAATGAATAAAATTTTTTTGTTTTAGAGTAAACACTAATCTATGAGTGAATCTTTGGCTCTAGTAAATAAGATATCTTCTCTAGTATCAAACTCAGGAAAAAATTCAAAAAATAATTTCCTAGGTAAGATACGATACTTTTCAGGTTTTGCATCCAAAAATTTGCTTGTGAAGGTGACTTCAGGAAGTTGGTGAAAATTAATCCTATCCTCAAAGCCATAAAAATCTTGTTTAGTAAATCTTCCTGTTTTTCGAATTGCATAGTCTTTGACAAATGCCCAATCCAATTTGAATTTCATTCTTGTTCCCCGAAAAGCAGGAGATCGTTCTAATAGGTTCACAATTCTTTTTAAAGGGCATTTTTGATTATAATACGCAGTGATAAAAACCATCACAAATCTTTGTGACAAACCCATAGGCTCCCAAACTCTTTGAGAAATGTCTGGATTGTCTTTTTCAGATTTATATTCATCTAGGATTTTAATCAATTCTGGTTTGAGTTTTTCTCTCCTTAGGTAGGATACCTGTTCTTGGTATCCAAATTCACCATAGTACAACCAGCGATAAAGATCTTGCAGCTCATAGAAAGGATTTTCTTGCATGAATTTCTCAATGGCAAAAATCTTTTGATCGTGGTTCGCAAGACTCTGATTGTCCGAGGTGAGCGTAGGTATCATTGATTACTTACCTGAAAAACCCGTAAAGGTTTTTTTTTTGGGGCTGCCGCCCCAAAGCCCCCGCTTTTTTAGATTCAAAAAATCTATATTTGTATTAAAGATTCTGAATTTATTATTTGTAAGATATTTCATGAGTTCAATAAATCTCTACTTTTATATTTTTCACTAAATTCATCTTTATTAACTTCGGACTTTTTTCTTAAATTCTTTTTCCTTTTCTCTATCACTTCTGACTTCAAATTGGACGGGAATTCCCGCTAAGTCATATTCTTTTGTAACTTGATTGCGAAGATAGGCAATCACATTCTCTTTGAAATGTTCTTTATGGTTCACAAATAGGATTAGCTTAAAGGGGCAGGTAGAGACTTGAGTCACATAGAGAAGTTTCGGACGATTCTTAAGAAGACTTGCCATCTTACTCTCTTTCATCCATGTGCCTAGAGTTTTATTCAGTTCATGAGTAGGAATTTTACGAATTGATTTTTCTTTAAGAATTAGGCATTCTCTTAGAAGTTTATGAACTCTTTGTCCTTCAGTGGAACTGATGGCTAGAATCGGGACATCTTTGCTCGGTGGGAATCTAGAGAATAATTTTTCTTTATATTCTTTGAAGGTATTAGAGTCCTTATCTTCAATTAGATCCCATTTACTAATGACAAGGATGATAGGTTTTCCTTTTTCACGAATTAAGGTGAATATTTTTTTATCAAAATCACCCATACCTTTTTTGGCATCGATTAGATGCACAACAACTTCGCTTTCTTCAATAGAAGAAATTGCTCTCGTATAGGAATAGTATTCTATGGAATCATCGGTTGATCTACTTTCTTTTCTAATTCCAGCAGTATCAATTATCTCAAAGAGTTTAGAATCTAGTTTTAAAATTTCATTCACACTATCTCTAGTAGTTCCTGCTTTCTCACTTACAACTGCACGATTCGTATTAGTGAGTGAGTTTAATAGGCTAGATTTTCCTGAATTAGGTTTTCCAACAATACAAATCTTAGCATCAATTTTACCTGAAAGTTTTGTTTTGGTGTCTTTCAAAAAATATTGAATTTTATCTAGCAAAAGTTTTAGGTTTCTTCTACCTTTTGCAGAAATAGGAATTACTTCTTCTAAGCCAAGTCGATAAAAAAACTCTAACTCAAACTCTTCTTCAGGATTATCTGATTTATTCACACAGTAAAGAATGTTTTTATTTTGAAAACGTTTATCTCTTTGGAATAAATCTATCAGTTTATAATCATAATCAAGGATTTCACCTTTAGCCATAAGAAAGATAATCACGTCTGACGATACTAGTTGTTCAAAACTAAGCTGGATAATATTGGAAGACATATCATTGATATTGATAATATCTAAACCGGGAGTATCACAAAGCAAAAACTCTTTTTCCAAATCTTCCCTTTGGATAACTTCTTTGATTATATCTCTGGTTACTCCAGGAAAATCATAGGTTATGGAGCGGTTTTTTTTTAGGATGAGGTTGAATAAAGTTGATTTACCAACATTTTGCCTACCAACAATGGAAACAACAGGAAGATCATTCATATCTGGATTTACCTTTGAAGGCTCTTTCTATTTCAATCTTTCCTTCTCTTGCTTGGATTGTGTCACGTTTATCATAATTCTTTTTTGGTTTTGCAGTAGCAATCTGAACTTTAGCAAATCCTCTATCATTAAAATAGGACTTAACAGCTACAATCGTTAGACCTTTCTCTTTAATGACTTTTTGCAATCTAGAAAGTTCTTTGGATTTTAAGAGAAGCTTTCTAGAGCGAATTTCGGGATGATTAGCATAACCACCATTGATATAAGGAGTTATATGAAATGATTCCAGAAAAAGTTCACCGTTTTTAAACTTGGCAAAGGAATCGGTCAAATTTGCTTTCTTCTCACGAAGACTTTTTACTTCAGATCCAGAGAGCATAATTCCCGCTTCAAAAAACTCTTGAAGCTCAAAGTTAAATTTAGCTTTTTTATTCAGTGCAATTTCTGAACTACCGCCGTCTTTTTTTCTCTGTCCCATTCTGATGACAATTTTTTTTAAAGCGGGCATTCCGTAAAATAGTAAACATACGCTCTTGCAAATCTAGTATATAAAACATTCTATTTTTTTACTTAGAACTAACTGTTTTCTTGTGACTACTCAGTCAATGAGATTTATGTGTAGTAGTGTTTGATAAAAGCAATCCCTTTTTAAATCTATTGTGGCGAATATAGACATATTTGTATAAAGAAGAATATCTTGATATAAGCTAAGACTTTTTCTTTGTTGCTCTAGTTGTGGGATTTAGTGATTTAGGGTAGGAAAAAATGTGTTCGTGGTGGTTTTTCTTTGGTTGTATCTCTGTTATCGAAGCGTTTTATCCTCATCCCTCTGGTATAGAGATTCTTTTGTGGTTGCCAGAATGTGCCTGTGAACAAAACAAGTCGCAGCTTCGAAGAGAAGCGAGACTACAAGCGGTAGGCACCTTTGCCGTTAAGCCGACTTGGCATCTACACAGTTCTTTGAAAAAGAATTGCGAAGAAGAAAAGCATGATTAGAACACTAGACTAAGTCGGCTGAAGAGACTATCTAATAAAAAGCAGCGAGACTTTCCGTAATACAGAGCTAACGCACTCAGTTG
>JANRLP010000122.1:0-2920 GCA_033762425.1 Leptospiraceae bacterium
GCTCCTACAACTAGAGCAACTAGAGAAGAGTTAGCAATACAAGGAACAATTCACACAACAACATTCAACTACACCGAAACTCTAATATGTAAACAACAAAACCCGCGTCCCAGATCGAAGCGGAGTCAATAAATTGCAATGAAGCAATTTATTGACTGAAGCTGAGAGCTGGAAAAGACGCCCAAAAGTTATTAAGTGAGTTCGATATAAGAAAACGTGGAAATAATTACGAATGTGCTCAAGGAGTCCACTGAGATAAAATCCTTATACCGAACTCATGTTAAATTAAATTGGTTTTGGTTAATAATAAAAAATCAAAACCCTTGCTACTCTCTCTATAGATCAGACATTTTTTTGGGAATAAAATTTGGATCACATGCTTTAGGCTCGTTCACTGATTTTTTGTAAATTGGAACCATTTCTAGATTATCAACATTCTTCAAAACACCTTTCATATAATGAATCATAGTTTTATCGGTGATTAAAGTATGTTGTTCCATTTCAGCATCAACTTTTTTGCAACCATTGAATTTGTATTTTTCATACAAGTCGCATTCAGCACTCATCATTTTATTGCCGACACCTTCTGATCTACATTCCTCGTTCCATTTAACGATTAAGTCACTGTTTTTATAAGACCATTTTCCTCTGTAGAACCCTTTCTCACAAGTTGCATCCATAATCACAATTCCACTCTTACATAAAAAATAGTTGATTGAGGTTCTTGGAGTAGGAATTTCAATAGTGCCAATAAAATCCTTTTCTGTGAATTTTACACTCTTAGGAATTAACGCATTAATCCTTTCTTCCCAATCTTGACGTTTTCTAAGATTTTCCATATCAGAATCTTTTTGAATATACTTGAATGCGTTATATCCTCTATCAACAGCAAACGCAAGATGCTTGTATGCTTCTTCTACCTTATCCATTCTGCTATATGAACAAGCGATATTGTATTGAATTAGTTCGGGTCTTTTATAGCCGCCTAGTTTGTCCGCAATCTTATAAGCATCTATTGATTCTTTTAAGTTAGGAACATTAGATAGAGTATTTCCATAATTATAATATACTTCACCAGTAGCATGATATTCAATAGCCTCTTCAAACAATTTCATTGCTTCTGAATATTTTTTTTTCTTATTTAAATCTTCTCCTTTAGAGTTGAGAGATTTAGATTTTGCAATTGCTTCCTCACGACTAACGCTTTTATGTTTACCAGGATTTTTAAAAGTATAATAAGCAAAAGCATAGGAAAGAAAGTCTTTGGGAGGTGTTTTGTCTTCAGCCGAAAGGGCAATAAAAAACCCGAATAAAGTTATGAGTAAAATTTTTGAGTTCATTGTTTACCTCTAAGGAAGCATTTTGCTGTAATGAAATTACACTATAAAAAATTTAATTTTAAACAACTACTTTTTTTATCTTTTCTTTCAGAAAAAGCAAATACAACTTTTTGATTAACTTACAAAATTCCTATTTACTTTAAATAACCTGAAGTTATTCAACAGAAACGATTCGTGAATCGTCTCTAAATTGATTATTTCTATTTTTTGAATGAAATGACTGAACTATTTCTTCGCCATCTGCATAGTTTCAATAGCTTTCAAACGCTCTTCTGTTTTCACAGACGTTAGTCGCAATTCTTTTAGTTCCTCTTGCAGTTTTTGGTTTTCCTTAGATAAATTTTCATTCTTTATCTTTTCAGAATTAAGAGTAGTGTTTAACTCTTTTATGGAATTTACCATTGCCCAGAAAACTGGATCAGAATTGACTGTTAAATATCCATCCTTCTGTTTCTTTACTGCTTCTGGGAAAATCTTTTCTAAAGCTTGGGCACTAACACCAATTTTATTTTCTGAGTCAGGTAATTTAAGTGGATTATCTTTTTTATATTGAAAATTGATAGGGGATATTTGAACCAAGTCAGATAATCCTTTTGTATATTTTCCATGAATATCCTTTAACCTTTCATCAGAAGTAGTATCCCAGTTTGCTTGGGTCGATCTACCTGCTGCATTGATATGTAGTATATGAGAGGGATTTGTAATTCCAATTCCGACATTACCCGTAGGACCAATTCTCATCTTTTCTGAAAAGCTTGATTGACTAGAAGGATCAGTAGAAGTCCCAAATACAATTGAATTTGTTGAATCATAGGTTAGTGTTGCCTGACTATTACTTTCTACGTTAATATAAAATTCACCAGTACCAGCAGCCTTATTAGTTCGAGTCAAAGTTAAAAAATTATTGCCAGTTGATGCTATTTCAAAGGTTGTTTGTGGACTACTCGTCCCAATCCCCACATTGCCATCAGTATAGGTTGCACTGGTTCCATTCTTAGTCCAATTGGGAATTCCTTCAATTGCAGTTTTTAAACTGGAAATCGTTGTATTCAAATCGGTAGCCGATAGCACTTCTCCTGTTGTCCAGGATTTGATAGTGCCTGTGACTGCAACAGCGAGTAACGTTGTGGAAATAGCGGCTAACGCAAAAACCACTCCACCTAAAAATTTTTTTACTAGATATTCTCTCATTTTTTTACTCCTAAATGATTTTTGTTGATGCGAACGATAGATTTGTGGAAAGAGCTAAGAGCTTTACCCAATCGATGTTGGGGAAGAATTCTCATTCTTAGTTTCAACAAGGTCTTTATTGAGTTGAATTTTCGCTTGACATAGTTGAGATTAAGAACATCATAAGTCTTATGTTGGATTATACAAAAATAATTACAATTGAACCGGGCAAACGAAGTGGTAAGCCATGCATTCGTGGAATGAGAATTACAGTCTATGATGTTTTGGACTATCTTGCATCTGGTATGAGTTACGAAGAATTTTTGGATGATTTTCCTGATCTCACCAAAGAAGATATTCTTGCTTGTTTTGCTTTTATTGCTGATCAAGGAAGAAGATCTATGGTTGCT
>JANRLP010000123.1:0-5272 GCA_033762425.1 Leptospiraceae bacterium
AAGGAGTATAGTATGAAAATGAAAAATCTATTAATTCGAGAAAGTCTGCATTTAGGAAAAAAATCTTCTGTATTTCGTGGAACTAGAGAAGGTCAAAGCGTGATCATAAAAGTTTTGGAAGCAGAGAATCCTTCACCAAAAGAAATCGCTAAGATAAAAAAAGAGTTTGATATTGCTGCTAATTTAGATTTTTCAGGGATCGTAAAACCTTTATCAATTGAGATAGAAGATGATAAATATGCTCTAGTATTAGAAGACATTGGTGGAGTATCTTTAAATCAGTTAATCCGTGAAGCAAATGACAAAAAAGAAATTAGATTAGACTTATCTCGAAGATTATCAATTGCGATTAAAATTTCTGAAGCATTAGAGCATATCCATTCGAAGGAAATAATTCATTTAGATATAAAACCTCATAATGTAATAGTAAACATGGATTCAAATCGAGTTCAGGTAACTGATTTTGGAATTTCAACTAGACTGACTAGAGAAAATCCTACAATCAATTCACCGGAAAATATGGAAGGTACTCTTGCGTATATTTCGCCTGAACAAACAGGTAGAATGAATCGATCTATAGATTATAGAACTGACTTTTATTCACTGGGTGTCACATTCTATGAATTATTTACTGGAAGGTTGCCATTTGTAACCAAAGATCCAATGGAATTGATCCATTCTCATATAGCTGTAAAGCCAGAACTACCGCACCAAGTTGTAAATAATTTTCCACCAATTTTATCTGAAATTATCCTTAGGTTAATGGCTAAGAATGCAGAAGATAGGTATTTGAGTGCCTATGGGATTAAAAGAGATTTAGAGAAATGTTTAGAATTGTATGAAAAGGGAATTTTAGAAAACACTAGTTTTGGTTTAGGAGAATATGATAAATCAGATAAATTCCAAATTCCACAAAAGCTATATGGGAGAGAGAAAGAGATACAGATATTGTTAGATTCCTTCGATAGAACAAGCCTAGGAAAAAGAGAAGTAATAATAGTTAATGGCTATTCTGGAATTGGTAAATCAGTACTGGTAAATGAAGTTCATAAGCCAATTGTGAATAAAAGAGGTTACTTCATTTCCGGAAAGTATGATCAATTTAAAAGAGATATTCCTTATAGTGCAGTTATACAGTCTTTTCAAGAACTTATCCGACAAATACTAACTGAATCGGAAGAGAGCATTCAAACTTGGAAAAATGACTTTTTAAAAGCTCTTAGTCCAAATGCTCAAGTAATAGTGAATGTTATACCTGAACTAGAAATAATTTTAGGGAAACAATTACCTGTTCAAGATTTGAGTCCAAGTGAATCCCAAAATAGATTCAATCAAACATTTAAGGAATTCTTAAAAGTGCTTAGTACTAAAGAACATCCAATTGTATTATTTTTAGATGATATGCAATGGGCAGACTCTGATTCATTAAAACTAATTCAAAATATTATGAGTGATTCTGAAATAAGTTATTTACTTTTTATTTGCTCTTATAGAAGTAACGAAGTTGATTCTACTCATCAATTAATTCATACTCTTGACCAAATAGAAAAATCAGATTGTAAAATTGAAACTTTATCTTTAAAAGTTCTTCAAGAAGAAGATATTCAGAAGATACTATCTGAAACTTTTGCATCTAATCAAGGAAATGTAATCGAATTAGCAAAAATTATAATTTCAAAGACTGATGGAAATCCTTTTTTTGTGAATGAATTTTTAAAATCACTGTATAATGAATCTTTGATATTTTTTAATAGAGATTCGAGTAAATGGGAATGGGATATTTCTAAAATTGAAAATGCTGGTATAACAGATAACGTTATTGAACTTATGACTTCTAAGATACTAAAATTATCTTTAGGATCTCAAAAAATAATTCAAATTGCTTCTTGTATTGGTAATATTTTTAATTTGAGTATGCTCAGTTTAATCTATGAAAAGAAGTCAATTGAAACATTTTCAGAGCTATCAGAATTAATGCTTGAAGGATATATCTTACCAATTGGCGAGGAGCATAAGTATCTTGATGAATTTAGTGACCCAAACAAAATTCATTTCAAATTTCTTCATGATAGAGTTCAACAAGCTGCATATAGTTGTCTTTCGGAACAACAAGCAAAAAAGATACATTTACAAATTGGTCAATACCTACTTAAAAATTTAAGTTCTATTGAACTTGAAGATAAGCTATTTGATTTAGTGAATCATTGGAATTTATCTAGTACATTGCTAACTAAAGTTATAGATAAGCAAACACTAGCAGAGATAAACTTCAAAGCTGGTATAAAGGCAAGAAAATCAATTGCATATGAAGTATCAAATATCTTTTTGTCTAATTCGATTCAAGATTTAAGTATGATTGATGAGGATAAATCTTCTTCATATCTTTTTGAATATGCAAATTCTTGCTATTATATAACAAAGTTTGATGAAGCAGAAGCCGCCTATGATCGACTTTTACTTCAAAACATAACTAAACTTCATAAGATTGAAATTCTTAAATGGAAATGTCTTATTTACCTCAGTAGAGGAGATGTTGAAAAGACTATTGATCAAGGGCTTAATGCTTTAGATTTATTAGGGATTAAAATTACCAAAAAACCAAATGAGTTATCTTCAATTAAGGATATTTTATACTGTAGATATTTGTTCTTTAGAAAGAATGCTAATGAAATTATTGAAATGAAGGAAGCAAATGATCCTGTTGCAATTCTTGCTTTGGATCTACTTGAAAAAATTCTGCCAGCAGCATTTATCAGTTCTCCTTTTCTTGTCCCACATCTTGTAACCAAAATGGTTATTCTTTCATTGAAGAACGGAAACTCAATAAATTCTTCTGTAGGTTATGTACTTCTGGGGTATATATTTATTATAGGTTTGAAGGATTTTAAATTAGGCCATGAGCTAGGTCTCATTTCTTTGAAACTAGCTGATAAGTATAATAGTTCTGCAATTAAAGGAAGAACTTATTATTGTTTTGCGTGTTTAGTTGCTCATTTTAATTCAAGTTTCGATAGTTCAATTCAATATTTTTTTGAAGGAACTAAGTCATCTTTAGAAGCAAGTGATATTCAATTCATTGCTTATAATTCTAATCACTATAGCATTCAATCTTTTTTAAACTCAGATAAGCTAGATAAAGTTCAAAATAACTTTGAATCATATCGAAAGGTTTTGTTGGCTACTTCACAATTGGATGCAATTAATTATAATAAAATTTGGAATGAATTAGTTAATATTCTTGCTGATGTAAATATTAGCATTGGTAAAAAAATCATCACTTCTGTTGATAAAGAAAAATTAGAAGAAACTAAAAGTCTTCTAGTTTTATTCAATCTTTATTTTTTAAATGGATTCATTTATTTTTTATCTGGCAATTATGAAGCTGCTTTAATCTTTTTTTTAAAGACTGAACAATTTGAACAAACTACTTTGGGAATGCCTTATTCAACTTTGAATACCTTCTTATTTGCGTTGACAATTTCTAAGTTAAAAAATCCTACTCTCTTAAAAAAATTTAGAAAGAAATTATCTGAAATTAGTAAAAGAGCAGAATATTCTCCAGAAAATTTTCTTTCTATGAAGTTGATTTTAGATGCTCAAGAAAGTATTATGAGTAACAATATTCTTAAAGCTACAAAGATTTATCATGATGCAATCAAAATTGCTCGAGATAATAACAATTATTATCTTCAGGCGATAGCATTTGAGTCTTTGTCAGATATTTATTTGTCGATCGGAAATACTAGTGAGCATAGCTTTTATCTACTTCAATCAAGATCTGTCTATGTCAAATGGGGTGCACTTGCTAAGGTAAAACAAATCGACGAGAAATATCCTAATTTAGTAAAATCATTTATGCAACTCGTTGGTACAATCAATCAAGTAGAAAGTGATGAGAATGGAGCTGTCTCTGTTACTATTTCTAGTGACCCATCAAAGACAAGAGTATCAACTACGAAGAGATTGGATGTTGGAAGTATATTCAAAGCATCTCAGACTTTATCAGGCGAAATCCAATTAGAAAAATTACTTTCAAAAATGATGAAGTTTGTTCTTGAGAATGCTGGAGCAGAAAAAGGTTGTTTGATCCTAGCAAATGAAAAAGGAGAATTATTTGTTGAAGCAAGTGGTTCTGTTTCTTCTAAAGAAGTGAAAGTATTAGAATCAATTCCATTAAAAAATTATACAAGTGCTTCAACGAGTGTTATTCAATTTGTATCAAGAACAAAATCAAATATCGTATTGAGTGATGCTCATTTAGAGGGAAACTTTGTGAATGATAGTTATGTTAAAACAAATCAAGTTTATTCCTTATTGTGTGCACCTATATTGAATCAAGGTAAGTTAGTCGGTATAATTTATCTAGAAAATAACCTGACTACTGGAGCATTCACTAGAGATAGAATAGAAGTGTTACAGATATTAGCTTCACAAGCAGCAATTTCTATTGATAATGCAAAACTTTACACGAACTTAGAGCATAGAGTTAGAGAAAGAACAAAAGAAATTGGAGACATTCTCTCCAATGTAGAACAAGGGATTCTAACATTAAACCGTGACTTTAGCATCAATCCTGACTATTCTCGTAAGGTGTTGGATATATTTGAAGTGAAGGAGTTGCTGGTAAAAGATTTTAGAGAACTAGTATCAGAGGATAAACAAACTAAGGTGCATAACTTTATTGAGTTGCTATTCGATAATCCGTTTATGTCCGCTAAGATGTTTGAGAAATCGAATCCTCTTAAGGAATATACATACCTCTACCCTCAAGAAGGAGGAATAGTAAAACAACTATCGTTTAGCTTTTCTAGAATCTTCAAACTAGATAATGAAGGTAACAAGACAGATGAGATAGAAAAGATCATGGTAGTGATCGATGATAGAACAGCCGAGTATGAGTTACAGAAGAGATTAGAAGAGAAGACTAAAGAGCAAGCCTCTAAGGTAGAGAAGATGTATCAGATACTGGGAATGGATGCAAAGATATTCTCAGGCTTTATCAAAGAAGCCAATGAAACAATTGATCTAGTGAAGCCTAAACTACAGAGTTTGTTGAATGAAAAAGAATCAAGTATTGAGAAAGCAAAATCAATAGAATCAAACCGTAAGATCATTGAAGAGACATTCAGAGCAGTTCATTCGTTAAAGGGAAATGCTAGAGCGTTGAATTTAGAATCCATTGGAGAGAGAGCACATAAACTAGAAGATGAATTGGACAAATTAAGATCTAATGTATCAGAGATTCAGAAAGAATTTATTGAAAGAACCTTGA
>JANRLP010000124.1:0-28844 GCA_033762425.1 Leptospiraceae bacterium
ATCGCTACTAAGACTTCTTTTTCTGTGCAAATTTCTAAAAGTTGTTTCTGTAAATTATTTTTCACATGGACAATATTTTAAGTTCACCTAAATGTACAATTTATTTCCTAAATGGGAAGTTTTTTTTGGCGTTTGGTATAAGTTAATCTACAATAAATTTATATCTCTAGCTAAAATTTCATTACAGAAACTAGTTTACTTAGATGGAATTTTAAAAATCATATCCAACCAGAAAGGAAAATCCATGAAGGAACTCATTTCAAAGTTAGAAATTCAATCTAGGATTCTAGAGCTTGGTCAAGAAATTTCGAAAGACCATACGAATGATTCAATCCTTGCAATTGGAATTCTAAAAGGTTCATTTATATTTATGGCTGATCTTGTAAGAGAAATCAAATCTGATGTAGAGGTTGAATTCTTATCTGCATCATCGTATGGCTCTGAAAAAACTTCTAGTGGAATTGTTAAACTAGAGATGTTGAATCGACTAAACCTTAAAGATAAAAACATAATTTTAGTTGAAGATATCATTGATACGGGACTAACGTTGAATAAAATTGTGGATGAAGTTCTAAAACAAAGTCCAAGATCTTTAAAAGTATGTTCCCTTTTGGTTAAAAAAGATAAGCATAGTTTTCAGCACAACATCGACTATGTTGGATTTAATATCGAAGATAGATTTGTTGTTGGCTATGGTCTAGACTTCAACGGTAGATTTAGAAATCTACCTTATGTTGCTGTGCTTGACTAACCTTTGAGTTTTTCTCTCATCTGATGAACCATTCTATCTAGAAGAGCCATATCAGAACAAACGATTGTATCATTATCAATTCTAATAAACTTGTTGCTAGTAACAAATTTTAAAATTGTACCAGTGTCTCTATCAGTGAGTCCAAGCATCTGCAAAAACTCCACTGCACCAATTTTAAAATCATGAAACTCTCTAGGACCGATTTTCACTCTATTTCGTTCTGCCATTGTCATAAGCATATCAGCCATTCTTGCATTGATATCAGGAAGATATGAATTAGCAATTTTCTTATACGCATTCCAAATTCTTTCTGATAGAAGTGTAATGATTTTACTCATGAGTTGAGGTTGAGAGACAGTCATTGTTTCAAAGTTAGTTTTATTGATTGCAAGTAAATCTACATCTTCACTTGCAGTAGCAGATGCAGATCTAGGTTTATTGTCTAGAAGTGCCATCTCTCCAAAGATATCACCTGTTTTCATGATATTGAGTATAACTTCATTTCCATTAATGATTTTGGAAATTTTTATTTTACCTTTTTGTACGATGAATAGGTCATTGCCAGGTTCCCCTTCGAAGAAAATCATTTGTCCTGTTTGGTAGGAACGATTGGTTCCCTCTGTAGTCTCTCCCACTTCAGGGCGACCCAAGGTTTTTAACTTTTTCTTTGCTTGAGCAATGTACTCACCTTCAGGTTGGTATTTGATATAACTTTGGTAAAGATAAACAGCACTATCAATATTTCCTTGGTTAAAATAATTCTCTGCCATATTGAATAGAATATTCAAATCTGAACTAGTGTTACTGGGTGGGTTTTTAGATCCAGTTTGTGCTTTATCCATATCCCTAAGTTTTTTAGAGAAGGAACGGATAATCTTCATTGCAAGTGGAGCATTCTTTTGGATTAGTTCACCAAATCGATTATAACTTACAGCGATTAAAGTGACATTGGTCTGAGCAACAGCAGACTCAATCTGAGGGTATTGACTCATTGCAGCAACAACCCCGAAGAAATCTCCTGGATTCATTACCTCAGAGGGTTTCTCCCCTGGCACTGGAAAGTCACGTTTTACCAGAACTCTTCCATCTTTAACAATAAAAAAATTAGGAGACTTTCTTTCACCTTCCAGAATGATATAGGAACCTTGGGAAAAGTTCACTAGCTTAAATAATGGATTATCCATAAATTTATTTTCGGTATCATAGTGCAAAAGTCAAGATTAGTTTCCAATAGTCTAAAGATTTGTCAGAAACTCAGCTTTTTTTATTATAAAAATTGATAGAATAAAATTATTCTCTTGCAAAACTAATTGGACTAGAATCAATACTTTCTTTAGCCCACGGGTTTAGTATTACTCTAAGGAAGAATTTATGGCAGAAAAAGCGATCCTAAAGATTGGAGATAAAGAATTTGAGTTTCCTATAATTGAGGGAAGTGAGGGAGAAAAGGCAATTGATATCACCAAGCTCAGAGCACAAACAGGGCTTGTGACTTTAGATAGCGGATATCTTAATACAGGTGCTTGCACTAGTGCAATAACCTTTTTGGATGGTGAACTGGGAATCCTTCGTTATCGTGGAATTCCGATTGAACAGCTGGCTGAAAAGTCATCTTTTGTTGAAGTTGCATATTTATTGATTTATGGCAAACTTCCCAACGCACATGAACTTCAAGATTGGTCACACCAACTTACAATACATACAATGGTGCATGAAGACTTAAAAAGACTATTCAATGGTTTTCCTAAAGATGGACACCCAATGGCGATTCTTTCTTGTCTAATCGCTTCTCTTTCCACTTACTACCAAGATTCTTATGACCCAGAAAATCCTGAGCATAGACAAATCTCAATTGTAAGGCTAATTGCAAAATTTCCAACACTCGCAGCTTTTGCTTTCAAAAAGTCTATTGGTCAACCAGCAGTTCATCCACTCAATAGTTTAGACTATTGCTCAAATTTCTTAAATATGATGTTCTCTGTTCCAGCAGAAAACTATTCTGTGGATCCTGAAACTTCAAAGGCTTTGAATCTTCTACTAATCCTTCATGCAGATCATGAACAAAACTGTTCTACATCCACTGTACGATTAGTTGGTTCCAGTTTAGCAAATATATATGCTGCAATTTCTTCAGGAATATGTGCACTATGGGGACCAAGACATGGTGGAGCTAACCAAGAAGTTCTAGAGATGCTTCAAGAGATCAAAGATAGTGGAATGAGTGTGAAAGAAGTTGTGACTAAGGCTAAAGACAAAAATTCTACTTTTAGACTTTCTGGATTTGGTCATAGAGTTTACAAAAACTTTGATCCAAGAGCAAAGATTATCAAAAAAGCTTGCGATTCAGTATTGAATAAAATGGGAATCAAAGATCCACTTTTAGACATTGCTAAGGAATTGGAAGAAGCTGCTTTGAAAGACCAATATTTTGTGGATAGAAAGTTATATCCAAATGTGGATTTCTATAGTGGGATTATTTATCGTGCATTAGGAATTCCAACAAACATGTTTACAGTAATGTTTGGTATGGGAAGACTTCCAGGATGGATTGCTCAATGGAAAGAGATGATTGAATCTCCTGACATGAAGATCGGTCGTCCAAGACAAATTTACACTGGTCCTAAAGAAACTAACTATGAGGACGCAAAGAAAAAAGGTTAGTTAGTAGTTTAGTAAACGCAAATCGTGAAAGTGAGGTCTATTACCTCTCTTTCATGTCGTGTTGAGTTTAACATTTGAGACGATATTTGACAATTCAGCAAAAAGACTAATTAAGATGGGTTTCTGGATTAGATCTATAAAAATATTATCAATCCTCTCATTGATAATGATTAGCTTAACACTACAATCTGAGGAAACTGTTTATTCAAATAAAAATTCGGAATTGAAACAAGCTCTAAGTTTCAAAGACAATGGAGATGGAACAATTACAGACTCAACTAATGGATTGATCTGGCAGAAATGTAGCATTGGCCAAACTGGCGAAGATTGTCAAGGTTTCATAATTTTCGGTAAAGCAAAAAAAATGAATTGGAAAGATGCAAACATTGAGTGTAAATCCTTACAACTTACTGGTAAAAAATGGAGACTTCCATCAAAAGAAGAACTCGAAACTTTGGTTGATACAAAGAACAATCCAAAGATTAATACTGAATTTTTTCCAAACACAGCTAGTGCTTATTGGAGTTCTACTATTCATGAACATTATTCTGACAATGCTTGGTACGTATTTTTCAGTAGTGGTGATTCATATTTCAACTATAAGAGCAGCAAGTTCAATGTCCGATGCATTCTTACCAGACCTTAAATACCCAAATTTCCTCAATTATTTTGTAAAAATCACTTTTCTATTTCTCAGAATAGACGAAAATTTTAGTAACAACTGTAATTCATGATGATCCTGCAAAAATATAAAAAGAGGAAATGAGATATTAAATTATGAAATATTTTATTTACGATAAATTTAGAATAAACAGTAAAAATATTGCTCATTTGAATTTAAAGAAACGGGGCGTGTGGGGTGGTAACCCCACAGAAAGACCCTTTGAAGGGTTTTTGCAGTAGGGTCATAATATGTTCAAATCAAAATTTATAAGAATACTTCTCTTCCTAACAATTTTTCTAGCTTTAGGAAAAACCTTTGGGGAAGATGCTATCGAATGGATTGGCTCCTATTCTTCCAAAGAAATTGAAGGAAGTTCTGGTGAATCTAATAAAGACAAAGTCTATTATTACTGGCAAATCCAAAGTCTAAAAAGAGCTGTCTCTCCTAGATACATCAGGCTCATTGACGTTGAAAATTATGTAAAAACTAGTAGCTTTCTTCAAAAAGGGGTTCTGTTTACCTACAACGGTTTGAAAAGTAATGAAGTAGAACTTTGTGGTAATTTTTATTCTTGGAAATGTGTGCCAATGCAAAGAAATCGATATGGAATTTACTACATCGTTATTCCCGCTAATTTTAAAGGAAGAAATGAAGAGCCCAAAACTAGTTACGAATATAAATTCAAAGTAGATGGCATTTTCGATTTTGATCCGAATAATTCTGAACGAATGGAAGACGGGGAAGGCTCTTACTATTCCATGTTTGAAGTAATGAATGTGGACTCTGAAAAACATGTTTCTGCAAGAGTCATTGATTCTGAAACAAATGAAGATGTTGATTTCAAAATTGTTGAGTTTAGAATCTATAAACCAAACGCTGGAACAGTAGCACTCATTGGCGACTTTAATCAATGGAATCCAGAACATGATTATCTAAAAAAAGATAGAGATGGGATTTTTGTTTTGAGAAAAAAACTAAAACCCGGTGAATATCTTTATTATTATGTTGTAGATGGTGATGCTGAATTAGATACGTACAATTCTGAAACAAGGTATAGGGTAGAAACGGAAGAGCTCTGTTCTTACCTTGTGGTCAGAAAAGAAAAAATGATTATTGCTACAGTCTCTAAATAAACACTTGCAATTTATTTATACTCTTGTTCCAATTGGGTATGGATACAAAAGATAAAAAATCCAAAATGACTCACGAATATGTTGTGAGAATCATTCGAGAACATGCAGAAATGTTAAGGCTTCTTGAAACTTTTCCAGAAACAATTGATGAGTTAGGAACTTGGATCAAAAAGAAAAAACTAGTCATGGAAAAAATGACCAAAAAATCTCCTAGCTAAAGAACCAAAATTACTTGTGCTGAAATTTGCTTCTTCAATTTCATTCATCTTATTATTCCTTTTTTTGAGTCACTGCGACTCTGAAATTGTAAAACCGATTCATCTTGATATTCCTAGAAGTATCCTAAAACTGAATCAATTTCGATTTGATGATTCTAATGATCTAACTTTTCACTGGAAAAAGAATCCATCTCGTTTCTCTAATCCCAAAAATCCAAAGTATTCTAATCTTCAAATCGGAATCCAAGAAGATTCCATTCTATTTAGAAATGAATCTAAAGATTCTCTTATGCTCTCTCCCAATTCTAGTCTAGAAATTAATTTTCCAAGTCTAATCTCTTTTTTTCAAACTGACTATCTAGTACTTCAAGGTTCAGGAAAATTACAATTATATTCAAACAATGAAATTCTTTATGAAAAAGAAATTTCTTATTCAAACAAATGGGAAACTCTTAAGATTGAAAAAAAAATGAGTAATCTGAAATTTGTTTGGGTTGGTAACTCATTTCTTTTTTTAGGTGCACCTCGCTCAATAAGTAAAGAAATTTCAAAACCAAATATCATTCTTATTGTAATTGATGCCTTGCGAAAAGATGCACTAGGTTCCTATGGAAATCAATTCAAAATTAGTCCAACACTAGATGAGTTAGCTAAAGATTCAGTAAAGTTTAACTCTCATTTTGCAAATGCTAATTGGACTAAACCATCTATGATTTCTTTATTTTATGGAGACTATTCATCAAACCTTGGAATTACTAGCATTGGATTTCCTATCTCTGTTTCTGAAAAACTTGTTTTTTATTCTCAAAAAAATCCCGGTCTTGTGAACATACTTAGGGAAGAAAATTATTATACTAAATCCATCATGAATAATGTCTTCTTACAAGACTACACTGGAGTTGGGGTTGATTTAGGATTTCATGATCTAACCCAAATTGGTAAAGATATTTCTGATACTGAAGAAATTACTAAATCTGCTATAAAATTTTTAGAGTCAAGCAAAGAGGAAACTTTTTTCTTGCACATTAATTACAACACTCCACATGGTTCCTATTCACCTCCAAATAGAATCTTAAAGAAAATAGAAGAAGAAACTGCTAAAGAAGTTTGGAACACTAAGAATAGTATCATCAAAAGATACTATGGTGAGGTTCGATATGTAGATGAAGAAATTCAGAAAATAATTCATGTGCTAAAAAAATTGAATCTTTATGAAGAATCTCATATCATTATTACTTCTGACCATGGTGATCTTTTTGAGAAAAAGCATAGTTTTGAAGAAAATAAAATTTTTGGAACTCAGTACGGTCACGGAGAAACTCATTATGATGAAGAGATAGCGATTCCCTTGATTTGGAAATTTCCTAATTCAGTTTCTAAATCACTTATTCAAAAAGAATTCGATGGAATGAGTTCTGGTATATCTTTGGTTCCAACCCTTCTTAGTTCCTTAAACATAGAATATGATAAAAAACTTTTTAAAGGAAAAGACTTTTTTCACTTTCTTAAAACTAATTCTGGTGAATCTAAAGAAGAATTTGTTTATACTGAAGGAAGAATGTCTGAGTCTATCAGAACAAATACCATGAAATACATTCGCAGATTTTCTGGTTTTACCAATTACTATTTGGACTTTCAACCAATAGATCAGTCAAAACTTGAAGAAGCTTATGATTTAGAGAAAGATCCTCAAGAGCTATCGCCTATCGTTGTTCAAGATGAGTGGCGAAAGATTTTATATGAAAATAGTCTAAAGAAAAATTCTTTGAAAATTTTTTTTCCTAAAGAAAGTTTGCCCGCAAAGATTAACTTAAATCTAGTTGGTGAAATCTATCGATTTGAATTTCTCACTGGTGAAGGCAAGTCAATCGCTTTTAACAAAAATAATATTCAATTTGAAGTGCCTTTCCAAGAAACTAACGTTGAGATTCGGATCATGATTACTAATCCTGAAACAAGATTCTATTATTCATTAGATACTAAAACTGCTCAGAGAAAACTAAGATTAGGTAAATGGGGGATCTTAGACAAAGTTGAAATTAATAATTCAAGAATTATATTCTCTGAGACGGAACCAGATGGTTTGAAAAAATCAAAACAAGTTTGGGCATATTTAGATGGAGCACTAATAAACAATAGTTCAATTGAAAGAACTAAAAAACTTCAAACAGAGGTTATGTCTGTTTTGAAAAGTTGGGGATATATTCAGGAATAGTTTATGTTTGACCGGGAAAATCTCCTGGTTTTGTTCTCCATCTTCTATGAACCCAGAAATATTGCTCAGGATTTTTTTTGATTTCTTCTTCTAGAATCTTAGTAGATTTTTCCGTGAAAAGTCTAATCGCACTATCTCTATCTGGAAATATTTTTTTGTCTATAAATCCTATGTCCTTTACTCTCATTGTATATATACCTTTCTCTTTATATACAATCGTATAATGTAGCATTCTTGCACCAGTAATATAAGCCATTAAAGCAGAACCAGTAAATGTGGATGCTTTTCTGTTTAGAAAGTCCACAAATATCCCTGCTTTCCCGGCATTTTGGTCTGTGCCAAAAGCAACCCAATAGCCATCTTTCAAATATTTAATCACTTTGGTTGATTCTTCTGTGGAAACCAGAATCGTTTTATTGTTACTTCTATGTTTGAACAACCATCTATCTACAAATCTATTTCTTATCTTTTTATAAATTCCAACTCCATCAACTCTTGTACCGATGATTTGTGCTAAAATTTCCCAGTTCCCTAAATGACCTGAACAAATCACTACACCATAATTTTCTTTCTTCAAATCATTTTCTAATCTTAATGATTCTTCATCATATTCAAGATATTTATCCATCCAAGCTTTATCTATCCTTGAAGCATAAAGAGTTCCAGCAAGAAGATTGCCTAAGTGCAAAAACGACTTAAATACAAGTTCTGAAATTTCTTTTTCATTTTTCTCAGGAAATGCATATCGAATATTTTCTGCTGCTATCTTTCTATGCTTTCTAGCAAGTGGATATAACATAAGTGCTATTCCTGTTCCATATACCAAACAAATTCTATATGGTAAAAATTTAAACGGAAGATAGAATATATATCCAATTAAAAAAGAAAGTAGATGACCAAATTTTTTCATTGAAGTGCCTTATTTGCCAGTGTATCAGCGTTTTTATTTTTCTCCCTTGGTATATGAGTGAGCTTAATTGAATGAAATTGTGCAGCAAGTTTCATTGCTTCTTGTTTTAATGGAATGAGATCGGGATGTTTTGTTTTATATACTCCATTAAATTGTCTAACAACAAGCTCTGAGTCCATAAAAATTTCAACATCCAAAAATTTATTCTCGATAGATTTCTTTAATGCTTGGATTAATGAGGTCCATTCAGCAAAATTATTTGTTCCATTGCCTAGTGCTTCTGATATAGTAAACACTTCTTTTCCATCTTGAACTGCATATACACCAATTGATGCTGGTCCTGGATTTCCTTTAGATGCGCCATCACAATAAATGCTAATCATATACTCTCAATTTTCCATTCTAGAAATATATTCTTGAATTGAGTTTTCTAAATCCATGAAACCATCTGAATACGAAGTTGACATGAGCTTACTGATATCCGCCTGAGTGAAGTATTGGTATTTTCCTTTTAGATGTTCGGGCATTTCTATATACTCAATTTTAGGAGTAAGTTTCATTGCTTTAAAGAGAGCGTTAGCTACTGAGTTCCAAGTTTCTGCTACACCTCTTCCAATATTATAGATTCCATAATGATTATTGTGCAATAGATGAAGTGTTGCCTTTGCTGCATCTCTAGAATATAGAAAATCTCTTTTTTGTTCCCCATCTTTAAACTCTGGACGATACGATTTAAAGAGTTTCAATTTTCCTGAGGACTTTATCTGTTCATAACCCTTTAATACTAAGCTTCTCATTTCCCCTTTATGCTCTTCTCCAAAACCAAAAACATTAAAGTATTTAACACTTGTAATCTTATCTAAAAACTTATAACGACTTGCATAGAGGTCATAAAGATGTTTTGAATATCCATACATATTCAATGGTTTCAGTGATTCAAGATTCTCTTCTATATATCCATTCTCTCCTTCACCATATGTGGCTGCACTAGAAGCATATAAAAATCTAATTCCTCGAGTCATACAAAATGCTCCCAAAATTTGAGTATATTTATAGTTATTCTCAATCAAATAGGTTGCATCTTTTTCTGTTGTACTAGAACAGGCTCCAAGATGGATACAATGGGTTACTTTTTGAAAAGCTTCTCCATTCAATACCATTTCTAAAAAACGATCTTTCTCAACATAGTCACTGAATTTTAGCCTAGTGAGATTTTTCCATTTTTCAGTTGTTCCTAGATGATCTACCACTAGTATATCCGATTCACCAATTCGATTCAATTCTTCGATTACAGAAGAACCAATCAAACCTGCACCACCTGTTACGATGTATTTTCTTTGCATAGATTCAGAATTTTGAGCTTGCTCAAAATTGAAAAGATTTATTTGGATTCAGTTCTTAAGGAAAGTTTGAATTATAAACTCATCTTGAGCAAGTTGAGCCCGACTTTTACTTGAACTTCACTCTTAGTGACGAGCTTTCTGTCACTGACTATTGAATAAATTACTTTACTCATTTATTGTATAATAGATTAATTGAAGTGTATGGCTAAAATCATCTCCATTGTAAATTTCATAGTGCCGTTTCAAACTCTAAAGAAATCTGGGATAATGTCTTTTATCAATTTATAATTTGTAATTTGTAAAGAGCTGAGTTTTCGTTTAAGTACTATAACATTGGTAGCAAATGGTTAAATCCTACACCTTTCATTGGATATTCAATTTTTTCTTACAGGAGTGAAGTAATGAGAACTAATCAAAAAATTGCAGCTTGGATTTTTATCTTATCTGCGTTTGCAATTCAAATCCCTTATACCTATTTAATCGTTAAATTTAATTACCCTCAAATTTTACGTCAATCACCAGAAACTATTCTAACAACTTTTAAGATGGGTGGTTCTACATTAGTAATGGCTTGGTGGTTCTTTGGATTCTGCGGTTTGCCTTTATTATTTTCATACTTGGTTTTATATGAAATAGTAAAATCTAAGAATGAGGTTGTTGCTAAACTTGCATTATTGTTTGGAATATTAGCACTTGTTTTTCAGCTAATAGGTTTACTTCGATGGGTGTTTGTTGTTCCGATTTTAGCAAATATGTTATCGAATTCTAATATAAACCCATCATTAAAAGATGCAGTAATTGTTTCTTTTATTAGTATTCATCATTTATTTGGCGTTTTAATCGGTGAACATTTAGGACAACTATTTACAATCATTTGGATGTTTCTGAATTCATCCATAATGAAAGCCCATGAAATATTTGGAAAGAAACTAGCTTACTTTGGTTATATTGCAAGTTTTTTATATCTACTGGCACAAGCAGAATTATTTTCTTTAGTCATCCCCGAGTTTAGAAAGATTCCTTTGGCGGGACTAGTGGGTAGCTTAGCTTGGCTTTTTTGGATGGTGTTTATTGGAATTAGTATGCTCCGAAAAAATTCTTTCTCAAAGTAAATTCGTTTAATTTAGTTCATGCTCTTTTATATGCATCATAATAAAGTTATGTGTATTGATACTCAAACTAGCAGATTATTGAATCAAAATCTAGTCAATAACAAGTAAATACTATTCGGTTCAGCTAGGGACCGAACTTCATGATTCTGTTGTTGTTCTGGTCTCCCACATAGATATATCCATCGGAATCTATAGCCATACCTGCTGGTCCATTTAATTGTAGAGTGCCTGACCCACATGTTGTGCCAATCTTTAGAATAAAGTTTCCATCGGGATCAAATTTTTGTATATCACATCTAGAATAATCAACAACATATACATATCCATTTTTATCCACTGCAATTCCAACAGGTGATATAAACTGTCCGTTTCCAGAACCATTTGTTCCCCATGTTTTCAGAAGGTTCCCAGAAAGGTCATATTTTCGAACTTGATCACTCCCATCTAGTACAGCATACAAAAATCCCGTGCTAGAGATTGCAACCCCTGAAACTAAATTGAGTCCTGTTGCAAATGCAATTGGATTGGCTAGGTTATTATCATATCTATTAATATAACCTGTTGCAACATGATTAGCAATATAAACATTATTATTGGAATCAACTGCGATTCCTCTTGGAGCATTGAGTCCTGTAGTAACAGATCCACCTCCACCATAGGATGGATGAGGTGTTAATTTTTCAACTCTATTAGCACCTACAAAACTTATAAAAATATTTTCATTTGAATCTAATGCTACCCCAAAAATTAGTTCACCCAAACTAGCTCTAAAAACGCTAGGACTAGTCCCAGTCACAGAAATTCGTTGTGCTCTATTATTATTATGATCCGTTACAAATAAGAATTGATTATCCTTGCTTACAGCGACACCAGGAATTACATTGAATTGCCCAGGGTTTGAAGTATTTCCAACATTAACCCCAGCACTTCCAAAAACTCCAAGGTATGGGTGAAAGTTTATGCTTGAAGAATGGATATAATCATTATTTAAGGTAACGTTAGCCGACGTTGTAACAGTTTTTACAACCTTAACAGAGTAACTTAGTGTAGTTTGGAAAGGTTGTGAAGGTTTGAAAATGAAGTTAGTATTATCTGAACTAGTGATTGTTCCCGCTAAACAAGTTGCAAAATTATCTGTGCTAATTTGTAAACTTCCCGTACAATTAGAACTAGCATTCAAAGTAGAAGCAAGGATTGGAATAGAAAAATTTATTTGCAATCCTCCACCTCCTCCTTGAATTTGCACTGATTTTACTTCAAGAACAGTTTGTGTGGAAGTGTTAGAACTCGAACTGAGAGGATTGTTTGAATTAGAAGAATTATTTCCAAGGGAAACAGCACCAAAAAGAAAAATACCTGATGGGGATGAAGTATCGAAAGCTGATTTTTTTGCCTTAAGACAACTAATGTTAAAAAAAATGAGTAAAATAATAATTATCCATTTCATGATTAAAGTTTTATTGTTACCTCGTTAATGTCAATTGATTAATTGATTCTAACCAATAGAAAAAATCATTAACGGCAAATATGAAAAATTAATAAAAGACTTATTGACAAATTCATTTGAGAAGATAGTTTTTCCTACTAGTGTAAAGGAAAAAATTCCTACTATATTTTAACAAATCTAAGGAAGTGAGCCTTATGAAACTATTCTCAAGAAAAGATGCTACCATTATTTTTTTGACTGTTCCCATGATTTTGGAGTATTGTGCAACCAATGGAAAGAGGTTGAGTGGAAAATTTTCCGAAGATCCTATTTTGAATTCAAAAGAAGAGGGTCTAGATTCACCTATTCTCATGGCGATTAACGTTGGGATTACTGCACCCAATCCTCATAACACTCAGGCATGGAAATTCAAAATCATAAGTCCAACTGAGGCAAACTTATATGTGGATGAAAAAAGAATTCTACCTCTCACCGATCCCTCTACTCGTCAGATTCATATTGGTCAGGGAACTTTTCTAGAAGTTTTAAAGATTGGAGCAACTAAACTTGGTTATGAGGCAAAGATCAAATTGCTTCCCGAAGGTGATTATAAACAAGAAGAGATTGGAAAAAAACCTATAGCAAACATAAAGCTAGTTTCTAATACTTCAACAGTTCACGAGTTATTTGAATCAATCAAAGAAAGAAGAACTGATAGAAGCATTTATATTGGTGAGAATATTACTGAAGCTGAGTTTCAAAAAGTTTTAAAGTTTGGCAATGCTGAAAATAGTGAGATCAAATTTTTACCTAAAAGCAATGGCTCAGAAAACCTCCAAAGAATTTTTTTTGAATCCATGAAGTTAGAAACAAAAACAATTAAAAGAGCGGATGAGAGTAGAACTTGGTTTAGGTTCAGTGATAAAGAAATCCAAACAAAGCGAGATGGGATTGCTCTTCCCGACCAAGGTGTGACTGGATTTACTAGATGGATGTTAGAGACTTTTCTTATGAGTAGTGATCCTAAAGATTTTCACAACGACAAAGGTACTGATATGTTTTTAGCAAAGTACAAAGATAAAATTGATTCACAAAAAGGAATTGTATATTGGAAAACAAAAACCAATACTAGGAAAGATTGGATTTTAGTTGGAATGGACTATGCAAGATTCCATCTAGCACTTACCAAAGAAGGGTTGACTATGCATCCATTGAGCCAAGCATTACAAGAGTATCCTGAAATGGATGCACTTAGAAAGGAACTAGAAGTTGCGTTAGATACAAAATCTAATGAAAAAGTTCAAATGATTTCAAGGCTAGGAAGAAGCGACTATCGTTACTTCACTCCCAGAAGAAGTCCTAAAGAAATGATTGTCAGCTAACGTTCTTATCTTGTTAAAACCCAAACCGATAGACTGTTCCTACAAATATCTGACCATATCCATACACCATGTCTAGTCTCCTAGATGCAAAGTTAGTAGATGCTAAGGAGGAAGTGAATTCAGCTTGATTGAGTCCCGCTACTGTTCCATCAGCTCGAATATAAAAAGAGCCACTTTCACCATTCAAGGAACCAGAGAAATAAGGAGCAGTTACTACACTTCCAGAAACCCCAACTTGAAGCAAAATATTTTCTGTGATGCTTCTGCTCAGGGAAGATTCAAGTCGGTAGGCAAGACCATTGCCAACTAACGTTCCTTCTTGTTCATAAATGGAATTTCTTGCACTGATTATATATCCGTTAGTTTTAATCCCAGTATTATTCACTCCCATTCCACCACCAAAATCAATAAAATATTTATTGAACTTCCATTCATAATAGACTGTAAGTAGTAGAAAATCAGTATCCATCCTAAAATTTAACTTGCTATAAGCCAATGCTTGGTCGATCTCTTCTAATCTAAAATTTTCAAATCCTGTGTTTCCAAACAAAACACCACCTTTCCAGCGATCACTCCAACGAACCCTAGCAAAAAATTCAGTGTTTGTAGTTTTTCTAAATGGACTAAGATTTGTGAAACTAGGAGTAAAAGTATTATTTAAAGAACGATATGTACCTAGGTCATTTTCAAATTTATCTTTTGGGTGATACCCAGAACCCATCCTAGCTCCGATTTCAAACTTTCTGTTATACTCTTCTTCCTCTTCTTCCTCAGCGAATAAACCTGTTACCAAAAAAAGTATAATAATAAATTTACTTATCCATCTCATATTTAGAAATCAAATTATTAAAAGGGTTTCTATTGTAATTTAAAATTAGTAATATAAAAATTTAAATTTGTAACTTTCTATCATGTTTAAGCTAGCCGCTACTTATTCTCTGAAATTTAAGAAAATCTTGCAAAAACTCTCAAACTGAACAAGAGTAGAAATATAATATCTAGTTAAAAATTATTTGCAAAAATTTACTAAATCTAGATGATTGTGTGGTGAGATTCCAAAAATGAAAATAACAAGTTTAGGTGTAAACTCAGCGTTTGCTACAGGTTCCTATGAAACAACAGTAAGTTCGGTCAAATTAGAAGCATTACTCAATCAACTTACTTCAGAATCTCCTGAAAGTATAACCACAACAATAAAAAATTTCATAGATCAAGAAAAAGAGCTAACCTACAAACCCCGCTGGCAATCGAATTTTCTAGTAGAATTTGATAGACCCAGCAAGAGAGATGGCAAGCCTCCCTATCGTTTGATCGTAGATTTTGGTGGTGATGTTCGACACAGCCTCAAAAACATTGGACTTAATTTTAACCAAATAGATGGGTATTATGTTTCTCATCCCCATGCAGATCATATCGGTGGGGTGGAAGGAATTGCTCTTTCTACATTCTTTAATCCTTTCTATACTCAAAAAAAACAAGAATGGTTGAAGGGTGAATTCATTGCTGATAAGATTGCAGAAAAAAAATCTGAAGGAAGATACCGAGTTCCTGAATTTGCAAAACCTGATCTATTTGGTCATCGAGATGTTCTTCAAGAACTATGGCACGCAGCAAAACCCGGGCTTAAGACTTTGCAAGGGGTAAGAGAAATTTTCCTAGATACCTATTTTGATGTTAGAATCATGATTCCAAATACATCTTTGAATATGGAAGATGGAAATAAAAAATGGGAAATCTATACAATGCTTTCCGTGCATATAGTAGCGGGTGACGATATTATGCCTTCCTACGGTTTAATCTTTGAATCTGATAAAACCATACTCATGCCAACTGATACACAGTTCATGACTCCACCCAATTTGAAAACTCATTATAAGAGAGCAGATGTAATCTACCAAGATTGCGAAACTTCTCCTTTTCCTTCTGGGGTTCATCCACATTTGAATGAATTGAGAAAACTCACTGAAGAATATAAAAGAAAAATGTTACTCTATCATTATGATGATCCTCCTGTTGTAGATGAAGGTGAATTCATGGGCATCTTAAAAACTGGAGAAACAAGAATTTACTAGTGACAAACGATGTTGTCAAAACTCCTTCCATGAGTGCTATCGAGACACGATATGTAGTCATGCCTGATCATGCAAATCATTATGGAACTGCCTTTGGAGGTGCGATCATGTCTTGGATTGATATGGTTGCAGTTATGGCAGCACAACGACATTCAGAAATGGAAGCTGTAACACTCTCTGTAGATAGAATTGCTTTCATCTCTCCCATTAATATTGGAGATCACGTTCTTCTCAGAGCTAGTGTTAACTATGTTGGAAATTCTTCTATGGAAGTTGGGGTTCAAGTTGTAAAAGAAAATCCTTATACTAAAGAACGAGTTAGAGCAACCACTGCATATCTTACTTTTGTTGGTCTAGACCAAAACAAAAAACCAGCTAGAGTTCCTCGCCTTAAACCAGAAACAGAAGATGAGATTCGTCGTTTTGAAAATGGTAAGATTCGTCAAACAGCATTTAAAGAGTTAAAGGCAAAACTTCTTCTAAAGAAAGTAACATTCTAACTCTATTCTCAACATCTTCATTGATTCATTTTTATTCACATTAGAACTTAGCGAATACTTTTATCCTAGACAAAAAAAAATCCCTTGTTAGCTTGCTATAATCAATTTATCTACAAAGGTATATTATGGCAAAGTTTGATGTTTTTGGTTTAGGAAATGCACTAGTTGATATCGTCACTACTTGTGAAGACAGCTTTTTGAAAGACAACAAAATTCAAAAAGGGGTTATGACACTCGTAGATACAAAAACTCAAATTGGAGTCATTGAAAAACTTCATCCTGATGATTTATCTTTGCGTTCTGGTGGAAGTGCTGCAAACACCCTAATCGGAGTTGCTAACTCAGGTGGCACTGGCTGCTATACTGGAAAAGTCGCAATGGACACTGACGGAGAATTCTATAAGTTAGATATGGAGAAACTGGGCATTGCATTTGAGATTAAACCAGTTAGTGGTGATGGAGCGACTGGAACTTGTCTTGTGCTCACAACTCCTGATGGTGAAAGAACAATGCTTACCTCTCTTGGAATCTCTAGCCATATTTCTAAATCTGATATTGACGAAGAAGCAATTAAAAACTCTGAAATCGTTTATGTGGAAGGTTATCTTTGGGACAGAGATAATTCTAAAGAAGCCTCAGTCTATACAATGGAACTTGCCAAGAAACATGGTAAAAAAGTTGCATTCACTTACAGCGATCCATTTTGCGTAAATCGTTCTAGAGCTGATTTCGTTAAACTCACTAAAGAACTTGTGGATATTGTTTTTTGTAATCATGAAGAAGCTATGTCACTAACTGAGACTTCCAGTCCTGAAGATGCTTTAAGAGCGTTAGGCGATATTGCTAAGTTAGCATTTATGACATGGAGTGCTAATGGTGCCTTTATTGTCAACGAAGGAATTGAGAAACTTGTTTCTGGATTCAAAGTAAAACCAATTGATAGTAATGGTGCTGGAGATGGATTTGCAGCAGGTGTTTTATATGGACTGACTCATGGACTATCTCTAGACCAAGCATGTAAGTGGGGAAACTATTACGCATCTAGAGTGATCTTAGAAGTTGGACCAAGGCTCTCCTACTCCATGAAAAGCAAGCTTAAGGAAATCATTACTTAACAACTTCGACCTTGGTTTCAGCAATCGACCAATCTGTAGATTTCAATTTGGAAGTGATTCTTTGTAGCCAATGCTTTTTTTGGTTCAAAGATTCACCTTCCCGAAAATTCCTAACATGCAGTTTACCTATTTTTTTCTTAGAAAGAATTATATAATATTCTTCTTTTCCATAGTCTTCTTCTAAACGAAATTCATACACAGAATTTTTGGTTGGGATGAAAATCTCCCCTTTTTCAAAGAAATTTTCTGAATCATCTTTGTTTGGAAAAATTAAATGTAGCGTACCATCTGATCTTAAATTCAAAAGATATAAATATCCTTCTCTTCCAGTAGAAATTTTAAAAAAAATCCTTTCTCCTGATCGCAACACATTTTGATTAGGTCTAATCTTTAACTTCTCATTTGCTTGAAGAGTAGAAGAATATAGAAAGATTAGAACTATATAAAAAAATTTCTTATAATGAAATTTATCGGCAGTAAAAAAAAACAATGACATTGGCAGTTCTCAAAAGATTTTGTTTAGTATGAATGAAACAGAGCCACAAATCAAAAAAGTGGATTCCATAACACTAATAATTTTACAAACTATTCTTACTCTTTTTTGTCACTTACTTTTGATTGTATTTATGCAATTAAACATTGCTACAGTAGTTTCTAGCTCCAAACTTCCTGAAGACTTTAGTTCCTATAATGAAACAGATAGAGATAAGGTTCAAAAAGCTATCACAACGGAAATGACTGAAAAGATGAAAACAAATCATGAAGAAATCATCTCCGATTACTACAGAATTATTCTAGAAGAAAGTCCATCTCTATTTCTTGTAACTAATTTTCTTTGGCTTCTATGTTTTTTAGTTCCTGGATATCTTGTCTTGATAAAAATTTTTAGGTCTCCTTTGCCGAACTTTAATGCGAGTCTAGATTTCAAAATCTTTGGTCGGGGCATTCTTGCAGGAATCATAACTTTTATCATTGTAATTGCAATTTCAATAATGATTGAACAAGTTCTTCAACAAAAACTTACAATTTCCGATTTTGAAAAAAATTTATTTATTAAACTAAAAGGAAATACATATCTACTTGGCTGGTCAATCTATACTATTGCAATTATTACAGGAATCATAGAAGAGCTTTATTTCAGAGGATTCTTGCTAACTCAGTTTGCAGTTCTTGGTAAAGCTAGAGTAGGAGTTATCTTTACTTCTTTTCTTTTTGGAGCACTACACTATAGTCCTGAGGCTTCTATTTTTGTTCCATTCTTACTAACAATTGTAGGTTATTTTTTTGGTTCTTATTATTTGTTTACAGGAAATATTTGGATTCCAATTATATCTCATATTTGCTATAATTCACTTGGATTGATTGTAGCGTATTTTGTCGGTGCTCAAACATGAAAAAATTTAATGTTTTGTTTTATATCTCATTTCTATTGGTGCTTGCTTTTTTTGATGCAATCTTTTCTACAGAAGCTCTAGAAAGTCCTGAACCAGTGGAAGATGTAAACTATAAAGTAGTTAAAATACTAAACAAAATTACTGAAGACACAGTAATACCATTGGAAAAGACTAAAGGTTTCAACTATCGTTATGGAACAAAATGGTTTTCACCATATAGGTTTGAAGTTTATGTTGGAAAGTTTACAAAGAAACTGGGTGACTCAATCATTCGTGTTGAAGCACCTAGAAAAGGGGAAGCTAGGATTGTGAAGATGGCAATTGAACAAGAGCTATTCAATGAGAAAATAGATCCTTCTGAACTTAACAAACAGATTCGTTATAAAAGTCATCTATTGAATCAGTCTTTCAATTTTATTTCTCCCGCTTTTGGAATAGCTCATGCAGGATTTCGTTCACCATTTTATACTAATGATGAGATGTTAATAAAAATGGCTATCTATGTTTTAATTGATGTAGCTATTGTAGGACTTGTTGCTGCCTATGCTCAAAACACAACTAGAAGTAGAAGAGTGTTTGATAATTTTGGTCAAACTGAATCTCCACCCAGTAGAGTGGATCTTGTAAATGGTCCCCTAGCAGGATTATTATTTGGAATGCTCTTGATTCCCCGTACAATAAGAGGCTTCGATGGATATAATGATATTGCTACACAAAACCGTTTTGCTGAATTAGGGTACACTTTTAGATTTTGAAGATACTATTTCTAATACTATTGTTTTACAATAGTATCTTTTCAGAAATTCCATTTCTAGAAAGCATTGACTATGACAATCCTGATCTAAAAAAACTTAGAGAAGATATAAAACATAATCTAAGAGTTTCTAAATCATTTAAAAAAAATGAAACGTTAGTTCCCATTCGATTTATTAAATATAAAGTCAAAGAGGGAGAAAACTTTTTTAAAATTATGACAAGAACAGGAATGGACATTGATACTCTTTCTTCAGTCAACTCACTCAGTTCTCCTCAAGATATTTATACAGGAATGATATTACTGATTCCCAATATGAGAGGGATTTATGATTCTGAAGAAATTCCTAATAATGAAAAGGGAAGAGCAAGGCTTGCAAAAAAGTATAATATGGATGAATCACTGTTTATCTTTGAAGATAAAATAAGAAATGAATGGTTAGTACCTGGAAGAACTCTTGGAAAAATCGAAAAATCTTTTTTCTATGGACTAGCATTTATTCCACCTTTGAAAACTGGGTTTATTACTTCTAATTATGGAACTAGAACCGATCCCTTCACTTTAAAAAAAACCTTTCATGGTGGAATGGATATTGCGGCATATGAAGGAACACCAGTTTATGCAGCTGCCTCAGGTGAGGTTCGATTTGCTAAAGAAAAGGGTGGTTATGGGAATCTTATTGTACTAAGACATAACCTAGGTTTTGAAACAAGGTATGGGCATCTAAGTAAAATACTTGTGGATAAAGGGGTTAAAGTTCAGAAAGGTGAGCTAATTGGAAAAGTCGGTAGCACAGGTAGATCTACTGGAAATCATCTTCATTTTGAGGTTAGAAGATTTTCTAAAAATCAAAAACCCGAGTTTTATAAACATATGTAAATGAGAATAAGCCTTGAAAATTTTTAAATCAATGCAAATCGAAAAAAAGTTTTCATGCTTTATTGCATTATTCTTAATTTTCTCAGTTAATCATTCAATTATTGCTGATAGTTTGAAACTACAAACTAACACCGAGTTATTGTCTGTAAAAGATAAGATATTCTATTTAGAAGATGTGGAAGGAAAATTTACGTTAGACGATATTCTAAGCGATAAACTTCAGAAAAAATTTCAAATTCAAGAAGTAGAATTTTTCTCAAAGCCCGCAACGAGAAGTGTATTTTGGTTTAAGATTAAATTTCAGAATTTTGCATCCGAAGATGCTTGGCTACAATTTGCTAGTACGTTTGGTTATTATCTAGATTTTTATTCTGTAGATGAAACAGGAAAGGTTCTTAATAAAGTCTTAACAGGTTCATTAAGAGACAAAAGCAGTAGAGCATATGACACAAATTGGTTTTGGTTTCCATTAAATGAAGCAAATGAAACTAACGAAAAAACCTATTATCTGAGAGTTTATGAAGAGTCTCCTTTTGAAGCACCACTTCAAATTGGAACTATTCGTTCTCTGACAAGTAATAAAGTAAAGAATGACTATCTTACTGCTGGTTATGTTGGAGTAATGCTAACATTAATCTTTTATAATTTATTCATTTATATATCTACAAGAGAGAAACTCTATGCATTATATATTTGTTACTTGATTAGCTTTTTGTTTACACCAACTTTTTTAAATGGATATTCATTAGTCGGCTATTTAGGTTCAGGATTATTGGAAGAAGGATTTTGGTTCAAGAAGTTTATACTCTGGCAATCTCAAGTATATCTTGCTTCTGGACTTTTTTGTATTGAATTCTTAAACTTAAAAACGAATTTACCAAAGATTAGGAAATTAATTATTTTTGAAATTTTTATTCTTAGTTTTATTTTGCCTTTGCTAAATATATTTATCGATCTCGTTGATTTAATAAACATATACCAAATAATCATCTTCATTTTCTATATTACTTGTATAAGTTCAGCATACTATTTAGTGACAAAAGGAAATAAGAATGCAATTTTCTACTCTTTTGGTTGGACTTTTTTTGTAATTGGAATTTTGACTTTTTTACTAGTAGTAAACAATATGCTTCCATTTCATTTTGTATTGAGAAATGCAAATTATATTGGAGTCGCAATTGAAGGAATAATATTTTCATTTGGTTTAATTCATTACATTAGTAATCTAAAAAAAGAAAAAGAAGAAGCTATTAAACTTAGTATTGAAAAAGCAAAAGAGAATGAAATTTTAGTTTTAGAACAAAACAAGAAACTAGAGGATAAGGTAAAAGAAAGAACTCTAGAACTGGAGAAGCAAAAAGAAGAGTTAGAACATTTTAATCAATTGCTTAGAACTTCAGAAAAAGAATTGGTGGAAGCTAAAGAGAAGGCACAGGACTCCAGTAATAGTAAATCAATTTTCCTGGCAAACATGAGTCATGAGATTCGAACCCCAATTAATGGTATATTAGGAATGAGTAAAATTCTTAGAGATTCTAGTCTTTCCAAAGGAGAATCTGAATATGTAGGTGCGATTATTGAGAGTAGTCAGAACTTATTGGGAATTATCAATGATATATTAGATTTTTCAAAGATAGAAGCTGGAAAGATTGAGTTAGAAGAGATTCGATTTAATCTACAGGAACTTGTCAAGAGTGTTCAAAAAACTATGTTGTTCGCAGTTGGTGAAAAGAATATCCAACTTAAACTTGAAGGGCTTAACAATCTGGAAAGAACTTATAACGGTGATCCTGTTAGGATTAGACAGATTCTTATAAATTTAGTGAATAATGCGATTAAGTTCACCGAGATAGGTGAGGT
Source organism: Leptospiraceae bacterium (assembly GCA_033762425.1). GTDB lineage: Bacteria > Spirochaetota > Leptospiria > Leptospirales > Leptospiraceae > JANRLP01. Next base: position 22,390 of record JANRLP010000124.1, read on the forward strand.
TAAGATAAAACTTTCTGTGATATCGTCTAGTGAGACTAATTCTAGAATTAGATTTGAGATAATCGATACTGGAATTGGAGTTGATGAAGAAACTATACAAAAAATGTTCGCTCCATTCACTCAAGCCGATAGTTCCACAGCCAGGAAATTTGGAGGTACTGGACTTGGACTTTCTATATCTAAATTCCTTGTAGAGTTAATGGGAGGAGAAATAGGAGTAACCAGTAAACCAAATATAGGATCGAATTTCTGGTTCGAAATTAATTTATTAAAAGGGAAAGAAATTTCTGAAACTCAAGTTATTCATAAACATAATGAAGATAGTGTCAAGAAAATTGAAGCAAGGGTATTACTTGCTGAAGATAATCAAATTAATCAACTAGTCGCCCAAAAATTTTTAGAGAAAATTGGAATTAATCCAGTCATTGTTGATAATGGTGAACAGGTTTTGCGAATTCTAGAAGAAGCAAAATTTGATTTAATTTTAATGGACTGTCAAATGCCAATTTTAGATGGATTTGAAACAACTTTAAGAATTAGAAAAAGCGGAAAAAGTTATTCTAATATTCCAATCATAGCAATGACGGCTAACGCTATGAAAGAAGATAGAGATTTGTGTATTGAGAAGGGCATGAATGATTACATAGCTAAACCGTATGAAATAGAAACCTTAGTTGAAGTTCTAGAAAAATGGTTTTTTCTGGATTGAATAAAAATCTACATAGCAAAATACTGAAACTATGAATGATGTTGTATCAAGTTATGATGGAAGGCAATCACATATCCCAGAGTTAGAAACTCCAATCATTGAAACCTTCAAAAATGAATATCAAGGCAGAGACTATCTGGTTAATTTTGAAATTCCAGAATTTACAGCAATTTGTCCGAAAACTGGTCTTCCAGATTTTGGAACAATTTATATCTCTTATAAACCTAATTTGAAATGTATTGAATTAAAATCATTAAAAGAGTACATGATGTTTTTTAGAAACATTGGAATCTTTCATGAGAATGTTGTGAATAAAATCATGGAAGATTTTATCAAAGCTTGTGACCCAAATTATGTAAAAGTCCTAGGTGACTATAATGTTCGTGGAGGAGTGAAAACTACCGTTGAACGAGAGTATCATAAATGAAAATTGATTCACTTATCACAATTTTCTTCTCTTGTTTTGTATTTAAACTGATTTTCTTCGGGAACAAATTGATAGAACTCACCTTGAAAAAAAACATCGTAACCATTCAGGATCTTAGTAGATCGCTCTAACTTTAGAGTCGAATCCCCTTTAGGAGTATCCAATTTGATTTTATATCCTTTTTTTGTAACTTCAACATCTAAAATAGGATATTCAATTTCAGAATTACCATCATCAAATTTCCATTTCAATATTTCTTTCTCAAGAATGAATTTTTGTTTTGGAATTTTTTTCTCACATTTTTTATGAAAGATTAGTTCGTTTTCAAATAGTATCAAGCCACGATACTCTTTTCCAAGTATATCCAAAATATCTCCACCATTTGCAGTTACATGAGAACTATCTTTAGTGGTATCTAGGCTAAAAACCCAGCCTTTCATTTTAGATGTTTCTACCATCATCCACTGTCCCTTACCTTGTAGATTTGAATCCAATGGTCCTTCTTTCTCAATGATTGTAAGTGGGGTTCCGTAAGCAATTGAACCAGCAAGTTTGCTCTTGAAATGTGGAGTTCTATATAACTTTGCTTTTGGAAATGTCTTGATGTAAAGTTCAGAAGAATATAAGGTGAAGCTAATAAAGAAAAGGCTAAGTAATTTCAAATTCCAATTCGCGTATATCATTTTCAACCATTCTGGAAGCAATTTCTTTCACTGAACATTTCGCTTCCCAGCCTAATTTCTTTTTTATCTTTTCTGGATTTCCCCACTGTATATCAATGTCAGCGGGTCTAAAATTGGCTTGGTTTACTTGAATCAACAAGTCTCCAGTTTTAGAATTATATCCTTTTTCTTCAAACCCAATTCCTTTCCATTCTAATTGGATTCCAATAGCTTCAAATGAAAATTCTATGAAACTTCTTATTGTAGTTTTTCTTCCTGTTGAGATGATAAAATCTTCAGGAACATCATTCTGTAACGTTAGGTAAATTGCTTCAACGAATTCTTTAGCATAACCAATGTCTCGTTCTGCATCTATATTACCTACATCTAATATATCAATTTTACCTTTTGCTACTTTTGCAACATGCCTAGTTACTTTTCTTGTAAAGAATTCTTTTCCACGAAGCTCTGATTCATGATTGAATAAAATTCCATTCACTATGAATAGATTATATATTGTCCTATAATTAGATGCTAAATTATGAGCAAAAACTTTGGCACTAGAATATGGATTGATAGGCTGAAAAATGCTCTTTTCATTTTGTGGTGAATCCTTGCAATTCCCAAACATTTCAGTGCTTCCTGCTTGAAAAAATTTTGATAGAGCAGAACTAGTTCTGATGGACTCTAAAAAATAAGCAACAGCCATGCCATCTAGAATAGCGGTTTCAAGCGGTGCATGAAAACTTTTTCCAACACTGCTTTGTGCTGCTAGATTATAAATCTCTTCTGGTTTTATTTTTTTTACAGAATTTAAAATTGATTCTTTATCATTCAGATCAAAGTACGTTAGTTCTATTGATTTTTGTATCCCCAGAGAGTTTAGTCTATATAGATCTGCATCTGGTTTCCTAACTCCACCAATTACATGATAACCTTTTTGGAGTAAAGAGTGTGCTAAATAAGCTCCATCTTGTCCACTAATTCCTGTTATGAAAGCTTTCTTCATGAACTATTCTGAGTCCAAAAAATTTCCTAAGAAAAAATCATATACATATACACCAATTATTCCTCCAAGGATTGGAGCAACAATAGGAATCCAAAAATAGTTTGAATGTGCTTGAAACACCAAATTACCCCAACCTAAAAAGTATGTAGCTAATCTAGGTCCAAAATCTCTAGCGGGATTAATTGCATATCCCGCGTTGCCACCCAATGTCATTCCAATTACTACAACACCAATCCCTACAAAGAATGGATTTAATTCACCTTTCATTATCTGATTTCTAGGATCAGTAACTGCTAATACTATGATCACCAAGACCAATGTTCCTAAGATCTGATCAAAGAATGCGTTTGTATTACTAATAAAATTTGGGGGATAGGTTGCAAATATTCCTGCAACTGGCAAACTAGCTTCTGTGCCTCTAACAACTTTATTTACTGTTTCCCAGTTTAGTATCGCGTCATGATAGTTGAAGTAAATGATAATTGCAGCAAAAAAAGTTCCAAGCATTTGAGCTAGGATATAATATGGTACCTTTGCTTTTGGAAATCCTCTTTTCCAAGCGAGTGTTATTGTGACTGCTGAGTTTAAATGTGCCCCACTGGTTCTAGCAGATACTAAGATACCGAAGAATACTCCTAGTCCCCAGCCCCAGGTGATCATTGGAAAATCACCTAGTTTGAAAAGTGTAACAGAAGTGTTTACTCCAAGTCCAAAGATGAGCAAGAGGAAACTTCCAAAAAATTCCCCCAAGAATTCTTTTTTAGTCATCTCAACATCTCACCGATTGTTTGATCCTGTATTAGATATTTCTTCTTTAGATGTTTGATTGCATTATTCACAAAATTTGGTACGGGAGTATTGGACTCAATTAAATCAATTTTGAGTTGAGTTAAATCATCAATAGTAGCTAACGCTAATCTTTTCTGATTTTCATAAATCTCAACATCATCTTCAGTAAAACTTGCCATTCTCTACTCCTTATAATTTTTTGCTGTTTCAATTCCTCTTGCTTCATTTACTCTCATATTGATGACAAGTGCCACAACAAAGAAGAGTGCGAGTACTAGAAACGAATCTCTAAAACTTAAAAAACTTTGTAGAATACCAATTGAGAATAATCCTGTTGCAGCGGCAACTTTTCCGGAAATTCCCCAAAGACCAAAAAACTCACTGATTTTACTTTCAGGAGCAAATACAGCAACAATCGCTCTACTAGAACTTTGAGTTGCACCAAGCCCCATTCCTGCTATTGAAGTAATGATAACAAAAACCCATTGAACAGAAATGGAAAGCCCAAGTCCATTCATAACTGAGGTAATGCTTTTAACTCCAAAGATTGCAAGAATTGATATAATCCAAATAACTAAAGTTAAATTGAATGTTTTCAATGCTCCCCATCTATCTTGAATGAATCCAAATAGAACTGCACCAATAGCAGCTGTAAATTGTAGAATCACAAACATAGCCTGTCTATGAACATTTTCGATTTTAATTTCTTGTGATCCATAGATAAATGCAAATCCGATGATGACGGCGATTGAGGCCATTGCAAAGAAAAGTGCAATCAAATATACCATTAAATCTTTAAACTTTGTTACATCTTTTAGTGTTTGAGAAACTCTCTCTAAGCTAATTGTAAGATAGGACTTTCCAGGAGGAAGTTGGCTTTCTGTTGTGTATTCTTTTAAAAACAAAAATGTTGGAATACCTGCTACAAGAAAAAAAGCGGCAGTGTATGGACCGACAAGTCTCAGGTTTTGAAAATTTTCTTTAGTAATATCGCCTAACGTTGATACTAGGATAACACTTGCAAGCCCTCCAAAATAACCAATTCCCCATGCATAGGCTGAAATTTTGCCTAAATCTTTTTCTGGTCCTAGGTAGGGTAAAAAAGAAGAAGTAAAATTTTCCCCTGAAGCAAAAGCAAAATTAGATATGATTATCATACAAAATGGTAACCAGATCTCACCAGGATTTGATGCAAAATAAAAACTTGCAGTGGATACAATACAAAGTATATAACTCATGAATAAGAACTGTTTCTTTCTTGCTGAAAAATCCATGATAGCACCAAACAAGGGACCCGTGATGGAAACAAACACGTATGAAATTCCTAATGCAACTGCCCAGAGAATGTTTCCATATCGATTTGGATTTTCTGGATCATTGCCTTCGGGCACTATCAATTTACTAAAAATATCTCCAAATATAACTGTAACAATTACTGTGGTATAGGATGAGTTTGCAAAATCAAACATACACCATCCAAATAACTCTTTTAAACTAGCTCTCTTTCTTTCTTCCATAATTACCTTTAAACCTTTGGACAGTATAAAGGATTTGTTTTGATTGGAAACAACTTTTCTAGCTCCCTAGCAACAACTAATGCCTATTAGTAGTAGCTATTTTTTATGATTAGTATCTTATCGTTGAACCAAGATATCCAGTAAGATTATTGTATTCAGCATTAGAAGGAACAAGTCCACCTAGTGTGCCTAAGCCCCTACCAGTTTGATTTACTATAGTAAATGAAATTGTATTTCTCGATGTTTCATAAGATAGTCCAATGGAATATCCAAATAGGTCGATATGGTCATTTCTTTCCCCAGTTGTTGAGAATAAGGGAGATTGAATCAAAAGTTGTAGATTTCCATTACTTGCATATAGAGTGTCGCCGCCAGAAGCGTTTTGTGCTATTAATCTTTCTAGGTAGCGTCCCTTTTTTATTTCAGGTGTGTTTGAATAGTTTGAAAAATGTCCCATCCTTAAGGCGATATTTTCCGTGAGATAAAATTCAAAACCAATCGCATAGTTCCATGTCGCTTCTAGATTTAGTCTTTCTACTTCTGCTCCATAGAGTTTCACTAGCCTTTGGTTAATATCATAGGAAGCTAAGTTGAGTTTTTTTTCATATCCACTTGTATAAATAATATCTGAGGAAATTATTAAACGTTTATTCGCAAAAAATGCCCCACCTACTCTAAGCTCAGAAATCTCAGGAATCCTCCCAGTTAGTTGTGGATTTCCAATAAGTCCAAGTCCACCTTTAATATTTCTATTAGTTGGAGTACCTTCAATGGAAGCAAATCGATCATTAGAACTATCTAATATATTAAAGCCCGAACTATTTGTAGTTGAGTTTGAACTGCTCATAGTAATAAGTCTTTCAGTACCTTCTGTAAAGAATGTATGTCTAATGGATAGACCAAGACTGAGTTTATCAGTTGGCATATACTGAAGTCCAAGTACTGGCATCAATCCATAGCTTGTTCTTCTGTACTCTGTTGAGTCCTGCGAATAGTTTCCATTCTTTTCTGAAAGATATATATAAGTTGTATTACGCGCATTATCTCCTATTCCAAATAACGAAACACCAAATGATAATCTTTGTGTAATTGTTCTAGCAAAGCTAGGACCAACAAGAAAACGACCTCTCTCTTGAGAATTCCGAATTCTAATTTCTGAAACAGGAACATACGCAGGATTATAAGATATGTTCAATTGATCCAAACTTTCTGAAATTGGATTCAAAATACTAAAACCTACTTTATATTTATCAAGTGATTTCACTACACCAATAAAACCTGGATTGAAGGTCTTGGAAACTTGCACATAGTTCTGAGTGTTTCCTAAATATTGGCTCGGACC
>JANRLP010000125.1:0-3385 GCA_033762425.1 Leptospiraceae bacterium
CAGCCGCGCCAACGACCTGAACAGTCTGATGGACGGCATGATGAACGGCATCCAGACGCTCGAAGCTGCCGACAATGGCCTCACCGCCATGACCAAGACGCTCGAATCGATGCAGTCGACCCTGCGCCAGGCGCGCCAGGACAAGTCGTTCCAGACCGAGTCCTACGAAGTTGAACTTGGTACGGATGGAACATTTGCTGCTGCCTTATTTCAAGGTCCAGTTCATATGACAACAGATGGAACTAGCATTTATTTTGCTGAATATGTTAATAACAAAATTAGAAAGCTGCAATGATTAGGTGAGTTTCTGAAGATAAATTAAAGTGAATTCATCTTCAGTTCTGTTTTTTGAAGTTTGTTTCGTAATTACTGATTCTCTAAATCTATTAAACTTACTTTTATCATGAATTTTTCTTTCTTAAAATCAACTCAACAATAGCAATGTTTATAAACCAACCTGCTGCCATAGCGGCATCTCTCGGTAGTCCTGTTGGCATCGATCCAAAAAAAATCCAAGGTAAATGAGTGAATACTTGTGTTCCTGCACCCATTCCTACTCCATAAGCACGCATCATCCATGCACCATGAACTAAAAATTTTCTCATGATCGCATAACGTATAGCCTGGATAATGCAAACCAACATAAGAATACCCACAAACCAACGAACATAAAATAGGGTCGGACCATCTGTTTCTAATTGTGGAAAAACTGCAGTTAAATAAAGCCCTGAACTAGAAGAAATGATCCCTGATAAAAAAAGTAACCAACCAGCTCTTCTATGCCATTCTGGTTTACTTGACCTAATTGCACTTGAAAATTGGAAAGCACCAAGAACTCCAAAGATCAAAGAACTAATAACGTGAAACGATACTGCTAAAGGTTCAGTAAAAAATCTCGCATTTTCAGGACTAATTGGTCCACCTGATAAAAAATTATTTAAACGTATAATGCCCGCTAAAGTGGGAACAAGAGATAGTATGATAAGTCCTAAAGGTATAAGCCAACTCTTTTTTGTTTTTGACATCTATTGTTTCTCCTCGATGAAAACTTCTTAAGTCTCAAAAAAAAGTATTATAAAATAAGGAAAGTAGTTTATTAGAATATTAATCTTGACAATCCAAAAAAATTTATTCAAAAAATACTATATTTGCTAGATTTCTAATGTAATTAAAAATGAAGTAATTATTCATTTGTTTATATCATTTTTGATAGTAACTGCGGTGACTTTTTCGTAAGCAAAAATACAAAAGCAGGCATATCTTTATTGATAACAATTTATCTACTATTCAGGGGAAGTCCCGATTTATATAATATTTTTTAGAATGAAACTAAAGTAAAAAAATTATTAATTAAAAAACTAATTCTTAAATTCAGTTTGAAATAAATTTATTCCTAAATAAAAAATTTACTTGATTCTATTTTAGACCTTACTTAGATGTTCAGGATGAATTTGAGTTTCAGATATTTAACTCTATTAACTTTTATTGCTATAGCTTATTTATCATTAGTTAAAATTTCATTGCTCATAACTCTTTATCCTTATACTGTCTCACTTATTTGGTTACCATCTGGTTTTTCATTTGCAATGTTATTTTTATTTGGTAGAAAAGTATTGCCAGCATTATTAATCGGAATTGGAGTTGCTATGTATTTATCCAATTTGCCAATTGGTCTTGCAATATACCTCACAATTGGAAATATCTTAGAACCTATTTTTTCTAGCTATATTTTAACCCAAAAACTAAAAATCGATAGAAATCTATCTAATCAAAAAGATGTATTTTTATTTCTAGTTTATTCAGTTTTTCTCTCACCTATCATTAGCATGATATTTGGATTATTTGGATTCTATTCTTATGATATGATTCCACACAATAGCATATTATTCGCTGTAGGGGTCTGGTGGGCAGGAAATGCATTTGGAATTTTGAGTCTTGGATCACTAATTTTAATTTGGTACAAAACTAAAATTTATATTCCCTCTTTAAAATCCTTTTTCGAACCAATGATTATTCTTCTATGCCAAGGAATTATAAATTATTTTATTTATACTGATATGCAGCATAGACCAATTGCTTGGTTAATATTTCCATTTCTTGTTTGGTCATCTTTGAAGTTAAGTCAAAGATTAAATATCAGCTTTGCCATTATTTCTATTTTTTCAGTGTTAATTGGATCAATCAATGGTTATGGTCCATTTATTAATAATGGATTACCAAATTATATTCTAATTTATTCATTCATTTTTATTCTGATGTTCATTACACTGATTATGGGAGCAATGATTAATGAAAAAAAAGAAAATTCTAATCAAGTAAAAGAATTAAATCGAGAGTTAGAATCAACCATAAGTAATATCCAAGGATATGTTTATAGACTTAAGATCGATGAAACGTTTACAATGATTTATATTTCTAAACGAGTGGAAGAAATTACTGGGTATTCGGTAAATGAATTCTTAAAAGAGAAAACAGTAACTCTTTTAGATATAATTCATCCTGATGACATTCCTTTCATTTCAAGAATCATTGAAAATTCAATTTCAAAAAAAATTCCATATGAAATAGAATATAGAATAAAATCAAAATCAGGTGAAGAAAAATGGATTTTAGATAAGGCAGATTTCATTTTTGATAATGAAGGAAATATTTTATTCATTGAAGGATTCGCTACTGATATCACTAAGCGAAAGCAGTCTGAAATTAAGCTATATAATACTCAAGAACAACTAGAATTAGCATTGAGTGGTGCTGATTTAGGTATTTGGAATTGGAATTTTGAAACTGGTAGTCTTTCTGTAAACAATCGATGGATGGAAATGATTGGTTTAGATGTTAATAGCACTAGACCAACAATTGATACTTGGAATCAACATGTTTATCCTGAGGATATTCCTAAATTAATGAAAATTGTTGAGGAAGTATTTTTAAATCCAGAAGGTAAATTCTTTGAAGTGGAAGTTAGAGCAAAACATACAAATGGGAAGTTAGTTTGGATTCTGGATAAAGGGGCAGTGATTGAAAGAACTAAAGATGGAAAACCACTTAGGATTTCAGGAACTCATATGGATATTACTTTAAGGAAAGAAATTGAATTAGAACAAAAAAATATTGAACAAAAATTCAGACTTCTTGTTGAATCTTCCTCTGGTGTAGTATGGGAAGCAAACGCAGAAACGTTTCAGTTCAATTCAATTAGTAAGAATGTTGAAAGAATTTTTGGTTACCCTCAGGAAGCTTGGTTAGAACCAAATTTTTGGGCTGAGCATATTTATTTAGAAGATAAAGAATTTGCAATTGATCATTGTCTAGTTTGTACTCAAAAAAACTTAAATCATGACTTTGAATATAGATTCATCAAAGCAAATGGAGAAATTATTTGGAT
>JANRLP010000126.1:0-18339 GCA_033762425.1 Leptospiraceae bacterium
ATGGTGAAAAGATCCTTAGCATTGGCTAAGAACTATTCCTTTAGCACAAAGATTCGATTTTTCAACGGACTGGATCTAGTAGAGTTTTTTGTAAAAACCCCACTAGGACGTGGTAGCTAACGCCTTGGAATGCGGCAGGGATTGACTCGGCGTTAATTTTTTGTGAATGTAAAAAATTAACGAGAGAGGAAAGCCCGTCTGCCGCCCTAAAGATTTCGCATAACGCTCTGCATAAGCAGACTAATAAAATGTTTCTTTGATGACTTGGTTTGACTCAAATAAACTTAAAGCCTCTGCAATTTTTTTTTGACCAATTGGAGTATTGTTCCATACATTCAAACCACTTGGGTGAGGTAGAGGAATCCAAATAAATGAATGCCCATACAACTCGCCTTGAAATTCTTTTCCGATTATTGATTCTAGTTTATAATTTTTTTCAGTAAATATTTGCTCTATTGCAAGTTTTCCAATTGGAATGATCAACTCTGGTTTATGATATTTGATTTCAAACTCCAAAAAAGATGAACAGTTTTTTATCTCTTCTTTATCAGGTTTTCTATCTCCTGCCTTTGCCTTTCCAGGAAAACATCTACAAACTGCCGACATATTTACTTTCTTTCTGAACTCTGACTCTGAAATTCCAATTCTCGAAAACCACTTAAATAAAGTTTTTCCCGCAGTATAAGAAAACGGCATCATCTTTTCTTTTTCATGGATTCCTGGTGCTTGTCCTATAGAAATGATTTTTGTTTTATTTCTAATTGCTCCACTAATCGGAGGAGCTATCATTTTATCACATTGATTGCATCCTAATAATGCTTTCTCAAACTCAGAAAAATTTTTCCATCTTGGTCTATTCAAATCGTATTGTCCAAACCTCATCCTTGATAAACTTCTCTCCAAACTCTGGTTCTTGAGCTATACAATAACCTGAACCTTTCAACTTGAATCTTGCATTATACTTCTGTGCAATAGAAATTACTTCAGTGACTGATTTACCTTTTAGGTTTGGAACTTTATTAGTCGGCTCTAATATTTCTTTTTGTGTCACTGTTTTTAATGTATAAGTATTAGCTTCTTCTTTAAAATCTAATATTGGGACTATACTCTCTACAACTTCTTTAAATACTGGAGCTGCAATTGCCCCGCCAGAGTGTGAATCACTTTCTGGTTCATCTAAAAGTATCAGTCCTACGATTTGTGGTTTCTTGGCGGGGAAATATCCTAAAAATGATGCTGAAATAAGCCCCTCTATATAACCCTTGCCTGGTTTTGCTTTCTGTGAAGTTCCCGTTTTTCCTGAAATCTCATAATTCTGAGTATAAGCATTCTTACCTGTTCCCAATTTCACTACTTTTGTCATTGCTCTAAGAACATGTTCTTTTGCATCATCACGTAAACTGATAGTATCGTATTCCGATTGGTATTGTCTCACGATATCTCCATATGCATCAGTGATATGAGTTAATAATCTTGGTGTATAAATTTTTCCACCATTTACCAAAGCAGCAGCAGCATTCACTAACTGCAATGGTGTGACTTCTATCCCTTGTCCAATCGACATATAAAAGGATGTGCTCTGAGTCCAATCCTTCCTTGCTGGTAAAAATCCCTTATACTCATAATCAGTAAATCCAGTTCTCTGACCAAACTTAAACTTACTCATATATTTGAATAATTTATCATCCTTAATTTTTTGGATTGCCTTTATAATTCCCACATTGCATGAATACTGTAATATCTCATCTAAATCAACTATCCCATGTGCTCCCGCACAACGCACAACTCTATCGCCAAACTCAACATAACCTGGACAAAAAAATTTTTCATCAAGTGTGACTAACTTTTCATTCAATAAAAACATCACCATGAAAATCTTCATCGTAGAACCTGGTTCATATACATGTCTAATTGCCCAATTAGTTGTGGATTCTACTGGTGATTCTGCATAATTGTTTGGATCAAAATTAGGAAAATTTGCCATTGCCAGAATTTTTCCTGTGCTAACTTCCATGAAAATTCCAACTGCTTTCTTGGATCCTGTTTCTTTATAAGCTTTTCCTAATGCAGCCTCAAGTCTGTATTGAATCAAACTATCTATCGTTAGATGTAAATCATAACCTCTAGGTAAATCACTATCAGTTGGTGTAAGTAACTCATTATTATAAATTAGTTCAAGCCCTGATAATGCCTTATTATCATCCATGCCAGTAAAACCCAGTAGATTAGAAGCTAACGTTCCATTTGGATAAATTCTTTTATATTCCTTTTCAATTCTTACACCAGGTAGAGCCATGTTTTTGATTCTATTTGCTGAATTATTATCTATCTCTCTTTTAAGTAAAAAATATTTATCTTTTTCCAAAATCAAAGATTCAATTTTTTCCTTTGGAATAGAAGTAGCCTGAGAAAGCTTCTCTGCAGTAAAACTTCTATCATAAACCTCTATCTCTTCAGGATTGATCCCCACTGTAGAAGAGTCATGGGAAAGTGCCAATTCCATTCCTCTTCTATCATAAATTACTCCTCTTTGAATTCTTGTCTCATACTTAGCTTCTGTTATATTATTATTGAAAAAACTTAAATAGACTACTCTTAAAAAAAGAACTGAAAAGAGTATTACCGCAATTGTAAGAATTAATTTGGATCTACTTAAAAAATCCTTTGGGAAATAAATATTTTCGGCAAGCATTACTATCTATTCATTTTCATTTGTAACTAAAAAAGTTAAATTTTTCCTTTCTAAGATTCTTGCCTGCGCTCCTTCCTCAATTTCTCCATCTATAGAAACCGCATCCCATTCTGTTCCATTAAACATGATGCGTCCTCCTTTTTCTGTACTAACTTTCTTTACAACCTTAACTAGTTTTCCCGCAACACTTTCATCCATTGTAGGCTCAAATTTTTTATTTGAAGGGAACAGTGTTTTCATAAACTGTGCTCCTGCAACAATGATTAGTCCAGAAGAGATTGCCCAGACGATTAGCTGCATATAAAAATTAATTCCAGTATAATATAGTATCATTCCAGTAAAGATTGCTGCTAGCCCTAGAAAGACTATAAATACACCAGGTACTATAAATTCTAAAATACAAAGAAAGACTCCAACTGTGATCCACAAAAAAAATGCCTTATCTGCAATTTGTTCAAACATGACATAATTCTCTAAACTCTTTGCTTAGTGTCAAGTCATTAATCAAGTTTTATATTTAGAAAGTGTTTCGCTTGTATTCTTAATATCATTCAACAAATTGCTCACTAATTTTCTGACTTCAATTGAATTTTCTTTAGTATACTTAGAAGAGTCTGAGTTTTTATCAGTCTCCATTCCAATTGATGAAATAATCTTTCTCTCTACTTTTAAATCATTTTGAAGTGAGTCAGTAATCTTTTGGAATTCCTGAATCTCTGATCCTATTACATTTAAAGCCTCAGTTTGTTCTTTCATTGCTTCTTGAAACTCTTGCATGCTGGTTTCATTTTTTGCTGAACTCTGAAGTAAGGATTGAAAAAGAACTCGTACTTCTTCGGAAGCTTGCACTGAGTTTTTGATCGCATCCCCTGTTACGGAAACTGAAGATTTTATTTCATTTACTTGACTCATGGATTCACTTGCAAGCCTTGAAATATTTTCTGCTACAACCGAAAAGCCTAATCCAGCGTTACCCGCTCTTGCTGCTTCAATGGATGCGTTTAAAGCCAAAAGATTTGTTTCCTTGGAAATATTCTGAATCAATGCAGTTACTGTTGCAATTCTTTTAAACGCTTCCTCAGTAGCTGCAATATTAGAATCAAGTTTTTGAACAATTATTTTTCCTGCATTAATTGCTTCATGTGACTGATTATTACTTTTAGAAAGTACTTCTAGTGCTTTCACAAAACTTGTTTGAGTTGAAAACAATAGATCAATTTTTTCATTCACAGAAATTATACTTTTTTGAATTCTGTTGGTTGAATTATCAGTGTTATCTGCATTCTGCATTAACTTTTTTAGAAGTTCAATTTCTTCTTTAACTGAGTCGCTGATAGAATCTGAAATCTTTTGGTATTTGTCTGCGAGTTGATTGAGTTCATCTGTAGAGTTATGACTTACGTCAACACTATGTTTGATAAGTCCAAGTAAATTAGAAATATTATCTGCCATTTGGTTAATGCAAATTTGTAAACTTCCAATCTCATCATTACCAAGAATTTTCGCTCTCTTAGTTAGATCTCCTCTTGCAATTTCTGTTACAATAGATTTTGAATATTCAATTGGTTGATGAATACTTTTCATCATATAAAAGTTAATTGCAAAGCTATAGAAAATACCAAAAATCAAAATTCCAAAAGTGATTAACTGACTTCTTAGAATGATTTTTTCTGATTCAGTGGTCTCCATTTTTTTGGTTTCTTTGACCAAAAGATCTACCTCATCTGTGAATTTACGATCTATTCCCTTAACTATTTTATCAGATATCTTTGCACTATTTACTGGATCCGTTTCTTGATAAGCACTGATTCCTTCAGCATATTTTTTCATTACCTTATCTTTTTCTTGAATTAAGGATTGGACTTTTGTTTTTAATGTATCGTCCTTTAGTTTGGCTTCTAAATTTTTTAGGAGTTCATCTACCTTGTTGGATTCTTTGAAAAAATTATCTCTATACTTTTTAAACTCAGTTTCCCCTCTGAGCAAAATATTCTTCCATTCCTGAACTTGCTTTTTAAAACTAACCTGAACTTCTCTTGAGTTATCTGTGATTTCGCTTAAAGTTAAGATTTTCTCTTTTAGTTGTATTGTAAAAAAAATTCCAACAGCACCCAAAGATGCTAAAGAAAATAAATTGACAAAAAGTAGTGTCAATAATCTTTTTCTGATTGATATTTCTTGCAACTTTTCTAGGAAGAACATAACGATTTTATCTTATCGAAAGAATGTAACGTTCATGAATCACCTTCAAATGTCAATGTAAATATTTTAATTTCTGGTAGCATATTAATTACGACTCAATATATTCAATCCAGAATCAACTTTTTTGAAAATTCTTATTTACAAAATTTTGAAAGTTTACAGTATGGTATCAGAAATTATATTCCTAATCTTGGGAATGTGTATTTCTTCACTTTGAACTTGTAAATCTAAATTTGATTCAAGTCCCTTTTTTGAAGAAAACAATTTTTATACACTACCCAAATGGTAAAAAATCCTAAAATTTCAAATAAACCCTATGGCAATCAGAAAAAAAGAAGAAACACTCGAACACGAACAACTACTTTCCGAGGACGGTTCAGTCCTTTCCGCACCAATCAGTAATGAATCAAATGGTGATACTCACTCAAGACAAAATGGCAATAATGGAAACTCTGGTTTTCGTAAACGTAAAAAGTATGAAGGACCTATTCCTGATCCAATCGATCTTACTAAACTAAAACAAAAATCTGTTGCAGATCTAATCGAAATTGCAAAGGGAATGGGAGTCGAAAATACCAATGGACTCAAAAAACAAAATTTAATCTTCGCAATTCTACAAGCTCAATCAGAAAGAGATGGTCAAGTGTTTGCCTCTGGAGTAATGGAAAAACTCCCTGATGGCTATGGCTTTCTTCGTTCCACTGACTATAACTATGTTCCAAGTCCTGATGACATCTATGTTTCTCCTTCCCAAATCAAACTCTTTGGTCTGAGAACAGGTGACACTGTTGAAGGACAAATTCGCCCACCAAAAGAAGCAGAAAGATTTTTTGCTATGTTAAGAGTGGAATCTGTGAATGGAGTCACTCCTGATGTTGCTAATAAACGAGCACTTTTCGATAACCTGACACCACTCTACCCCAACAAAAAATTAAACCTAGAATACATTCCAAGCCAATTAGATACAAGAATCATGGATTTAATGGCACCCATTGGAAAGGGTCAAAGAGCCTTGATCGTTGCACCTCCTAGAACGGGAAAAACAGTTCTAATGCAGAGCATCGCTAACGCTATCACAACCAACCAACCCGAAGTTTTTCTAATTGTTCTATTAATTGATGAACGTCCCGAAGAAGTAACGGATATGGCTCGAAATGTTAGGGGAGAAGTGGTTAGTTCAACTTTTGATGAACCCGCACAACGACACGTTCAAGTTGCAGAGATGGTAATTGAAAAAGCAAAACGTCTTGTAGAACATGGAAGAGATGTAGTGATTCTTCTAGATTCGATTACAAGGCTTGCTCGTGCTTATAACCAAGTTATCCCTACTTCTGGAAAAATTCTTTCTGGTGGTGTTGACTCCAATGCGCTCCACAAGCCAAAACGTTTTTTTGGTGCTGCAAGAAATCTAGAAGAAGGTGGCTCGCTAACAATCATTGCCACTGCTCTAATTGATACGGGCTCTAAAATGGATGAGGTAATCTTTGAAGAATTTAAGGGAACAGGTAACATGGAAGTTCATCTTGATAGAAAACTTTCTGACAAACGTATTTTCCCTGCGATTGATATCAATAAATCAGGCACTAGAAAAGAAGAGCTTCTTCTTAGACCTGATGTGTTGCAAAAAGTATTCATACTTAGAAAGGTACTTTCCCCTATGAGCATCACGGAAAGTATGGAATTATTGCTCGATAAAATGAGAGGTTCCAAAACAAATGAAGCCTTTCTTGCAAGTATGAACACATAGGAGAAGTTTCATGAAAGCTGATATTCACCCAAAATACGTTGTAGCAAAAATCACTTGTACATCTTGTGGAACAATCATTGATACTAAGTCCACTAGAGGTGATATTCAAGTAGAGATTTGTTCTAATTGTCACCCCTTTTATACTGATAAAGCTAGATCTGTAAGTGCTACAGGTAGAGTTGATAAGTTTAAGAAAAAATATAAAATGAAATAGTTCTTGATTTTAGAATGATTCTAATAAGTCTAAACTATAAGGACTAACAATGGACTTTCAAAAGTATAAAGAAATCAACGATAATCGAATGAACTACAGAGAGATGGAAGATGCTACTGTAGTTTCTAGCTATAGAAATGTTGGTTGTGGCGATGGCTATCGAATCTATCTTAAAATTGATGAAGATAAGATTATTGATGCTAGCTATACAACAACTGGCTGTGGTTTTGGAGTCACTGCGCTTGCTATGGTCACTGAAATTGCTAAGAATAAGACTATAGATGAAGCTGAATCCATTACAGAAGAAGACATTGAAAAACAATTTTCCTTCCCTGAAAGAAGAAAGAACTATCCACAGTCAGCGATTGCTGCATTCAAACAGGCACTAGAAGACTATAAAACTGGTGCAGGTGTGCCCAAAGAAAAAAGAGTCACAAGAGCTAAAGCTATGAAAACTCTTGAAGAAAAAGGTTCTTTGAGTGGTGAAGACCTATCTAGTATCATTCTTGAAAAAGAATCTATGGTTGGAGTAGATTTTTCTAACTCTAATCTACATAATGCATTTCTTCAGAATAATGATTTTGAAAATGCTAACTTCTCTGGAGCGAATCTTCGTGGAGCTTTCCTAAATGGCTGCAATTTAAAAAATGCCAACTTCAAAGGTGCTGATCTAAGATGGGCTAAGCTATCTGGAGCCAAATTGGAAGGTGCTGACTTTACTGATGCACTTTATGATGTAGGAACTAGAGTAGATAGCAAACAACTTCATATTTTTGATGTCATGAAAAAAACTGGCAAAGAGATATATCTGAAGAAGGAAACGGTTTGATCGAAGGCGAAAAAGTCAAACTCATAAAGAAAACTTTTATTCACCAAGGAGTGTTCATTCTCACAAATTCAGTTGTCGAAATTGTAGAGGTAAGTGAGGATGGAATAGCAGTGGTTTATAATGACAAAGAGGGCAACCCTCATGTCATCAAAAATTTACAAGCTACAGATTTGGCTCCACTCTGAGGTAGTTTATGATTAGTTATTCAAAGTTAATATCTGAAAGTCTTCTCATTCAAATTGAAGGAGATGTCTTAATGGAAAATTCAAAAGACTACTATAATGCTGTTACTGAAATTTTGAAACAATCACCTAAACTTTCTAGACTTATTTTTGACTTTGGTAAAGTACAATTTATGGATTCTTCTGGAATGGGTTCGCTTATCAAACTTACTGGTGAGATGCAAAAACTAGGCACTACTATTCATATATTCAATCTTAATAAAAATTTATCCGCAGTATTTCAACTATCAGGAATTCATAGCATCATTAAAGTTAAAACCACTCAAGATTTTTTTAAAGATTTTCCTGAGTTTGAATTCTACAGGGAAATAATTAATGCATAAATTTTATTTACTTTATCTTGCTTTTGGGATCATTATTTCTTGTGCAGGTGAGTTCAGAAGTAAACGACTGATTTTTTCCACTGCAAATTCTGCCTTCTATAAACTAGAAAGGGATGAAACCCCAGATAAAGAGTTATTGAAGAATACTTTTGGACATCCTTATAAAATCAGTGCAGAAAAATTAATTGGAATTCTAGGTGAAATTAAATTCACCAAATCTACTAGGATTAATCAAATTAGAGACTATGTTTTTCATGCTAAAGAGTTAGATTCACTTTGTCCTGATTTAGTCCAAGTGTTCGAGAATATTGATCGAAAACATCTCGCAGTTGTAATATCGCAATACGATCATACACAATCTGTAATATCAAATAAGAAAAGAACAAGTTTTTACATCTGGATTGATGATGCAGGCATGAATCTGGTTTTTGGTGATATCCAAAATGAAGTTAGTAGGGAAGATTCAATAAATTTTTACGATTGGACTAGAATTCAACCAATTCAGCTTACAATTAAAGCTGATCAAAATGAAATTCAAGAAAGTAGCTCCTACTCCTTTAAAAAAGTGAAAGGGTTCTTTAACAGGAAATGGTTAATTTTTTCTCTAGCAGATCTTTCTAAATATTCTCCTAGAAGTGAAACCAAAGAAGTTCAAGAATCGAAAGAGTAAATCCTACAACTAGACTCTGATAGGGAGGACCTAGCAATGATATTGAAACTAAAAAATTTCTTTTTCAAAGACATTAGAGTCCTACAAATAGTTTTAATGTTATCATTACTTGGTATTGGAGTTTTTATTAGAGATTTCTCGATTCATTTAGAGCAAATTCTACTAACGTTCATTTCAGGAATACTAACTCAAATTTTATGGATTCGCTTTCTCAATATTTCTGAAAGAGGAATCTTGAGTGCAATCATTTCTTGTACAGGACTTTCTTTACTATTACGAAGTGATACTATTTGGGTTCACCCGCTGATTGCTTTTATAATTATTAGTTCTAAATTTCTAATTCGTTATCAAGGTAAGCATATTTTTAATCCTGCAATGTTCGGTGTGATTTTAGGAATTACACTATTTCCCGGAAACTGGGTCTCACCAGGACAGTGGGGAACAGATCTAACAATTAGTATTTGGTTGATAATTTTTGGTTTCTTTGTAGCAAGCAGAGCCACTGTGAGTTTGGTTAGTATTAGCTTTTTTCTTGCATATTCCAGCTTTATTCTTATTCGAGTTTTGTACTTTGGTTATGATTTAAAAGTTTTTTTTCATCAAATGAATAGTGGTTCATTATTACTCTTTACTTTTTTTATGATTACTGATCCAAGAACATTGCCAAATCAAGAATATGTAAAAATATTTCATGCAGTTTTGGTTGCCTTTCTAGCATTTGTTTGGCAATATTATTTCTTCAAACAAGTAGGGCTAATCTGGAGTTTATTTTTTTGTTCCTTGCTAGTTCCCATTTGGGACACATTGTTTCCAAAAACATATTTTGATTGGAAGAGTAAACCAGAGTATCAATGAATAAACTTTTACTAATTCTATTATTCTCTTTGAATTCAATTCATGCAGAAGAAGATTTTCATTTAGAGATTCCAAAGATTTATTTTTCCCCTAATAATGATGGAATTTTGGATACACTAGAAATTAGTATTGAGAAAAAAAATCCCAAAGAAGTTCAGTTTTGGAATTTGTATATTAAAGATGAACTTGGAAAGCTCATTAGAGAATTTCAATCTGACCTAAGACATAAAAAAAAAGGTGTGCTATCAAGTATTTTCCGAAGTTCAGAAAAACTCGCTCAAAGAGAAATCAAAATTCCAGAAAAAATCGAATGGCTTGGAGTTGATAAGGAAGGTAAAATTCCAAGAGATGGAAGATATTTTTTTCAATTTCATGCAACCTATTCGGATGGCAGCACTTATACATCTCAAAGAAATTACTTCTATTTAGATACATTGTTTCCAGAGTCTAGAGTAAGTCCTGAAAATAAATTTTTTACTCCCAATGGGGATAGAAACTCTGATACAATCCTAATTAAGCAAGACTGGAATTCTGAATTCACTGATAGGTTTAAGGCGAGTTTTATAAATGAGAAAAAAATTCCAGTGAAAACTTATTTTTGGGAAGCAACAAGGATACCCAAGGCTATCATTTGGGATGGAAAAGATGATAGAGGAATTCCACAAAAATCTGGTCTATATGTTTACGAACTAGTTGGTGAAGACTTTTCAGAGAATCAATTCACTTCAAGAGTTGAATCGATCAAACTTTCTAATTCAATTGAATCATTTGATATAGTATCATCGAATGATAGTTTTTCACCAAATGGTGATGGATTTAATGATACAATTAACTTCAAAGCACTGATTCCTTCTGAAACAAAGAAAATAGATAACTATAGAATTGCTATATTAGATTCTTCTAATAAAGAGATCGCTTTCTTGACTGGAGCTGAGATTCCAGGCGAAGGGATAATATGGAATGGGAAAAATACTAAAGGGGATTTTTTAGATGATGGAGAATATTCTTATTACGGAACGATAGTATCACCAAACAAAACTATAAAATCAGAACCTAGGAAATTTACTGTAAACAATTCTGATGTAAAGTTTAAAGTAAAACTTAGCCCTGAAAAGAATTTTACTCCAGATGGAGATGGGGAAAATGATATTCTAACGATTTCTTTAAAAGTAGAAAACTTACCACTTACAACTTGGAAACTCTCGATTGTAGAGTCCTATTCAAAAGAGGGAAAGGAAAAAAGAAAGATAATTAAACAATGGAAAGGTTATAATGTCCTTCCCAAAAAAATATTATGGGATGGTTACACAGATCTTGGAACAATAGTTTCCAGTCTTGCGAATTTAGAAATTTATTTTTCCTTCAGAGATAGTTCAGGAAACCATAAGACCTATTTTCTTAGAGAGTTTGAAACAGGAATTCTCGCTCTATATGATAGCAAAGAGAGAAT
Organism: Leptospiraceae bacterium; assembly: GCA_033762425.1. Lineage (GTDB taxonomy): Bacteria > Spirochaetota > Leptospiria > Leptospirales > Leptospiraceae > JANRLP01. Next base: position 11,225 of record JANRLP010000126.1, read on the forward strand.
CAGAATTTCGATTCCTGAATATATTTGTAAAAAAGATGAAAGTTCTATGATTTCTAAGGTAAAGAGTATCTTAAATGACTACCCCGGTTACGGAGTAGAACTACAATCCCATTCTTCACAGGCGGGGGACAATGCATTGAACCTAAAAAAAACTGAAAAGAGGGCAAGAGAGTTATTTCAAAAATTCTATTCTAGTAATGAAGGATTTGGAAGATTTAAATTTACTGGTTATGGGGAGATTGAACTATTGCACCAAAAAGAGGATGAATACTTTCAAGAGAAAAATGAAAGAATAGATTTTTTACTTTTTAAGGTAAAAGAAAAAGTTGAGAAAAAATGAGTACGGTCAATGAAAGATTAAAGCAAAAACTTGGACTGATTAAATTACTCTCTACAAATAATGGGATGAGTTTAGAAGAAATTGCAAATTTTTCCAGTCAAGGTGATACTAAAAAAATTAAGCAGGAATTGGGAGAGTTGTTTATGGTTGGGACTTTTCCTTATACTCCTGCAGATTACATTGAAATTGATTTTGATGGCGAGAAACTGAAAATGAATCTCCCCGTCAATTTAGATAAAGCAATAGGTCTTTCAGTTTCTGAATGGAACTCACTAAGAGAAACAATTGATAAACAAATTATTTCCAAAAAAAATGATACACAAAAATTAGAATTACTTCAGAACATTAAAGAAAGGATTAAAAGAATAGTTCCTTATTCAGAGTTTATTGAGCATGAATTGAAGATTAAAATTTTACAAGAGGCAATTGAGAAGTCAAAACAGATTCAATTTGACTATCAAAAAAGATCAGAAGAATTACCCAAAAATAGAATCGTTGAACCGTGGATTATTTTTGATGAGGGATCAAAATACTTAATTGCCTATTGTACTGAAAAAAAAGATCTCAGAACTTTTAGATTAGAAGAAATCAGGAATTTAAAAATTTTAGAAATAGAATTTTCTAATAAACCTGCATTAGAAAAATTGAACCAACATATTCAAGGATTCAAAGAATTTATCCAAACCAATAAAGAAGAGTCTAGCATTGCTCAAATCCTTTTCGAAAAACAAAGTTATTATAACTTATCAAAATTATTTAATTTAGAAATTATAGAACGCAAATTCATTTTTAATGATAATAGTTATGTAAAAGCAAAAGTCAAGATTATAGAGAAAGAGTGGTTTTTTCAAAATCTTAAAGCATTTGGAACCTCTGTGATACTAATTTCCCCAGATGTACTTAGGCAAGAATTTATAGAAGACCTAAACCGAATTCAAGTTCCTGAATTAATTTTATGATCTCACATGCTAAGGTAAACTTAGGTCTCAGAATCCTTCATAAAAGAAAAGATAACTATCATGAATTAGAATCAATCTTTCTAAAGATTAGCTTTGGGGATGAAATTAGTTTTGAAAATACTAAATCAGGTAAATTAGAATTAATTTCTGAAAATGAACTAGTCGGTACTAGGTGGAATGAATTTGAAAAGGTTTCTGAACGAGGGGATTATACAAAGAATATTTTGTTCAAAACTTTTGAAAAGATGAAACAATGGAAAGAAATTTCTGGATTAAAAATTTATTTGAAAAAGAGAATTCCCACAGGAGGTGGATTAGGCGGTGGCAGTACGAATGCAGCTAGTCTAATTAAGTTTCTGTATAATGGAAAATTTAGCTCTGAGTTTTTGGAGTTTGCGGGAAAGATAGGAGCTGATGTCCCTTTTTTTTTACAGAATCATCATGCATTGGTCCAAGGTATTGGAGAAAAAATTTTTCCCGTTTCAATTGCGAGTGGTTTTGGAGTATTAGCAGTTCCACCTATGCTTATAGAAACTAAAACTGCGTTTGAATCTTTAAAAAAACCTTTACTCGACATAGAGTCTCAAAATTATGGTGAATTGAAAGTTAGTTTCAGGGAAATGTTAGAAGCAGGGAACTGGGGTGGACTTTCTACTCTGTTGAGAAACGACTTTGAGGATCATGCTTTTTCTTCTTTTCCAGAATTAAAAGTGCTCAAAGAGGAAATGTTAGGAACTGGGCTTGAGTTTGTATCCATGACAGGAAGTGGTTCTTGTTTTTTTGGAATCTCTAGCACTGCGAATCTAGAAGCGAAACGTTTTCTAGAGAAAAAATTCTCTAACTATTCATTTGTTTCTTTCAGTTTTTAATTGGGCTGTCGCCAAGTGGTAAGGCAGCGGTTTTTGGTACCGCCATTCCCTAGGTTCGAATCCTAGCAGCCCAGCAAAATTTTGAGAAGAGAGCCAAATGAAAGATTCAATCATCGCTGTAATCCTTGCTGCTGGTAAAGGCACAAGAATGAAATCTGAACTTCCGAAAGTCGCAACCCTACTTGCGGGAAAACCACTCATCCAACATGTAATTGATAATTTAAAACTAGCAGGTGTTACTAAGATAGTAGTAGTGGTTGGTTATAAAAAAGAAGTGGTGATCAATTTACTCTCAAATGAACATGAAATTGAATTTGCAGAACAGAAAGAACAATTGGGAACAGGTCATGCTTTGCTTTCGACTGAATCTATTTTAGTTAACTATCATGGACAAATCCTTGTATGTTGTGGAGATGTCCCATTAATTTCAGGAAATAGTTTTCGTAGTTTAATCAATCATCATGTAGAAAGTAAAAATGGTGCCACAGTTCTTTCAGCAGATATGCCTAATCCCAAAGGATATGGAAGAATCATTCGAGATAAGAATGATAAGTTATTATTTATTGTTGAAGAGAAAGATGCAAATGAAGACGAAAAAAAAGTTTCTGAGATCAACACAGGAACATATGTTTTTGAGTCACCAAAAGTTTTTGAATATTTAAAAACAATCAAGACAAATAACGCTCAAGGTGAATATTACCTTCCGGATCTAATCAAAATTTATCGTGAAAATCAGTATAATGTAGACGCTAGTTTACTTAAGAATTCAGTTGAGAGTTCTGGAGTGAACTCACCAGAAGATTTACAATATCTAAATTCTATATTAGAAGAGTCTAAAGTATCATTATGAATAATCTAGCAGTATTTTCCGGAAATTCTAATCGCCTTCTTGCAGAGGAAATTTGTTCTAATTTGAAAATTGAACTTGGTAAAGCAACGATCAAAAGATTTTCAGATGGTGAAATTGCTGTAAAAATTGAAGAGAATGTTCGTGGAAGAGATGTATTTATTATTCAACCTGTCAGCAATCCTGCAAATGATAATTTAATGGAATTACTACTAATGATTGATGCTGTAAGAAGAGCTTCTGCAAGAAGAATTACAGCAGTGATTCCATACTATGGTTATGGAAGACAAGATAGAAAGGTAGAGCCTAGAGTTCCTATTAGCGCAAGGATGGTTGCTGATTTAATTCAAACAACTGGACCTAATCGAATTTTAACAATGGATCTTCATGCAGACCAGATTCAGGGTTTTTTTCATATTCCTGTTGATCATTTATTTTTTTCAGCAGTGCTCCAGAAATATCTTATTTCCAAAAATAAAGAAGACTTAGTCATTGTTTCTCCAGATTCTGGTGGTGCTGAGAGAGCAAGATTTTTAGGTAAGAAAGTGAATGCAAGTTTAGCTATCATTGATAAGAGAAGACCACAAGCTAATGAATCAGTAGTAATGAATATCATTGGTGAGGTGAAAGGTAAAAATTGTCTCTTGCTAGATGATATGATGGATACTGCTGGAACAATATGTAAAGCAGCTAATGCACTTCTGGAAAATGGTGCAAAATCAGTTATGTGTTGTGCTACACATGGAGTTCTATCGGGAAAAGCTGTAGATAGTTTGAACAGTGTTCCTTTCGAAGAAATTGTTCTTTCCAATACAATACTTATTCCAAAAGAAAAGAATATTAACAATTTGATGGTGTTATCGGTAGCACCAATTTTTGCACAAGCAATTAGTAGAATTCATAAAGAAGAGTCAATAAGCTCACTATTTATTTAAACAAAGAAGAGGACAAAAATGAGCAACTTAGAATTAAAAGTAGCAAAAAGAACTGAGACTGGTAAGAACCAGAACAACAGATTAAGAGCAAAGGGAAGTATTCCAGTCAATGTGGTTTCTAATGGAAAAGCAGTTTCTGGTTCAGTTTTGGAATCAGATATGAAAAAAATTATCGATTCTGGAATTCGTCCTGCGACGTTAGTCGAAATTGATCTTGAAGGTGAAAAATTCAAAGCAATTGTAAAAGAAATTCAACGTGTTCCTGGTTCAAATGAAATAAGACATGCTGATTTTTATAGAGTGATTCCTGGTAAAAAAATTATTTACAAAGTTGGGATCAAAACTACAGGAATAGCTAAAGGTTCAAAAGCTGGTGGTCAGTTTGTCCATATCATTCATGAAATAAAAGTAAAGTCTGCCCCTGAAGATATGAAAGACTTATTAGTTTTAGATGTAACTAATCTTGAAATTGGTGATACAATTAAGATCAGTCAATTACCAACACCTAAGAGTTGGGAGATTTTAGTAAATGGGGATCCGATCGTTACTTCAGTGAATAAAACTAAAGCAATTCTTGCAGCTGAAAGAACTGAAAAAGCTGTTGAAAAAGGTGCAAAAGGTAAGGCTGCTGCCAAAGCGGCTCCAGCAGCAAAAGCAGCACCCGCTCCTGCAGCAAAGAAAAAATAGCCCGAGACTAAATTGAAACTAATCGTTGGTCTGGGAAACCCTGGTGATAAATACCATAACAATAGAGCTAACATCGGATTTAAAATCTTAGATGTTTTAGCGAATAATATTGGTATTGAAATCAAGACGAAAAAGAAAAAATCACTAATTGGTAGAGGTGAGTTTGAGGGGGACGAGGTTGTCTTACTCAAGCCCCAGACCTTTAGTGATCTTTCTGGTGAATCAGTTTTATATATTGCATCATTTTTGAAAATTAAGGTTCATGATATTGTAGTAATTCATGAGGATATTGATTTAGATCTTGGACAAATTGTTGTAGAGAGAGGTGGAGATACTAAAAACAATTTAGGAATTGCATCTATTGCAAATTCTCTAAGATCTACTCAATTTATAAGAATTAGAATTGGAGTTAGAAATAAAACTATTGGGAAAAAAACAAGAGAAGTTTTTTTAAAAGAAGATTTCTTTCCAATGGAAAATTTAGAACTAATTGATATAATCAATGACGCTGAAGCAGCAATTCGATCCATTGGGCTAGGTGATATTGATGAGGTTATCGAAAAGTATAAACTCTAGTCTTCAATTTTCATTGCTGAAACAAGGGTATTGATTTTTTCTTCAAGAGTTTGGATTTGTTCAAGAAGAGAATTCACCATGTTTGTTTGTTCAGAAGTAGCTGAGCTAATTTCTTCACTGGAAGCAGCAAATTCACGAGTTACATCAAGAATTTTATTTGTATAGTCAAGTACTTTCTCTTTAGCATCTTTCATTCCATTGATGCTTTCAACAATACTTTCATTTCTGGGTGCAACGTTAGTCGTAGTTGATTCCATTTCAGTAATGGAAAAAATAGTATTGTTCATGAAACTGTTAGAACTTTTCACAGCAGTTTCAGCTGATTTCATTTCATTTGAAACTGTTTCAATAAGCTTTCTAATTTCAAAAACTAGATCTGTGATTTCTTTAGTCGATCTAGAAGACTCATCTGCAAGCTTTCCAACTTCACCTGCTACTACAGCAAATCCTCTTCCACTTTCACCGGCTCTTGCTGCTTCAATACTAGCGTTTAACGAGAGTAGATTGGTTTGATCTGCAATAGATTTAATTTTCTCAATGATACTGATAATGAACTTTGATTTTTCACTTAAGTCATTGATTGCTTGATTAACCTTTTCTGTGGCTTCAGTATTTGCTTCAAATTTTTCTTTAAGATTAAAAATTTCCTTTTTGCTAAGCTTATTTTGCTCTTTCATTTTTGAAGTATCGTTAATTAGGATTTCTGAATCTTGCATTAAATGATTAATTCTTTGGTCAAGAGAATTAGAAGATGTTAGACTTCGTTCAACTAGAAGTGCTTGGTTATTAGCACCTTCAGCCATTTTTTGGATGGAAATAGCAATTTCATTTGTGCTTTGATGAATCATTGTGTATGATTCTTTTGCGCTAGCAGACATGATTCCTAGATCATTTGCAAGATTTAGGATTACTTTCTCTTTGCCTTCAATTTGTTTTTGAGTATATTCTTCGAATGCTCTAGTATAGTAGTAGTTCTCTAAAATATTTTTTCTAAATAAATATGCCCAGAATGCACTAAGCACTGCTTGAAAGATTGCAATAGCAAAATGAAAGAACATTTTAGTGAAGCCTAGATATTCTTCTTGGAAAAAATAAATCTTAACACCTGAATTGTGTAGTATCATGAAAGAGAAATGTTGAATTGCTACATAGACTGCAATAACAGCTACAGCAACCCAGTCAAGGTATAGGATCATGATGGACATAGAAGTAAAAAAGAAAAAATGCATTTCAGCTTGTCCATGTAGCTGATATATATGCAACATCATAAAAGTTTGAAGAACCATACCAACAATGATTCTTGTGATCCTAGAATAAGGATAGGTTGTGGTGATTAGAAAAAAAATCAGAAGCAGAGGAATGGATACACCGAGTGTTATTCCCCAAGTATCATAGTAGAAAACAAGGCAATAGGCAAGAATAAAATGAAAGAAGACAAGATAACGTATGTATCCAGTTGCTTTAGTATAGTGAGAAGAAAGTGCTTTTTCCTTCTCAGTGTCAGTAACTTGAGCTTTAACTTTCTCTAGATCAAATCTAAACATTCAGATTCAAGTTTTTTTAGGATAGTTAATTTAGGAAACAGATTTATTTTTCACTGCCATCACAATAGGATGGATAGAATATAGTATTTACTGCAATGTTTACTAAAGAAAGATCACATTGGTTTCGGTTTGCATTAGTTCCAGAGCAATTTATTGCTGCAGAAAGGTAGCCAAGGTTTTTCTTTTGATTTTCTTTGACGCAGTTGTCATAGGGACCACTGCAATTAAAAAGAAAGAGAATAATTAATAAAATCATTTTCATAGACTTCGATTAATATTTTATTCAATATTTAAGTCAAGAAAAAAAAACTAATTGTAACTGGGTTTTTTTTATGTAAAATATCCACGATTATTTATG
>JANRLP010000127.1:0-10824 GCA_033762425.1 Leptospiraceae bacterium
GAGACAAATTGATAGAAGAAATTTCATTTTATGATTGAACCTTATCTGATTTAGTGAATACGTTTTTCATAATCTAGTTTTCATGATATTTATCTTAAGTCAAATAGTTTAAACTAGAAAATGGTTTTAGTATGAATAAAAAAAATGAAATGAGAAAAGCACTAACAATGATTAAAAGAAATTTTATTTTTTCTGGAATACTTTTGTGGTTAGCTATATTTTTTTTCCTATCATCAAAATAGATCATTAGAGTTAATAAAACTCCTAAAATGAGAAAGACTCTGCTCATATTTTCAATAGAATTAAATTCTACTTTCCAAGAGAAAAGTAGGATAAGTAAAAAAGTATATGGAATATAGAATAGAATGTATAAAAGAAATGATAATAAGAATGTGAGAATCAATACTTCCATTACTTTACTTGAGTAAATCTACCTTGTATTGTAAAGTTGATTTTGAAATAGAATGATTTTTATATTTAATCCTTTTATTACCCAGACTTCAAATGTAATCTGAATGAAGAAATGAAATAAAGGATGAAAGTTGAAGACAATTCTAACTAAAAGAAGCAAGAAGTGATTTATTCTATAATAGGAAAAGAATACATTCAAAATTAAACTTTACTAATCCTGTAGATTTTAAGAAAATGTATTACAAACGAGCAGCTTAAAATCATGTCCGTTTTTTAATGGGTAGTCCAAACAGTTCTGGTATCTTATTTTAGTGGTGTTTTTCGTTATCGTGTTTGCTTTAACATTTTCGCTCTGGTAGAAAAAATTGCCTTTAGGCGTAAATAATTTTTGTGTGTTCGCCATACAAACAATTATTACAAAATAAATTATTGAAAGTTTAATAGTTATTACGAAAAACCAACCACCGAAAAGCCCTCACAAGCAGAACAAAGTTCCTCAACTAGAACAACTAGAGAAGAGTTAGTGATACAAAAGAAAAATTCACATAAAGACATTCAACCGCACTCGAACAAACTCAATGTAAACAACAAAACTCCTGCGTCCCCGATCGAAGCGTAGTCAATTAATTTCGGTCACTGCGGTTCTCGAAGTGTGAAATTTATTGACTGGAGCTGAGAGCGGGAAAAGACGCCCAAGAGTTATTAAACTTGAGTTCGATGTAAGAAAAAAAATTACTAATGTGCTCAAGATAGCCTTTGAGATAAATTCCTTATATCGAACTCAAGTTAAACAACTATAGTCCTAAAACCTTTGCTGTCCTAGCTCTACTTTCTTGGGTAAGCTCTTTACTATCACCAAGCGACTTGCCATAGATAGGAATCATCTTGGTAAGTTTTTCTTTCCATGCATCTGATGCAGTTTTTGTTTTAAAGCAATCTACTAATACTTCGAGCATTATGGAAACTGAAGTGGATGCGCCAGGGGAAGCTCCAAGCATAGCAGCGAGAGATCCATCTTTGGCAAATACTACTTCTGTTCCAAACTCCAGAACCCCACCTTCTTTTTCATCAGAACGAATTACCTGAACTCTTTTTCCCGCAATCTCCAATTTCCAATCCTTGGTTCTTGCTCCAGGAAAATATTCCTTCAATGCTTTCATTCTATCTTTTGGAGATTGAAGTGCTTGTGAGATTAAATATCTAGTAAGTGGAAAATTATGCATACCTGCTGAAATCATTGGAAATATATTTCCAATTTCCAAAGACTTTGCAAGATCCCAATAAGAACCACGTTTTAGAAATTTAGTCGTAAATCCTGCAAAGGGTCCGAAGAGTAGTTCTTTCTTACCACCAATCATTCTACTATCGAAGTGTGGAACTGACATAGGAGGGGAACCAACGTTAGCTTTTCCATATACCTTAGCGTTATGCGCTTCTATGACTTCAGGATTAATGCAACGTAGCCATTGCCCACTTACAGGAAATCCACCAAAACCTTTTGCTTCAGGTATATCAGATTTTTCTAATAGAGGTAAGGAACCACCACCAGCACCTATAAAAACAAAATTTGCTTCATGATGTTCTTTTTCATGTGTTGCTTGGTTAGTAGCTGTTAGATTCCAAAGTCCTCCAGGTTCTCTTTCTAAGTCTTTTACATCTTCCAGATACTTCACAGAAACACCAGGCAAAGTTGCAAGGTATTTAAACATTCCACGAGTGAGTGTTCCAAAGTCAACATCAGTACCGATATCCATTCTTGTAGCCGCAACGGGAATTGTTTTGTCTCTGCCTTTCATATTGAGTGGCATCCATTCGGCTATTTTTTGTGGATCATCACTAAATTCCATATCTTCAAAGAGCGGATTTGTTTTCAATGCCGCATAACGTTTACGAAGGAAACTAACGTTCTCCTCCCCCCAAACCAAACTCATATGTGGGATTCTGTGAATGAATTCTTCTGGTGTTAGAATTTTTTTTTCACCTACTAAATATGCCCAAAACTCTTTAGATACTTCATAAGATTCAGCAATATTCACTGCTTTAGAAATAGGAATGCTTCCGTCTTCTTTTTCAGGAGTGTAGTTGAGTTCGCAAAAGGCTGAGTGACCAGTTCCAGCATTATTCCAAGCATTAGAGCTTTCTCTAGCAGCATAATCAAGTCTTTCTAAAACAGTGATAGTTAGGTCTGGTTCTAGTTCCTTGAGAATGATCCCAAGTGTTGCACTCATTATACCCGCACCAATCAAAATCACATCTGATTTTGTTTTTACCTTGTGCTTTTTTTCTTCTTCAGTTATCTGTGAATTTTCCAGTTCATGCTCTAAAATCATAGTTTCTCTTTGTCTAGATTTACTTTATTCCAGTCAAGAAATAATAGTGAAATTCATTAAAGTATAGAAAAATGTTGTTAGGAATTGACAGAATATTCTGGATTTCTGATGTTGAATGACTAAGTTTTTATTTTAGAATGGAAGTTTCAAGAACACTGCATCAACCTAATCTTTCTTTAGACCAAGGAAGTGTTTTGTTTTTTCCATTTCCAATAGAAGTTGATTTTATGAATCCTATAAATAAGGAATATAAATATTCAGGAGATATTCTTTCTAATAAACCAGTCAAGCTAGAACTTCCATCATCCTGAAATACGATCGCATAACAATACTCTCGTACCTCAGGACTATGATCACTAATCAGAATTAGTATTTCTTTACTTCTTTTTTGAGCATTTCTTTGACTTCGTTATCGCTGAGTTCTTTTTTGAGAACGATTACATAAGAAACTATAAACTTAGTGATATCGGGATTTTCTTCTTTTTTATGCTCCAAAGTCCAACGTGTTGCATCATTCTGAATATACTTTGCTAAATCAAAAATTCTAGGAATTCTTCTGAAGTTGATATTCTCAACCTTACCTGTCTTAGAGTTTAGTTTTACAATCACTGTTCCATCATCAATTCTATCAATCTTGTTAAACTTTAAGATTTCCTCTACCATGAATTTGTCCCCACCTTCATCAGGCTTTCTTCTAATTTTATCTGTAGCCCGAATCTGGCGAAGTTGGTATCCTTCACTGGAAATCATAACTCTAAACATTTCATTCGCATCGGTTGAAGGTTTTTGGAAATCGATTATATCTAAGTCAGTGATATTGGTTTCATTTCCTTTTTCATCTAATATCTTTTCTTTTTCACCCGCAGGATAAAAATTCTTTGTAGGAGTTTTTTTTTCTTTTACTTCTTTAGTACTAGAACAGGAAATTAAGAAGCAAATAGTTAGGATAAAAATTGAATTTAGGAAATGAATCATAGAACCTCACAGACTAAATCCCAAAAATTCTCAGTTGGGATTTAGTGCAAGCAAGTTAGTTACTTTGAATCAAATTTCATTTTAGGTGCTTCGTTGATAGAAGGATCTAATTTTTTTATAGAATCTTCATTATCAACACTAAAGGAAGTTTTGGTCTTATAACCAAAAGCATTTGCCCAAAGAATTCCTGGAAACTGCCTAATATAGATATTGTATTCCTCTACTGATTTGATATACCTAACTCTTGCAACTTCAATTCGATTCTCCGTTCCTTCATATTGAGCCTGCAAGTCTCTAAAATTCTGATTTGCCTTTAGCTCGGGATATTTTTCAGTATAACCCATCAGTTTATGCAAAGAGCCAGTGAGTTGGTTTTGTGCTGAAAGAAATTTCTTGAACGCCTCCTCATCTTTTACAAGTTCAGGACTTGCCTTCACTGAACCTAGGTTGCTTCTAGCAGTTGCAACTTCCACTAAAACTTCTTTTTCAAAATTTGCAGCACCCTTTACTATCTCCAAAAGTCCTGGCAATAGATCCGCTCTTCTTTTATATTGACTGAGTAGTTCTGCAAAACTAGAATTTGTTTTTTCGTCTAACTCTTGGATTCTATTGAACCCACAGTTGGTAAAAAGAACTATAACTAGAATAATTGAATACGTCTTTGAAAACATGAACACTCCTTGTTGTGCTAAAATTATTTAATTTTAGTCATATAGATTAGATTTTTCTACATATGTTTTTTTGAAAAGTCTTTGCATACAAAAATATTGCACATCACAGGTAGTCATTACGTCACTAAAGCACATCCCAAAATTTGTTTCTTCTTTTAAACAAAGATTTTTACAAGTGATGGACTCTTTTTTAAAAGATTCTTCTTTGAGCCTGAAATCTGTTTTTAATTTTTTGACACACTCTAGATAGGAATCACAGGTCTGCACACAAGGGCTTGTTAGTTTTGGAATTCTTTCAGCTTCTTCTTGTAGTGCGAGCCAAATTGCAAATAGAATTGGTAACATGATTCTTGTAATTGATTTCTATTTAAAATCAATTATTAGTCAACGAATATTTTTTTTGAGGTGAGTTCTATAGTCTTGTAATACTCTAAAGAAATCTTTTCTAAAATGATTCTTATCAAAGTCTAATGAGTTTTGTACTAGATGATAAGCAAGATAGTAGTCACTATCTCCAAGACTTCGACTATCGTTCACTAACATTGAAAAAACTGCAACTCCTGATGCAAATTGAAAATCTTTACTTGCATAATAGTAATTTTTTGTTGAATTCTTTATCTTCTCATTGAGCTTTAATGTTCTACCTTGTTTTGAATAGTTTAGGGTAACCTCGCCAAGCTCAATCTCATTCTCGGACTGGGTTTCTATTTCGATCAATGAAACATAAGTAAATCTATCCCCAATGGTGATCGGTAGAACCTTATCTACTTTGTTTCCAGTCTCTAGACCTACATATCTATATCTAGAAACTATATTTGGATCTAAAACTAATTCTGAGGTAACGTTAGTCGATAGCGTTATAGTTCTTTCTTTTAGAATGGAATCAATGATTCCTGTTCTTGATTCGTCAATTAACTGATACTGGATTATCTTATTACTAATAAAACTTTTCATGATATCATCTAAGAATTCTTTACCCCCAACGGAATCTAAGATGCTAAAACTGATTTTTTTTGTTGCAAACATTTCCTTAAATTCATCAGGATTTAATCCACCTAAATCTCCATCTGTAAGCAACACTAAGTTTTTTTTCATTTTAGAATTTTCTAATATCTTTAATCCAAGTTTTACTGCTGGTAATACATTTGTTCCCCCATAAGAATTGATCTTTTGAATCTTAGTGACTATTGTTGCAATATTTGATTCAGTTGTAGAATTCCAAATAAGTTCTGGTCTATCATTGAATAAAATTATACTGATCTTGTCTATAGGTCTTAGATCCTTAGTGATATATTCAATAAGTTCCTTTTTTGCCTTTTGTAATGGAAGCCCATTAGTGGAACCAGAGTTATCCAAAAGCACAACAATTTCTTTTGAACCTTCATCAGTATCATTCTTTGGAAATCCTGAGCTAACTCCAATCATCAATAATTTATTTTTATGATTCCATGGACAAACAGCAGTCTCAGCATAGAGTTTCATTTGGTCTGATTCAGAAAATTCATAAGGAAAAGTATTGATTAGATCTTCTGTTTGCAGTTTTTCAATCTTTGAATTAGTTTGGATTGAATTTTTTAAATCAATAAAATGATCAAAATTTGTTTTCATTAGATTTAATGGAATTGATTTTTTTTGATCTAGCTCTAAAAAACCTAAGTCTGTTTGGTTTAGTTTTGTGGAAAACAAAGATATGTTTCTAAGATCTTTATTACATCCAGCACTAAGTAGAAAAAAACTAATAATAAAGCATAAATGATGATTGGATTTTATAGATACCTTCAACATATTATTTTCCATCCACAGTATAAGAAAAAAGTTTCAAGAAAGAAAATTTTTTAAAGCCCGTTTCTTCTTCAGTTTGGTATTCCCAAAGAAAACCCCAGAAACTTCCTCTAGACTTATAACCTCTTTCTTTTTTAGTATATTCTCTATATAATGTTCCTAGTAGAACATAAGTTTCTTCTGGTTCGGAATTGTTTCTATCCTTCAGATTCCAATATCCTAAACCCAATAGCCCAAGTTCTAACTCTTTTTCTTTAGAAGTGTATGTATATAGAACTGGGCCATAAATTTTGGAATCAAATTCATTAGTCTTTGTTTCTCTATAGAATGGTAGATAATTATGAGTTATTTCTTTATCCTTATTATAATAACCTAACCAAAGTAGATTTGCATGATTCAGTTTATCATCAAATTTATGATAATCAAATAGATACCCCCAAATCCCATAGAACTTAGTGCTACTTGTTAACTTTTGTTTGTTACTTGAACTAGTGTCACTATAATGAAAGGAAGTGAATAGTAACTCTATTTCTAAATCTGAATTTACTTTAGCTGCATTTTTTTTATTATAAGCAAAGTCCCAAATATATAAAAAATTATACCTAAACTTATAAGAATTATTTTGTATATATTGAAACGCAGTAAAAGTATCAAAATCATCAATAGATTTATACTCTGTAAACGTTAATGGAAATATCCAAAAGAAATTATCTCTACCCTTATAGAATGGAAATATCAAAAGATGGGAAAGTATATAGTCTTCTTTTTTGGAAATATTTTTTCTTTGATATTTGTTAAATTTATAATCTATAAACCAAAATAAATTTGTTCTAAATTCATTCTCAGAAGAATTATGATAGAAAAATGGTGTGACCCAAAGTGAATAACGCGATAAATTGTGATTTTGTTCTTCCCAATCATAAGAATCATACTTCAAAAAAACCGGCCAAACAAAAAAGTATTTACTCTTACTTCCTTTATTTTCCACTAAATCATTATTTTTAACAGATTGATAATAAGAAAAGATAGTGTAGTTTTCTTTAGTTGATCGTTCCTTGATCTTAGATTCTTGATGAATATAAAACGGAAGAAATCTATGACCCGAGTTTTTATCCGAAGTATAAATATTGATTAATGGCCAGATTATTGAGGTTTCTTTTTTTTCTTTATCAGATTCTAGAATCAATCCATTTAAAAAATAAGCTCTGATTTCAGAATGATCATCTTTTTGTTTTCCATAAAATGGAAAAAGAACTGTATATTCCAAATCATAAGATTTATAGTTTAGAAATAATGGTGGAAAGACATATAACTTATCATCATTTTTCTCATCCCAAGAAAGCCAGGAAAGCGGGAGAAGCCTGAAATGTCTTCTGGAGTCTGCACGTTCAAATGCTGTGAGTCCAAATAGAAGACTATATCCTTGAAAAGAACTAGATTCATCCCTAGTTACAGACCTTCGTTTTCTAAGTTGCACATTTTCCTCTTTGGGAACTTGTTCTTGTTTCTCTTTGATTTGCTTCGTTTCTTCAATGCTTAGAATTCTATCCTTCACATTTCGAAAGAATTTTGGTTTTGAAAAACTTTCTCTAAATGAAAAATTAGCTAGATAGTATAGAAATGTAAAATCAGTATCTATATACCATTTTTCTTCTTTCTTATCAATTGAAATATTTGGATCCAAGATTCCCGATTTATATCTTGAACTAGTGATTAGGTTAAAACTATAGTCAGCTTCCTTATCATTATAATTAATATAAATTGGAAATAGATAAGACCATTCCAGTTTTTCAGATTTTGACTTAGCATAAATTGGTAGTATCGCTCTAAACTCAGAATTTGTATTACTATCATCAAACGAAAGGTAAGTACCAAATACCAAAGAATTTTTTCCAGGACTCCAGTTATTATAGTATAAAAATAATAGATTAACAGTTTCCCCATAATCAGGCTTTGGACTTAGGTCTTTTTTAAATAGTAGAAGAGGAAGATAGATGGAATCATTCTTTTTATAAAAAATAAAGGGAAAAAAAGAAGCATCTGTTAGTTTTTCTTTACTATCATGATTCCATTGGAATAAGGTTAATAGTCTTTGGTATCTTCCTTCTCCTTGTTGCAAGTTAGAATAGTATAAAAATGGAATCGCAGGAAATCCATATACTGATTTATGCTTTACCTGAATCTCACCACGATCTTCTTCCAAATTTCTATAGTAAAAGATTGTGAAGCTAGTTTTCTCTTCATGTATTGAATCTTTATTAAGTGGATAGGTACTCGTTTTATAATAAAACGGAAAGGGAAAAAATAGGAATTCAAAACCTTCCGCTCTTTTTTTATGAGACTTATAAAAATAAAAAGGTAGTATCGCATGATGATAGTTATTTGTTTCTTTTCCATCAATTCCATAAAATACTATTGGATAAAAATTTTTTTCAATCAGTTTATATTCATTTCTATAAGTATAATTCAGTATTCTATATTTTTCTCTTTCATCAATCTTACTTTTTAAAGATGAATAGAATGGAAAGAATCTACTGGAGGTATATTTGGGATAGTCTCTATCTCTAAATAAGTAGAGTATTTCTAGTGAGTAATGATCTTTCCAGTCCTCCCATTCAAAAAATAAATTATTTGCTTTAAATTTTTTTCGTTTCTCACTTCCATAAATATCTTTTTTTTCATTCGTATCTAAATCAGACCATTCCTCTGAACTTAGTGTAACAAAAGCGATCAGTAAAGTTATTGCTAAAACAGTTAAACGCATTTTTTATAGAATAAATTTGGTAAATTTATTTACTAGCCAGATTTTAAATTTTGGAAATTTTTTTGGTATTGGAAATATCAGTTAAATGGTGAAGGTTCAAAAAGAATTTTCATTTTTGGCTTATTGTTTTTGCAAATTCTTTTGGTGATTGGAAAGAGTTTTATGTCTTTTGTATAATCATAATATCTATAGTAAATCAGATTGAAAAATCCAAGAGAAAAAATAATCTTGAGTAGCAATCAAATTATCAGAACAGTATCAAAAAGTTCTCTAATAATTGATTTACTTTTTTTGTCCATTACTCTTTTTGAATTTCCATTACTCTTTTTATGATTCCATCTTTTCCCTTAGGAAAATGAACAAAAATGATACACCTACATTCTGCCCATTCACTATCTCGAATATTAGGATCTACTAATGCTACTGGATTGCACTCTATTATTCCTACAGTTTTAATTTTTTTAAAATACTCTCTCGAAACAATAATAGTTGCCAAATCATTTTCTATATCTGATACTCCTAGTACGCTCTCTTCAACAATATTGTAAATCAAATCTCCTTTAGAGTGAATGGTTGCAGAATCAATGCAATTTTTCTTGAAATGCATTGGGAATCTTTTGCTTCCTATAGCATATTGTTTTTTATAATAATAATCAAAAGGTTTTTCTTCTAAATTTTCTGGACTACCCCTCCAACCAGTTACAAATTCTTTAGGAGCAAAATCACAATCCATCATTTCTTCTCGACAAAAACTACAACTTTGAAAGATAAATATAAGAAATGAAAATAAAATCAAACTAATAGATTTCATCTGCCTAATGTTCTATATAAGTTCAAATTTATACAAGTTAAAAAAACTATGATCTAGTATTATCAGTCAAGATCAATTTAAACCTTCAACATCAAAGCCCATCGCTATTGCAGCAGTTGATAATTGATTGTCGTGGGTTAAAAATAGGATTTTTAATTTTTTATTTTCTTCTTTTAAGAGTAAAGCAGATGCTAAATGAATTGCGTCTAACGTTCCTATCACTGTTGAAAATGGCTCTGAGGATTTCTGTTTTACTGCTTGGTTTATTTCAATTACTGAAATTGTATTATAAAATTCTAAAAAAATTTTATGAAGATTCGCGAATTCTTGGTCATCAATTTCTTTTTCTAAACGAAGGCGATTTAATACACGATTTACTTCTATAGGAAGCAGCTCACTAGTGTAACAAGAATCCCATTTCTGAAATCCTGAATAGACCTTAGAGCTATTTAACAGCCAACGCAAAAGTACTGATGTATCCAAGTAAACGATCAAAACCGACTCCCTCTTCTATCTTGAAGCAAATATTCTACAGGGTCTAATCTCAGTTTGCCCTTGAACGTATTTTTTACTTTTTTTGGCTTTCCTATAGGTGCCCGAACCACAAGCCTAGATTTCTCAGGATAGGGAACAAGTACTGCAACTGGATTGTCCCTATCCATCACTACATAGCGAATCCCTTTTACTACCTCTTTCAAAGTAGCACTCAAATGAGTTTTTAAATTTGAAATCGAAATTCTTTCCATAAAACAATTCTAGTCATCAGATGACTATGTCAAGACCAATTAGAGGGATCTTTATTCTAGTAGGTATCTAATTACAATTTAATTTCCGATTATAGGTCACTTTGACTCCGCTCAGTGACCTACTTCGAGAACCTTTTTATATGGTTGCTGAGTGGAGCCGAACCAACGATCAGTAATTAACGTGAGTTCGGTATAAGGATATTATCTCAGTGGACACCTTGAGCACATTCGTAATTATTTCCACGTTTTCTTATATCGAACTCACTTAATAACTTTTGGGCGTCTTTTCCAGCTCTCAGCTTCAGTCAATAAATTGCTTCATTGCAATTTATTG
>JANRLP010000128.1:0-4803 GCA_033762425.1 Leptospiraceae bacterium
CTAAAGATTGCCTTGAAAACAAAATTGTCTGTAAGAGGAAGTAAATCTTTCATTATCTGTTTTTTTATTATCGTAGAAGAAATTTTTGTGAATTAGAAAGATTTTTGAATTAACGAATTATTATTTCAGAGTAAGAAATAATTCATAAATTTTTCTATTGAGGTTTTGAACAAGTCTTTTATGAATTGATTTCTTATTGATAAGAATAATATTAGTTACAAGATTTCTGATAAAAATTAAGATCAATAACTATGCAAGAAGTGCCCATCATTCAAGTGAAAAATCTGACTGTCATTCTAGGGGGACAAAAGATTCTAGACTCAATATCTTTTGATGTGCAAAAAGGTGAGGTTTTTGTTGTCTTAGGTGGTTCAGGTTGTGGAAAAAGTACGTTACTGAAGCATATGATTGGGTTGATGCATCCAACCGATGGAGAAATTTTAATCGAAGGAAACGATATTGTCCAAGCTGAAGGCGAAGAAAGAATTGATATATTACAAAAATTTGGGGTCATGTATCAACAAGGTGCACTCTTCGGATCAATGAATCTAATAGAAAATGTAAGCCTTCCACTTAGAGAATTTACAAACCTTTCCGAAGAAGCTATAAGACTTATAGCATGGATGAAATTAAAGTTAGTTAGTTTAGAAAAATTTTGCTATCATATGCCATCAGAAATTAGTGGTGGGATGAAAAAACGTGCTGCCATTGCAAGAGCCATGGTACTCGACCCGAAAATACTTTTTTTGGATGAACCATCTGCGGGACTAGATCCAATAACTTCAGCAGACTTAGATGAACTTATCAAACAACTATCACGCGATCTTGGAATTACATTTGTTGTAGTAACACATGAACTACCAAGTATTTATTCTATAGCCGATAGAGTCATTATGTTAGATAAGCGAGTGAGAAAAATTATTGCTACAGGAAAACCTGATTATCTTAGAGACAACAGTGAAGATGAATGGGTAAGACAATTTTTTAGAAGAGAAGCACATATATAGGAGTCAATATGAAATCAAAATCAAAACATTACAAGACAGGACTTTTTGTTTTAGGCGGAGTAGTAATCCTTTTCTTATTTGTATTCCTTCTGGGAGCAAGAAATTTATTCCAAAAAAAATTCTACATAGAAACCTATTTTGATGAATCAGTACATGGACTAGATATTGGCTCGGCAGTGAAGTATCGAGGGGTTGCTATTGGTTCAGTTAAAGAAATTTCTTTTGTACATGATAACTATAAACTTGCTCCAGATAGCCCAGATTTCAATAAAGGCAGATTTGTAGTAGTAAAAATGGCTCTAAAAGATGTATTTGGACTTTCCAATAAAGAAATGGAACCAGCTGTCAAAAAAATGATTGATGATGGACTAAGAGTAAAGATTGCTTCTCAAGGATTAACTGGAACTTCTTATCTTGAAATAGATTTTGTGAATCCAGAAAGAAATCCTGCGATGGAAATTGGTTGGACTCCCAAAGAATACTATATTCCTTCTTCTAGAAGTACGTTTACTAAGATTGGTGCATCGATTGATGAACTCATAAAAAAAATTGATAAAGCAGACATAGATACTTTTGTGAGAAATCTTGACACTCTTGTGCTTACATTGGATAAGGCTGTGAATGATGCAAAGATTCCTGAAGTGAGTTCTTCAACAGTATTACTATTGAGAGATGTTCAAGTAACTAACGCTAAGTTAAGAGATTTTATAGGAAGTCAAGGAATGCAAAACTTTCCTTCAAAGTTGGATGAGGCATTAACTAATATGAATAAAAGCATGAATAAACTAAATTCACTTCTTTCGAACAACCAAAGTGAAATCGGACAAACAGTAGAAAACCTAAGAGCTGCTTCAGAAGATTTCAGGGAGCTTTCAGGTAACATGAAGAAGAACTCTTCTTTCCATCTACTAGGAGAAGCACCAACTCCAGTGACTGCTAAAAAATAAGATCATGATAAAAAAAATATTAGCTTTATTAACCTTTTGTCTTGTTCTAAATTGTTTTAATGCTCTCAGCAAACAAGAGTATCCCAAGAAGAGATATTTTGTTTTGGAAGCAAATGAAAAAGAAAGACCAAAATTTTCCAATAAACTTGGGGGACTTAAGATTAATAAATTTAAGATTTCTCCATTTTATGACAGCAAACTTTTTGTATATCGGCTAACGTCTGCAAATTATGATACTGATTACTACAATGAATTCATGGTATTTCCTGCAATCAATGTTACTGAGATAATCTCTAAATGGATATTTGACTCAGGAATTGCAGAGAACCAACCATTCAGTGCTGAAGAGATTCCATTTCAATTGACTGGTTCGGTTAATTCTCTTTATGGAGACTTTAGAGATAAAAAAAATTCTTTTGCAGTTTTAGAAATTGAAATTTTTTTACAAAGTGCTAAGGATAAAAAGATAGTACTAAAGAAAAGTTATAAGCTAGAAAAAAAACTAAAAGACCAGACTCCTGAAGAACTAGTCAAGGGTTGGAATTCTGGATTAACTGAAATTTTATTAGAACTAAGTTCAGACTTGAATAAACTATGAGGTAAGTATGGGAGCGGGATCAAAAGAAGCAGGTTCGTTAAAACCAATCATCACAGCAATTGTTGCGAATAGTATTATTGCTATCTCCAAAGGAATTGGATATATATTCAGTGGCTCTTCTGCATTGCTTTCAGAAACAATTCACTCTATTGCAGATGTTATGAACCAGTCTTTGTTATTGATTGGTATCAAACGTGGAGAAAAAGAAGAAAACGAACTTTTCCATTATGGATATTCTCAGGAAAGATTTTTTTGGAATCTTGTTTCTGCAATGGGAATTTTTGTTTTAGGTTGTGGTGTAACTGTTTATCACGGTGTTCACGATCTACTAACACCAGGTACTTCCAAAACTGGTGGAACTGAAGAAATTATCATTCAGATTGTGCTACTAGTTTCCTTATTAGTAGAAGGATATTCCTTTTATGTTGCAATCAAAGAAATCCAAGACAATGCCAATGTAAGAGGAAAAAAATTCTTTACTTATCTGAATGAATCCATGGATCCATCTGTAAGTGCAATCTTTTGGGAAGACCTAGCTGCAATTATTGGAATACTACTTGCTTTCACGGGAATATTACTAACTTCACTCACTGGCATTAAAGCTTTTGATTCAGTAGCGAGTATATTGATTGGACTTCTTATGGGTTGGATTGCTTATCATCTTGCTATTGAGAATAAAAAATTTCTTATCGATAGGTCTATTCCAGAATTTGAGATGAACCAAGTGTTAGGAATTTTGAAAGAGAATGAGCTGATTGAGTCTTACTCTGAGGTTAAGAGTATTGTGTTTGGACCGAATCGACTAAAAGTAAGTGCTAAGGTTCAACTAAAGGTTGAAAAAATTTCACTAGGGTTAGTTGAAAAAATTATTGAAGAACTTAAATCTAATAATATTCAAAAAATTGATTTGAATGAATTAGAGAAAATTCTTTCTACATTTGCTATTGAGCTATATAAAGCAAAAACTCAACAACTAGAGTTGGTGCGAGCTGAGTTTGAAACAAGTATTCCAAGTCTTAAACATGTTGAGTTAAGAATATGACACTCGACCCGAAACATTATCCTGCTCCTTGGAATTTAAATGGTGAAGGCTTTGTTTTATCTTTTTGGGCGAATAAAGAAAAAAATTTAGAACATGGTTTTATCGATATAAACGATAGAGACTCTTATGTAGGAGGAATGGGTTCAGCAATGCTTGTAAACTATTCTAGCTCCGCGGTTGGACCTTATTATGAACTACTATATATACCGGGCGATTTTATCTTTAAAGGAAAAAAATTTAAAAAAATCACTAAGATATATGTATCCAGTGAACTTTCTGTGAGAGAAGGAATCTTGAATTGGGCAATTCCCAAAGAGTTAGCTGAGTTTGAATGGAAAAAAGAAAATGATACAACTTCTGTTCGAGTGAAGTTTAATGGTAAAGAATTTGCTTACTTTGAACTTGAAAAATATTTATTTCCTTTTCCAATCTCAACTTCAATTCTTCCGTACACTCTGAACCAAAAATCTATTAACACATACTTACAAACAAAGTTTACAGGTAAAGGAAATGCTAAGCTCACTAAGTTAAATAAAGTCGAGATTGATAATAAATTATTTCCAAACATCTTAGAAGTATCAAGTTTTAGTTTTCCTTCAATAGGAGTGGATCCATTCAATCTAACTTTTCCTGTTCCCAAAGAGGTTGCAATTGATAGAAACTGATACAATCATTGTTGGTGCGGGTCCTGCAGGACTTTCGATAGCAGCGTTACTCGGCACAAAAAACATACCCTATATACTCTTAGAAAAAGAAGAAAAAATTGGATACGCTTGGAGAACACATTATGAAAGACTTCATCTCCATACGGTAAAACAATACTCTCATCTTCCAATGATGGAATTTCCAAACGACTATCCTAGATATGTTCCTAGAGATTTGGTAGTAAAATATCTCGACGCCTATGCTGATAAGTTTAAGATTGAAGCTAAAACTGGAGTCATAGTCAAAAATATTAAGAAAAAAGATGGCAATTGGGAAATAGTAACGAATAGTGATAGCTATCGTTCTAAGAGAGTAGTCATTGCTGCAGGATATAATCATTCTCCTAAAATCCCAAAATGGAAGGGTCAAGAAAAATTTAAAGGTAAAATTCTACATAGCAAAGAATATAGAAATGGAAAAGAATTCAAAGGAAAAAAAGTACTTTTAGTTGGTGCAGGTAACACCGGAGGTGAGCTTGCAATCGACCTCTGGGAAAATGGTGCA
>JANRLP010000129.1:0-4234 GCA_033762425.1 Leptospiraceae bacterium
TTAAAGATAGACTTTTAAGAATTCCGAAAATCACAGTCCGATCGAACAGGAAATTTCCTCGTCATGAGAAAATTAGAAAAAGAAAATTTGAAATGAATCGAAGAAGGGCTACTTAAGTTGACAGCATTACCCGATCGAAGCGTGGTAAATAAATTTCGCACTTCGATAAAATTGCTTCGCAATCACTCAGTGACAGAAATTTATTTACCGAAGCTGAGAGCGGGAAAAGACGCCCAAAAAAAAATTATTAAGTAGTTCTAAGTATGAAAATTTCGATCAAGAAACTCAGAAATTTTGGGAGCAAAAAAACTTACAATCTTTTCATAGACATCTTTTTTAAAAGGAACAATTTCCAATGTAGCTTTTTCGATTATATCAAACTTAACTCGTGAAAATTCTTGTTCATGAATCATAAGGTTACAGTTTTCTATTGGTTCATCCCAATAGTATAGATACCATTTTTGAATTTGACCTCTATACTTTTGTGTGATTTTCATTTCAAGCTCTTTAGGGAATTCATATGAAATCCATTCAGGATATTCAGAAATAATTTTACCGCCTTTCACTCCTATCTCTTCGTAGAGTTCTCTTTCCGCAGCAAATCTTTCATCCTCATCTTTATCAACTCCACCTTGAGGAAATTGCCATGCACCAGGAAATTGCAAACGTTCGCCGGTTAAAACTTTTCCTTCTGAATTGAAAACAACAACACCTACGTTCTTGCGATATGGTTTCTCTTTACTCAAATACTTCCACCACGCATTAAGAATTTTTCCAAGAACTCAGTTATATCAATGATATTTCTATTGATCATTCTTTTTAGTTCAGGAGGAATGTTTTGTGATTTTATCACACGATAGTAGTTCAAAGCATTCTTTAACATCTTTCTTCTAGCGAATTCTTGTGCTTTGATTAACATTGGTTTATATTTATAATAGGAATATTCCATGATGCTGTAATTTTTAGAAAGTCTAAAGGAATGCGGAATTTTACTAAAGTCATAAGTGAGTGTAAGAAAAGGAGCATCATCAACTTCTGGTGGCTTTAACTCTAGAACCCCATGAATAACTCTCTCAGGTTCTGGCTCAGGTTCAATTTGTGGAATTTCAAGTTCTTGTACTTCATCACCAGTTTCAATTTCTGGCATATCCCCATCTAGGTTAGGAAGTTTTGGAGTTTCACCTTTAGCATGGTCAATTGGATCGGGAAGTTCAATTGTAAATAGTTCATGAATTTTTTCATCTTGGAAAGTAGGATACAGTACTGTAGTGGGCGTTAGTTCCTTTCCATCGATTGTAGCTTTGCCTTCTTCATCGGTTTTAATTTCACCGAGTTCTGCTTGTTTAGGAAACATAGATGCAGAGATATTTCTTTTAGGTGCATCTTCATATCCTTCGTACCTTAATGTGTTTGCCTCAGGTAGATCAATTTTGAGTAATCCCTTTTCACCTATAGTTTTGATTACTTCCTCATTCGCAGGTTCTAAATGTCTAACAGGCTTTTGAATGTCTTCGGATGGAAGTTCTGAAACTTCTTTAGCAGCCTGATCTTGATCGATAGGATTTTTAGGAGTGACTTGGTCTGAATCGGGATTTGGATCAGGTAAATTAATTGTTGATAAACCTTCAATAGGCAGATCAGTTGATCTTCTTCCTGATTTACCACCTCTATTGGAAGAAGGTATTAGTCTTGGCAAGACCTTAGTATCATCCAAACTTTGCATTTCAGGAAATTCTTGCGAAATTTGTTCCTTCCATTCATTAATATAATCTTCTCTTGCATCTAAGAGATTTTGTTTTCTTCTTTCAATTCCACTTCGTCTTTCCTTAGGCACAGGTTTATGAAGAACTCTTCTATCAGTTCCAAACCTTCTGTCGGAGAAAGGTAAATTCTTAAACTGCTGCCATCCTTCTGCTGCATAGAGTTTATTCAATAGATCCAAAGAACTTAGGCTTTGCTGCATAGCAAATTCTGCCGCAGTTAACGTTTCCCCTTCGGGAAGATTGAAATCACCAAGAATGGGAACACTAAATTGTTGTTGTAATGCAATATATTCTTCGGCTCTAGCTTTGAGACTTTTGGTAACTTTAGATGGTTGTTGATCTCCTGAACCTTGCGTTAGTTGCCCTTGTAACTCAGTATTTTCAGAAATAATTTTTTCAGTAGTCTGAGTTGCTTCAGGAAGATCTAATCTATTTTTAGGTTCAGTATTCGCAGCCAGTTCTGATTTAGAGCCTGACCCTGAAGAAATTTTAGGGTAACTGAAAATGTCTTCTCTTCTAACTGGACTTGATTCGGGATTTACCCCAAGGAAGGCTTGGCCATAATCTTCAGGAAGTTTAAAATTGAAAACTGGTTCATCTGATTTGGGTTGCTCAGGACCAGAAAAATTTTTTTGAATTGGTTCTCTGGGAGGAATAAACTCAGATACTTGTTTACTTTGATCTGTTTTCTCTTGTTTATCTTGAGGTAATTTATCCTGTTTATCAAGATCAATTTTCTCTTGTTTATCTTGAGATGATTTAGCCTGATTTTCTAGGGCGACTTTTTCTTGAGTAGGAATATAAGGCACACTACCTATAGATTTAGGTTGCGATTCTTTTTCTTTTGGTGGAATTTCAAAACTTGGCTTTTGCCCTGAATAAATA
This sequence comes from Leptospiraceae bacterium, assembly GCA_033762425.1. Classification (GTDB taxonomy): domain Bacteria; phylum Spirochaetota; class Leptospiria; order Leptospirales; family Leptospiraceae; genus JANRLP01. The sequence goes on from JANRLP010000129.1 coordinate 2,649, forward strand.
ATTGTTTGAATATTTGCTTTGTTTTCCGTTGGGGTTTCAGGTTTTACCTCTTGGGTATAGTCAGCGGGGTTTGGCTGGTTAGGAGTTGGACCCACCTGAACTGAAATTTGGTCGGGAAGTTTCTCCAGAGTCTTTTCTAGTTTAATCAGGTCTTTAGCAAGACTTCCTGCAAGATCTTCAGAAATTTCTTGAATAGCTGAATCTAAGTCTTTTTCAGGTTTATCCAGTTTTTCCTTTTTCTCTTTTTTATCTTTTTTCTTTTTCTTCTCAGGTAGGGGTTTTTCGGTGCCTAGTTGCCCTTGAAGATATTCTAGGACAGATTTTAATTTAATTCTAGCAGATTGATCTTTCAGTCTAGGCAGGGTTCTAGAATAGATTTGTATGGCACTTTTAAGTTTCCCTTTTAAAACCATAGCTTCAGCATTTTGAAGTGGTTTTCTGTGTATTAATAGACTTTTTTCAGAGCCTATAATATCATCAGCATTAAAAGGTAAGTCGGCTTTTTGCTGTTCATTACCATTACTTGGATTATTAGAATCTAGTGCTATTGCCTTCCTCCGAAAATACGGTTCACCCTATCTTTAAATTTCGTCAAAAATGGGATAGGTACTTCCTTTTTCAGAGAATTTTTTACTAGGTTTGGCTATAAAAAGTTTTCAACTTAAAGAATTGGAATCATAGTGACTTTTCTTGCTTAAAAAAATTTTCGAATAAAGAAAAAAGTTTTCATTTCATCGGAAAAACGAGAAGATTTTATACCTATATAAATATGGCGGCAACAGTTTTATTCAATGAACTTCAAACAAATGATCTGAATTTAAGTCGCAGGCACGAACAGTGCCGAGACTACAAGTGCCCGCTGGAAGCGATTAGGCAACTTGGTGAGCGAAGTAAATTTTTGATAAAAAATTTACAAGATCAAAAAAAGAAGACTTCTTCAACTCTAAGAATTCCCAAAGAATTGATGGAAGAGTTTGAAGCAAAGATTCAGAAGCATGAAAGTATAGATCAATATTTGAGGTATTTGCTGAGAACGTTTAGACTTTTTAATTATAGTGGAATGGTTCCGAATGCTCGTAAAGTGAAAACTGAATATTAAGTCGCAGGCACGAACAGTGCCGAGACTACAAGTGCCCGCTGGAAGCGATCAGGCAACTTGGTGAGCGAAGTAAATTTTTTGATAAAAAATTTACAAGATCAAAAGGCATATAGATTGCAGCAGTATGAAAACTTGGTTGCAATAGTTTAACTTGCATTGAGGGAATTGGTTATAAGCGTGTGGACTTTAAAGTCTCTAACGATTTATGGATCCAACTGAGTGCGTTAGCTCTGTATTACGGAAAGTCTCGCTGCTTTTTATTAGATAGTCTCTTCAGCCGACTTAGTGTAGTGTTCTAATCATGCTTTTCATCTTCGCAATTCTTTTTCAAAGAACTGTGTAGATGCCAAGTCGGCTTAACGGCAAAGGTGCCTACCGCTTGTAGTCTCGCTTCTCTTCGAAGCTGCGACTTGTTTTGTTTACAGGCACGTTCTGGCAACCACAAAAGAATCTCTATACCAGAGGGATGAGGATAAAACGCTTCGAT
>JANRLP010000130.1:0-85359 GCA_033762425.1 Leptospiraceae bacterium
ATCGCTACTAAGACTTCTTTTTCTGTGCAAATTTCTAAAAGTTGTTTCTGTAAATTATTTTTCACATGGACAATATTTTAAGTTCACCTAAATGTACAATTTATTTCCTAAATGGGAAGTTTTTTTTGGCGTTTGGTATAATACTTTTAGAGTAATAAATCCATATTCATTTACTACATAATTAATTGCTCCATTCAATACTGTATATGGGCTTAGAGTTTTTCCTTGTTCATTTAATGGGTTTCTAGAATAGAATTGTCTTTTGCCTACATAATTGGCTCTTAGATTAAAATTAAATTTTTCGCCAATAGGAAGATTTATTCCCGTACTGAATTTATGAGGAGCTATATCACCTAACGTTGTAAAATTTTCTGATCGAGGTAAGTTAGGTGAATATTCGGGATAAAGATATTCATATTGTCTAAGAGCTGTATCACCGCTCATCCAAGCATCACTAACAATAGGAGCTAGCTTATGATCGTAGTTTATACTACTCAACGCTTCAGTATAAGTATAATAAAAATATAAACCTATATTCTCAGATTTATTGATAAAGTTAGGAAATGTAAATTTGAGTTTATATTCAAATCCATAGACCTTTCTTCTTCCCGCATTTTTAGCAGACTCTTTAATCACATTTTCATATTTAGAATAGTATATCGAAAATTCATTGGAAAAATATTTGAATTGGTGCATGTAAATTGCTTCATATGTTTTAGCCTTTTCGGGTCTAAGATTTAAATCAGATTGTCTTCCGCTAAATCCACCAAATAGTTGAAGAGGAGAGGGTTCGTTGAATGCTTCCCCATACAATAACTTGATAGCATTTCTATCAGTGGGTTTATATACTGCTGTTGCTCTTGGATTTATAGAATGACCATAGATTGAGTTTTGGTCATAACGAATTCCAGGACTCAATCTTAACTTTCCTAAGTCCATGATTCCTAGTAGAAACCCTCCTCTATCCCAGGTACCAATTGTATTTGCATCAGGCATTTCTGTTTTTGGTCCGGGTGGTGGATAATAGACGGGGTCTGTGCTTGGACGATTTGCATAACCACCTTCATATTCTGGATTCAATGAAGTATTGAATATATCTCTAGAACTATAAGATCTATAGTATCCTGGAACATCGTACTCCTTAGTGAGTCTTTTGAATTCTACTTTTACACCAGTGATTAACTTAAAGTTTGAGTTAAATTTATATTCTATATTTTGATTAAAAAGAATACTCTTGCTCCTTGAATTCCAACTTGTCAAACTCACAGTTGAATAAGGATTTTTTCCATTATACGGAAAGTCATCAGCCTCAGCCCATCCACCAAAAATACGATTATCTCTGAATACTGTTAGTGTATAAGAATTTAGTTTAGAAGTGATATCAACGTTATTCTCTATAGAATAATGAGAAGATGCTTTCGACCACATAACCCCAGGTTGTGCTTTATCATTTGGATAAACAGGTCCATAGCCTTCATTTTTTACCCATTGTGTTAGACCAAATTTTAATGTCTTGTACCCAACTTGAAGAATCCCACCCGTATTGTTAACTGGATCTACATATTTGCCAAAAGGTTTTCCTGCATCCCCATATGCTAAGATAGGACCCCAAGCATAAGGATTTCCAACCCAATAATTAGATTGATAGCCACCTCTATTAGATAGATCAGGATCGGTTCCTTCATAGTGCTTTGCTGAGAAGGCAACAGTCAAATCGCCTAACTTAGTATTTACAGCAGCGTCCACTGACTTTCCATTATAAGCACCACCCCCATATTGAAAGCTAGTCTTGGCTTCATACTTTTTTCCATCTCCTAAATCCTTTCCATCTTTGGTGATCACATTGATAATCCCCAAGAAAGCATTTGGTCCATAGACTGCTGAAGCTGGTCCATAAATGACTTCGATTCTTTTAATATTGGATACGGGGTATTGACGTGTGATGGTTGCAACCTGAGCCCATAAATCATTCTCCACTACTCCATTAATCATAAACAAAGTTCGGGAAGCAAAGGGAGTCCTATAACCTCTTTGATAGAAAGTAGTATAATCTGTTCCTTGAGTCATAATAGTATCAAATCCTGGAAGATCGTGCAATATCTCATCGATACTCATGTATCCCCGATTGCGAATATCTTTCTCTGTAATTACGATTGTAGATGCAGGAACATCAGTCAGTGATTCTTTTGTTCGGGATGCAGTTACAACAACATTCTCAGATTCTTGTAGCAATTTGAATACTTCTTCTGAACTCTTAGCAGTATCTTCTCTTCCGATATTAAATTTATTTACCTTATATACTGGTTGGCTGATTAAAGAGTCTTCAATATTTTCAGTTCTAACTTTTTTATTGGGATTATTGTTTAGTTTAAGAACTGTTTTCTTAGCAACATCAGAAATGATCTCATCATCTGTTTTCTGAATTTCTTTAGAGTCTAGTTTGATATTGTCTAGTTCAGGATATTCAAAATTTGCATGGTGAGCATCAATCACTGAACCATTATTGACATCATAAACTTGTACATAGAGTTCTAGGTTTCCTGCCTCTTTCTTTCGATAGTAACCATCAATTAACAAGGAAGCATTTGCAGATTTTGCTTTAGCCAAAAGTTGTTCAATAGAATCAGAATTGTCAGTGAAAATAGTATATCGTCTTTCTTTAGCAAATGTTTTGAATTCAGCTTGAATCTTAGAAGAAATCTCAGGTGAAACTCTTTTATTATCTAAGGATTTAAAAGATGAAATCATTATGTTTCGATTTACAGCTTCTTGTGAATGTACATTCACTGAAACAATGATAAATAGAATGCCAATTCCTTGAATAAATCGAAAAATCATTTGAACAGAAAAAAATATTTATTTATGAAAGTCAATATTATATTTCTTTCATTAATTGATATTAAGCAAATTGAGTTAGGTGTTCACTGGACTTTACACATAGGCTTGGCTAGTACAAGAAATTGAATGTTTATTAGATTATACTAATATTGTTAGTTATTTTGTAAATTTCCTAATTTCTTTTGGGGGAAACAGTGATTCTTGAAATCTGTTTTATAGAACTTTTATTTAAAATAATCTCAAAAAAAGGCAGAAATTAATGGTTGAATAGAAAAAGTCCATCCTTTCATTTGTTAATAAAATAAGATGTGGTACAATTTATTAGTTTATCATTCTGAAACCAAAAATTTTGCTCAAACCGTTCCCAGTGGTTTTTTGGTTTGGGAAACATGTATGAGAATTTTATACATTGGGGATAGAAGACTGATTTCAAATCTAGATGAGTCTTCAACTGAAGTCTATTCAGGATACAAAGCATACAAACTACTTTTAGAAATAATTTGCGGACTTCATTCCAAACTTTTTGCAGAAACTGAGGTTTTTTTTCAATTCAAAGAGAATTTTCAAAACAAACTTCTCCCTAAAACTCTAATTGGTGAAAGTTTTCAAAAGCTCAGAGACAACCTAATAGAAGATGCAAAGAAGGTTAGAGCTAATCATTTGCTTGGATTAAAAGTAAACTCTTATGGTGCTATCACTGAAAAACTTCTGAACCAAGCTGATGAGATCATTCTCATTGGAACAGGGCAATTGGCTACAAGAGTACTTAGGAGCATTCGAGGCAAAGATCGTAAAATTCTTGTAATAGGAAGAAATAAGGAAGTTCTAGAAAGACTAAAACGTCTTTACTCAATAGAAATCCAAGAACTACAAGACAGGATTCCTTCTTCTAGTAACATTGTGATCTGCGCTCCAATCCCAATTGAACCAAGACTCAATTTTGATTTAAAGGAAACAACAGTGATTGATCTAAGGGAAAATCCTTTTCATGAGAAATTTGATAATGCTAAGTCTTATCATTCATTTCAGAAAATACTAAGTCAGATTGAAGAAAATGAATCAAAACACAAATTTTTAAGATATAAATTAGATTTTGTTCTTTCAAAAATTGTTCATGAAAGAGAAAGTGTTTGTGTAAACCATATTAATTGTTGGGAAGACATCCCTTGTTCAGTACTATAAAAATCGCGTCGCGAAAAACGCCGCTTGCAAAAATCCAAGCCTATCTTGTTGCTCAAGCAATCAAAAAAGTGAAGCAAGAAAAGCCAATCGAGTTTCATTTTAAAGAAACCCATGGGGATAAAGATTTAGAATCCCCACTTTGGAAGATGGGTCAACGAGGTGTATTCACAAGAGATTTTAATGAAGATTTGATTTTAAACAAAGTTGATATGGTTGTTCATTCTTGGAAAGATATAGACTTAGAAGAAAATCCAGAAACAGAGATCATTTCAGTACTAGGTAGAGCAGACCAAAGAGATATTCTACTGTTCAAAAAATCTAGCCTTCACACAAACAAAGAGCAACTAACGTTTCTAACTTCTTCCCCAAGAAGATCATACAATTTGAACTTTTATTTTCATACTTGTTTACCTTTAAGCTTACAAAATAAAAAATTTATTTTTGATCCCGTTAGGGGAAGCATAACTACTAGAATTAATAAATGGCAAAACTCTGATGCAGATGGAATTATTCTAGCAAAGGCTGCTATTGATAGAATTTTACAAACTGACTATCCTCAACACAATGAAGAAGAACTAGTCATTGAAAGAAACGCTCTTAGAAAAATTTTAGATGACTCTCTTTTTCAATGTATTCCTCTTTCTATAAATCCAAATGCACCTGCACAGGGTGGACTTGCAGTAGAAATTAAAAGGGATCGAGTTGATATCAAAAGGCTTCTATCGAAAATTTCTATTAGACCAGTAAAAGAAGCAATAACAAAAGAAAGAAATGAACTAGCTAAACATGGTGGAGGTTGCCATCAAAAGATAGGCGTTACTATCATGAAGCGACACTATGGCGAGATTTATTTTAAAAGAGGACTTTCTGATTCAGGAGAGAACTTAAATTCTAGAGAATTATATCGGGAACATTTACCAAAGATAGATTCAAATGCTTATTGGCCAAAAAAAGGGGAAGGTTTAAAATTCAAAAGAACAGAATCAGAGAATTTTCCAAAACCACCAGAAGGAAACTTATTCATAGCTAGAATCACTGGCTGGCAATCACATTGGAAGCAAGCTGAAATGACGGGAATAATTTGGGCTTCAGGAGCCAAGACAATGAGTGAGCTTGCAAAACTAGACATCTGGGTTTCAGGCTGTCAGGATGGACTAGGTGAAAGAGAACCTATGCTTTTAGAAAAAATTCTCCCTAATAATCATTTTAAAAAAGTCACTCATGAAGAAAGTGAAGCCATTGATTCTGAAATGGATAGAGTTTATACTTATAAGTTAGAGTTAATGGGAGATATCCCAGATATTAGAGGGAAAGAAAATTTTTATTGGATGAGTGGCTCACAGTTTGATTTAGTTACTGAGAAGTTTCCTGAAATTCTTGAAAAGAATCATTCTTGTGGACCAGGACTCACTTTCAATCATATACTATCAAAAACAAACAAGCCACCAGATGTTTTTCTTACCTATGAAGACTGGTCGCATTATCATAACTTATAATTTTTGATTGCTAGGAACTGAGGAAGTTATTTCTTAGGTTCATGTCTATCGTTAAATCTAAAATTAGAACCATTAAAGACTGGCCAAAGCCTGGAATCATGTTTAGAGATGTAACTTCTTTGCTTTTGGATCCAGAGGGACTAGCACTAACTATTGGAAGTTTTGTAGCTAGATACCAAAATACTGGAATCACCAAAATAGCAGCAATTGAAGCTAGAGGTTTCATCACTGGTTCAGCTCTTGCCTATCAACTAGGAATTGGATTTGTTCCTGTGAGAAAAAAAGGGAAACTTCCGGGAGAAACAATTTCTGAAGAGTATTCTCTTGAATATGGAACTGATAGTGTAGAGATTCATAAAGATTCGATTGTTGCAGGTGATAAGGTTCTTATCATGGATGATCTCATTGCAACTGGGGGAACGTTAGGTGCTGCCATCAAACTAGTAAGAAAACTAGGTGGTGAAGTTATAGAGGCTGCAATGATTATTGACCTCCCCGATCTAGGTGGAACAACAAAAATAAAAGCCGAATTTGGAATTGATGTATATTCTATTTGTGAATTTGAGGGGCATTGAGATCTATTTTTTGAATAAAAACATAGCATCTCCATAACTATAGAATCTAAACTTTTCTGCCACAGCCAAACGATAGGAATTCATAATTAATTCTTTGTTGGCGAAAGCAGAAACGAGTAACAAAAGACTACTTTTGGGAAGATGGAAATTAGTGATTAATCCATCTATTGAACGAATCTGGTCTCCTGGTTTAAGAAAAATTTCTGTTTCGCCATAACCAACTTTAAACCTATCGTTTCCCGATACTAGGCTTGATTCCAGTGTTCTAAGGGTGGTAGTTCCAATTGCGATCACCCTACCCTTTTTGTTTTCTAGAATACTTGCAGTTTCTGGAGATAAAAAATATTTTTCTTTATGAAGTTTCCCTGTTTGAAGTTGAGAATCAGTAAGTGGAGAAAATGTTCCATAACCAATATGCAAAACAATCTCAACAAAACTGATTCCATCTTCGATTAGACTTTCCTTAAGTTCATTTGAGAAATGAAGACCAGCTGTTGGGGATGCAACAGAACCTTTTTCTTTTGCAAAAAGGGTTTGGTATCTTTCATTATCTTCTAGATTTGCTTTTCTTCTTAGATAAGGAGGAATAGGAATTGTACCGATTTCATCAAAAGTATCTTCAGTAATTGTAAAATTTTTTCCAAGGAATCCGACAGTTTCTTGGTCTATACGATGAAATTCAAATTGATATTTTTTTTGAGCATCTGTAAGAATTTCTCCTTGCTTCAACTTAGAAGAATTTTTCACAAGAGAAATCCAAAATCCATTTTTCTCTTCAAGGAAAATGGATTCATGCTCTCTACTACTCGAAGAAAATAAAAAAACTCTTCGATTGCTTACTTTTGTAGAATTATAGACCAAGATATCATTTGGTTTAAGCAGTTTTCTGATTTGCTGAAACTCATTCTCAATATGAATCGAATTTTTTTGTATATCAACAACCATAAGTTTCGATTCGTGCCTAACTTTTGCGGGAAACTTTGCAATAAGCTCCTCGGAAAGAGTAAAATCATATTCACTAAGTGATTCGATATCCAAGATTTTTGCTTTTCTCCTATTATGAACTTTGATAGATTGCTTAGGATGAATACAATGAAAAAAGCATTACTCGGATTGAATACAATTTTTATAGTTCTGATACTAGTCCAAGGCATTGGCAAATCGGCAGATAAAAGTGATTTTTTTGATTACTATAATGCTTCCAATTTACTAAGTGAAAAAAAAGATATATACCAATTAGATAAGTTAGAAGAGGTAAAAGAGAAACATAAAGGAGCAAATATTTTTGACTCACAAGTTTTAGAATCCTTAAAGGAGCTTCAAGGAAAAATTGCATCTTATATCTATCCACCATTCTTTGCATACTTACTCATACCAATTTCTAAATTGAATTATGAAACTGCATCGGCAGTGTTTATCGTATTAAATTTTATTTCTTTATTAGTTTGTATTTATTTATTTAGAGAAATATTTCCTACTGTGAATTTTTCTATTGTGCTATTTATATCTTTATTATTAAATTATAGATTTTTAGAGAGTCATTCAAGCAATAACCAAGTAGCTTTGTTATTACTCTTATTTATTATATTATCGATTAGAATTAAAAATGAAATTTTATCAGGTTTTTTTCTTTCCTTAGCAATTATAATAAAACTTACTCCAGCAATCTTTTTATTATACTTCTTATATAAACGAAAATGGAATACAATTCTTTATGTATTTTTCTTCGGACTAGTTTGGATTGTTATTCCTGGAATTTCAGATATGGAGTATAACTTGATACAATGGAAAAATTGGAAAACGTTAGTTCTAGATAGTGCAAGCAATACAGCTAACTTTAGAGCTTGGAAGAATAACCAAAGTTTAATTGCAACTTTAGCGAAGTACTTTTTGATAGGAGCTGATCCAATCAATCAATCCAAATATGGAATGCCATTTATTAGTTTAGAAGATATTGAGGTAAGAAGAATTTTTCAATTCTTGGGAATCGTATTGATGATACCATTATTATATAGAATAAAGAAAGGGATTACTGAAAACTCTTTGATCTCTGGTTTATTTATTCTATCAGTGATTTTTAGTGGAATCAGTTGGGTTCATTCATTTGTTTTCTTATTGTTTCCAATCTTTCAACTAAGTAAAGAATTTATTGATAAACCAAAATTAACGAATAGGTCTATTCTATTTATTTTGTTTGGGATATCGACAATTTTCACTTCAGGGTTTGTGAATAAAAGTTTAGAAAATCAGTTTTTAATGTTCTCTGGTCTTTTATATTGTGCTATTTTACTATATGGAATAGTTATTACAACTGAAGAAACAAACGAGAGTTCACTATAAGAATTTCTTGGGCGTCTTTTCCCGCTCTCAGCTTCAGTCAATAAATTTCGGTCACTGAGTGATTGTGAAGCAATTGTACCGAAGTGCGAAATTTATTGACTACGCTTCGATCGGGGACGCGGGGCTTTGGTGTTTACATAGTAGAGTTCTGGCGTGCTTGGTGTAATTGTGTGAATCTTTCTTTTGTATTACTGACTTTTCTTTAGTTGCTCTAGTTGGGGAACTTTTTCCTAGTTGCCAGGGCTTTTCCGTGATAGGTGCTTTGTAATAACTATTAACCTTTCAATAAATTATTTCGTAATAACTGATTTTATGAAATTTTTTGACTTTGTAATAACTATCAACTTATCAATAATTTATTTTGTAATAATTGTTTATTTGGCGAACACACAAAAATACTTTACGTTTAAAGACAGTTTTCTCTACCAGAGCGAAAACGTTGAATCAAACACGATTAGATAATACACTACTAATACAAGATGCCAGAACTATTTCAGGACAAAACATACAAATTAGAGGGAGAAGAAAAATTTGTTATTGATTCTCTCCAAGTTCTTGCAATTCTTCAGATTCAAAAATCTGGGTTCCTGTTCTATTTTCTTTGGAGAGTTTATACATTGCCTTTGCAACTGTTCTTCCTTCTATAGGTCTATACCTTTTCAATGGTCCCACCATAGCAAAAGAAAAGATTCCACCTACAATTTCACCCAACTTTTCTCCAGGTCTTGTTTCCTCTCTTGAACCAAGTAGAAGGGAAGGACGAATAATTCCAAGAAAAGGGAACTCTAATTTTGTTAGTTCTGATTCAACCTCAGCCTTAACTCTGTTATAAAAAATCATTGAGTTTTTATCAGAGCCAAGTGCAGTTACTACAAAAAATTTACTGACCTTCATGGCTTTAGCTCGTTTAGCTGAATTCATTACGAAATCAAAATCTACTTCTCTGAACTTTTCTCTTGTCTTTGCCTTAGCCATAGTTGTTCCTAAACAACAAAACACTACGTCTGATTCAAATAAATGCTTTGAATTTTCTAATTTTTGGAAATCTACTACTTCAATGTGAATTTTATTGGATGCTACTGCTTTTAAATTTCTAACTGGTAAATAAATTTTTTCTATCTCTAAACTATTATCTAGAATCTCTACTAGTTCTTTACCTATAAGTCCAGTTGATCCAATAACAGTTACTTTCATTTTTTTTCCTTTGGCAAAATATTTCCTTGCATAATTTCTTCATAATTGTTTCTACATTCTTCAAAAAAGTTATCTGGTAATGAAATCTTTTGATTGAATAGAATTGAGATTAGTTCAGTAAAAAGTTTTTTTTCATCAAATCCTATGAATAACCATTCTAAAAATTCTAATGTTATATCAATTGGTGTAGGATTCTCTTTTAGTAGTTCCTGAAATAAATTAACTATTCTGCTCTGTTCATTATTTGTGATCCACGTTCTAACCTTTGGAGGATTGACTTGAAAGAATGTTTCTTTTCTAATCTTAGCTGAATGAAAATATTCTATTTCATTTTCTTTTAGATGAGATTGAATTGCTTTGAAAACCTCTTCTTCATTCTTTAATGTGTTTAAAACAACCTCTATTAAGATGGAGTCTTTTTTTAAATCATATGGATAAGCTTGTTTCAAATTAATCGTTGTAACCCTGCGAGAGCAAATTTGTCTCGTCAGGGTAGAAATAAATTATTTTTTTGGAGGAACGATAGCTTCTTTGCAAGCCTTGAAAAGTGAAAATCTTACTACTGTCTTAGCTGGGATTTCAATTTCAGCTCCTGTAGCAGGGTTTCTTCCTTTTCTTTTCTTAGTCTTTCTTAAAACTAATTTTCCAATTGCCGGAATGATGAATGCTCCATTTTTCTTTGTCTCTTTGTAAGCAAGCTCTACAAATGCATCTAAGAATGCAGTAACATCTTTTTTAGTGATTCCCAACTTTTCAGACAGTTCTGAAATGATCTGGGATTTTTTAATGGGAGTGGGTTTTGCAGCTGCCATAGCTCAATCTTCCTTTTTAGTTAGGAGAGTTTTGACTCCTAATAGTCCTTTATTTATTTATTCCATCGGTATAGAGTGTAAAAATAAGCAATAAATATTTGGCTTTTTTGATAAAAAATCAATTAGAACCAATAAAAATGGGCTTATTATTAGTTAGAGAAACTAATAATTATTATAGCTTGGGAAATTTTCGATTATATTGATATTTATAGTTTTTATGATAGAGTTATTGTTTTCATAATCAGCTACTTTCCATCGAATTCCCTCTTTAGATGCATGAAGACTTCTTCCACTTAAAGTTTTACCCGCAAGTGTTCCTACACCACTTACTCTAACAATATTAGAATTCAATTCTTTAGCAACACTTGCATATTCCTTTAAATCGTTTTGATAAGTATCATTATCGTCTGGTGATAGGAATAATAACTCAGGTTGAATGATTAACTCAATCTTTTCCTTTAGAATCACTTGCCTCAACTCTTGATTCTGAAAATCCTTACCAATTAGTATTGCAAACCTAACTCCATTGAGTATATGAATTGACTCTGATTCAGACTTAGAAATTTTTAATCCCGCAACTGTATCTAATGATCTTAGATTTGCATAATCAATTAGATTCACATCTTGCACAATTGGACAAGATTCAATATAATTATTTTTCTCTTTTCTAAGCATAGTTCCACCAATCACCACTCCCTTGTGGTATTCTGAAACCTCTAAGATCATATCTAAATATTTTTTAGAATATGATTCATGATCCACTAAAGCTTGTATTGATTCTGTATGTGGAAAAAATCTTGGTAGAACTAGAAACTCTGATTTCTGAGAAGCTAACTTTGTTTTTTCATCCTTAGTGATAGGTGTGTTAATATTCTTTTGAAAAATCGTTAGCTTAATAATTGACATTATGCTTTAGATAGAGGCGACTCATCATCAAGTTTGGCTGATGCTGTTCCTTCTGAAACTGCCTTTCCATAAACCATACTCATTTGTTCAGGAGTTAGCTCTATAACTCCACCATAAAGATCACCTTTATCTTCCAGAAGTCTATTAGAAAAAGCTAATGTATAACAATATGCATCCAGAATACATTGATTGATTTGTTTCTTATTCAGTTTTTTTCTAGACTCAACTGAATCAAAGCTAAGAATTTCATCTGGGTTAGTAACAATCATTCTTTCACCTTTCATATCATCTAAAAGAATTTGAAACTGCTCATTTGCTCTTTCAATATAATCTCTAATGACTGCCCTAGTATTTCTAGACTGTTGGCCTCTTTTTTGTTCAAGTCCCGTCAATTTTTTAGAATGTTCTATGTAGTTGCTTCCAGGATTATTTTTTGCTTTAAAATATTCCTTAGCCTGTTCTACATAAATTTTAAATTGATCCATGCAGCTTCTAGATAATTCATATACAGAAAGCAATTTTGATTTATGATCTACTTTCACTCCATTGACAATTGTAGATTGAATTCCAATTCTTTTAGTTGTCATTACAACTGAATATTCATAGTCAAACTCTTTGAAGTATAAATAGCTTAAAAAACATTTATCAGCATCTGGAATTTCTGCTAGTTCATTCTTAGGATCATGTTTCTTTCTCAAACCCTCAATTGGTGAGTCCATCATTAGCTTCATACCCATAACTAGTTCTGGACTCTGTGGTTGCTCAGGAGCTTTTTCCTGCACCACTTCTTCTTGAACTTCTTCCTTGGGAGCTTCACCACCTGAGAGTGCATTTAGTTCTTCACCTGCAGATCTTTTGTTTGGTCTCTCATCATCTTGGATATTCAATAGATTTTCCATGTACAATGAGATCATGGGAATATTCTTTTGTTCATTCCTAATGATTGCTAGGTAAAGTTTCTCGAACATTTTTTCAAATGCGATAGTTATGTCAGTAGCAACTTTCTTTTTCTTTGTGTTATAGATTAGTGCTGGTTTGTTTTCCAATCTTTGCAAACAATCAAACGCAAGAAGCAAAGCCTTTTTATAAGTTGCTTGATAAGGATACATATAATACATTTTTCTAAATAAAGAATATAGTGGTCGACCAATCTTACGAATGGGCACTGGTGCATCGGGACGAAGGTTATAGTCTTCAACAAGCTCATTCATTTCACTAGCATCAAAGAGTTTACTTCCTCTTCCAATGAGTTCAATATACTGTGGGGAAAACTTATCTAGTTGTTTTGCGATCTTTGCACTAAAGTCTGGATTTCCCAGAATTTCATTTCCCGCAATTTTTAAAGACATCAGCGCTCCTCTAAGTTCCACATTGATTTCAGATAGGAATTGTGGATTGAGGCTAGACTGACTGAAGGGTGTGATATGACTTGCCCAACATTTAAACTTAATGAAAAGTCGATTCATGAAATTTCCCATTTCAGAATCAGAAAGTCCAGAAACTGCTCTAGTGTCCCCTTTTGCAGTATCAGAATACTTACTATTATCGTACTTGTAGGAACCACCACTGCTTGACTTACCAGAGTCTTTAGAGCCAGAAGATTTTCCTTTACTTGATTTAGAATATCCCTCTTGTTGGTCTTCTACTTCCTTGATTACTTTACCACCAGCAGATTGGAATTTCTTGAACATATCCAATCTGTCTTTGTTATCAATTCCGCCGACACCAATTGCTTTCTTAGTTTTGTCTAAGTTTGTTCCCATTTTGTGACCTTTTCCCTAGTCTAAATCAAAAGGGGTATAGAAATCAAGGAATTTTTTACAATAAAAGATAGTCATTTTAATTACTAACGTAATACACCTAGCGACCAAACTTCATTGTCTATGGTTTGTTTCGGGGAGTGCCCCACTGACCCCCTTTTTCTATTGAGTATCTTAAATTTAATTTTTAAGTGGCGATGCCTAGCAGACCTCTTTTTTAATTGAGTAAATGAAACTTAGTTTGCTTGCTTTATTTTTGATGATTTACTGAAGTCTAATAGTTATGCTTGTAAAGAACTTAATCCTATTAGTTTTATTGGGTTGTGTTAGTGCAGATAAGAATGAACAAACTTATCAGCTTCATCCTCGCGAAAGTAATATTTCAGAAGTATTCATGGGAAACACTCAGAATATTGAAACACAAAATATTAAGATTCAAAAACAAGAATTCAATCCTAATTCAAATTTAATCCATGATGTATTTCATAATTTTATAGTTGATAATAAAGAATCTGCATACAAATTCTTGAGTAGAAATTTTATTATTAGCTATGTAGTTGCAGAGAATAAAACTGATAAACCAATTCATCTAAATGAAGAACAACTTACTTATAAAATAGATGATAAGGTCTTAAAACCAATTCATCCTTCTGAATTTCCAAAACAAATCTATTGTGTGAATTGGAAAGGAAATATAAAAAATTTGTATAATCTTAGTATTTTTACAGGAGCAGTTCTAATTGTTGCAGGAGCAGCAGTTACTTGTGTAAAAAATGAAAATGACTGTGAACAAGCAAAACTCGCTACTGAATATACTTTGAAACTCTCCCAGACGGGTGAAGTAGATCCCGAAAAAAGTTTCTCTAATCCAATCTTTACAACGAATATCAAATATACTGAGATTCTAAATGAAAAGACAGAAGCAATTCCACCACTTTCCAAAAAGAAAGGAATATTGATCTATGAAAGACCGATTACATCTTTAAATAAAGCAAGGGTACTAAATTCATTGAACTGTGTTTTGGACTAGATTGGTTTTCTCTTTTCGTCTCCTACAAGCCTGCCCCGATTCTTTACAACCTCGAGTAGATTATTTGCAAATACACCAATGCTCTGTGAAATTTGGCGAAGCCTCTCCGAGATTCCCGTAGTTTCTTTGTTGATTAGAATTTTTCCGTTATTCCTTTCATTTAAGTCTTGGATTCCTTTTTGCTCATCTAGAGTTAGTGCAAAGATACTATCACTGATCTCGGTTATATTAGTGATGTCATTTTTGATTGCGATACTGATTTTATTTTGTTTAGAAATATTCTCTGAAAGTACCTGTAAAAAACTTTCATTTTCAACAGTAGCCTCAGTAACTGTTTCCAATCTATCAGAAGTTTCTTTAATTAGTTTGGAAGCTTTGTCAATATTTTTCACTGTTGCATTGATGATGGAATTGATTTCTTTAGAAGATGTGATACTTCTATCGGAAAGTTTTTGAACTTCTGTTGCTACCACAGCAAACCCTCTTCCATGTTCCCCCGCCCTTGCAGCTTCAATGGAAGCGTTTAATGCAAGCAGACTAGTGCTTTCAGCAATATCATTAATAGTGCTTGAAATGTTTAAAATCTTTTCAGATTGATTTTTCATTTCTCCAACAACCTCTACAGTAGTATTCAGTGAGGTAAGGCTTGCTTCAGCTACCTTTTTTGAATTAGTTGCTTTTTGAATAGATTTTTTACCATCATCCAATATTGACTCTGCATTTTGGATTAATACTTCCACTCTGGATTTTATTTTGTCCATCATCTGCTTTTGGGCTTCGGCTATAGCATTCACTTCTTTGCCTTTCAGATTTAACTTATTAAATTCATCCGAGTCCATCGAAAAATTTTTTTCTTGGGTTTGGATTGAGTTTTCTAAAGTTTGAACGTTAGTCGATAGCGAATCCATCAATCCTTTTAACTCAATGGAAAGTTTCTCCGCTTCCACAAGAATTTTTTCGGTAACATTTAGGTTATGATTCGTAGTGGACTCAGACTCAGCGAGTTTAGAAAGAAACCTTCTAGTATCACTTGCAAGATAGGCGATTACAAAAGCAGAACCACCAAGAATTAATATCTTAGCTAATTCAGTTGTAAGCCTAATATAACCATTAGTCAAAGCTTTAGATGCATCATTTGTAAATTGTAATTCCCCAGATCCAACCCCTAGTACTAGTAATAACACCGAATAAAATACAGCTGTTGTACCGACAATTAATGCAAATTTTCTATCAAGTCTAAGTCCTGCTAAGTTTACAAACATAAAAAAAATGCAAAAAGTTGATGGTTCTTTGACAGCAAGACTCCATCCATTATTAGGATCAAAATGGAATGCATATTTTGTAATAAAAACTAAACTTAAATCAATAAAAGTTGAAGTATATTTAATCCAATATTTGTAGCTAATCCTACTGAGTAGAATATGCCAGAAAATTATATTGATTAGATAAGTTATACTTACTATGAAAGTACTTACATAGACTGCTGGACTACTTCCAAATTTATAGGCAGCGATTGAAGACATAAAAAAGATAGCAAAAAAAACATATCTTACTTTGTTAATATTACGCTCAGTATGAATGCTTTTCTCTTCATAGTTTGTTCTAAATATCTGATCAGATTTTCTAGAACCTTTTGGCTCAGAATTCATATTGCAAAACCCACTGTTGATAAATTGTAATTAAAGAACTTTTCCTGAGTACAAGTTTTTGACAAACCTAATTCTAAAAAAAAACTGGTGAAAAGAGATTTTCTTAGTAAAGTTTAGATGAAAGGTAGAGTAATCATAACAGGAGCTAGTTCAGGGATTGGGCGAAGCCTTGCAATTGAGTTTGCAAGTAAGGGATATGCATTAGGACTTACTGCTAGAAGATATGAACTTCTGAAAGAGCTACAGCTTGAAATCAAAGAGATGTTTGGTGAAAGCATTCAAGTAGAACTTAGAGTCTTAGATGTCACAATGTATCGCGAGATCAGCAGAGTTTTAAAAGAGCTAACGTATGCTCTAGGTGGCTTAGATATACTTGTAGTGAATGCGGGAGTTGCAAGAGCACAGTTTGTAGGAACAGGAGCGTTTCTGCAAGACAAGACTGTGATTGAAACAAATTTGATCGGTGCCATCGCAACTGTGGACTCAGGTTTAGAAATCATCAGGCAAGGCAAAAGACAGGGACAAATCGTTGGGATTTCTTCAATAGCAGGGATAAGAGGTTTTGCGGGCAATGCATCTTATTCCGCTTCTAAGGCGGGATTCACAACCTATCTAGAAGCATTGAGAGCAGAAACTCAAGGCGAGAACATTCAGATAACAACCATACTTCCAGGATTTATAGATACACCGATGAATTCCCATATGCCTGAAAGACCTTTTGTAATCACTGTGAGAGAAGGTGCAAAAAGGATTTTATCTTTAATTGAAAGAAGAGTCAATGTTGCTGTTGTTCCAACATTCCCATGGATTTTTATTGCATGGCTTTTGAAATGGTTACCAGATTTTCTGTTTTTAAAACTGAAGTTAAAGGAAAAATGAAAGTTTCAATACTATTCGTATGTTTAGGAAATATTTGCAGGTCACCTGCAGCAGAAGGTGCATTCACTAAACTAGTCCAAGAAAAAGGTTTAACAGATCAGTTTATCATTGATTCTTGTGGAACGGGAGATTGGCATATCGGTGAGTTAGCTCATCCAAATACCCGCAAAGTTGCACAATCGAATGGAATCCAACTTACTCATAGAGCTAGACAAATCAGTTCGAAGGACTTGGAAAAATTTGATTATGTTCTGGCAATGGATGATTCCAACATAAACAATGTTTTACGATTAGCCAAAACAGAAGATTTAAAACAAAAGGTAATCAAATTCAGAAAGTTTGATCCACTCTACAAGAATGAACCAGATGTACCCGATCCATTTCATGGAACAGAAAAAGATTTTATAGAGGTTCAAGAAATTGTTACAAGAACTTCAGAAAGTCTTTTAGAATTTTTAATTACAAAATATAAACTAGGATAATAAAGATGATTTTTTCATTATTAGAAAAAAATTTACTCCCCGACTTTTTGATAAGAGCGGGAATCAGAGTTCTATTACAATCCCGACTGGATGAAGAAAATAGAGGTAGCTTAGAAAAGAATAAGATCCATCTTATGAATTATATTGATGGACTCAAAAAAAGTCCAATTGCAGTGAACACAAAGGATGCTAATGAACAACATTATGAAGTCCCAACTGAGTTTTATAAACTTTGTCTAGGCAAAAGACTCAAGTATAGTGGTGGGCTTTGGGATGAAAATGCAAACACACTCGATAAATCAGAGGAAGCAATGCTGAAGTTATCTTGTGAAAGAGCTGAACTAAAAGATGGACATGAGGTTTTGGATCTAGGTTGTGGTTGGGGATCACTCACATTATACATTGCTGAGAAATTTCCAAAATGTAAAATCACTTCTGTTTCCAATTCTAAAACTCAGAAAGAATTTATTGACTCAGTTTGTAAAGAAAAAGGATTCAAAAATGTTCAAGTGATCACAGCAGATATGAATGTGTTCACAACAAAAAAGAAGTTTGATAGACTTATGTCAGTAGAGATGCTAGAGCATATGAAAAACTATGAAGTTCTTTTTGCTAAGTTTGCAAGTTTTATGAAAGAGGATGCATTATTTTTTGTGCATATCTTTACTCATAAACAGTATGCTTATGCGTTTGAGGTGAAGGATGAAACAGACTGGATGTCTAAGTATTTCTTTACGGGTGGTCAGATGCCTTCAGACGATCTATTTCATTATTTTCAAAAAGATTTATTACTCACAAATCATTGGATAGTAAACGGAACAAATTATCAAAAAACAAGTGAAGCATGGCTTTCAAAAATGGACGAGCACAAGAATGAAATCCTTCCTATCTTTGAAACAACATATGGAAAAGAGAATGCTACCAAATGGTGGGTTTATTGGAGAGTGTTCTATATGGCTTGTGCAGAACTTTGGGGCTTTAGAGGTGGGGAAGAATGGCTAGTTTCTCATTATCTATTTAAAAAAAGATAGGAAACAAGGGCGAATCGTCGATTACTTTTCGTAATACGATAGTATTATCATTACATAGTACTATCTCAATAGGATACCATCGACGACCGAGCTGTCAGCTTCCGTCCAGAAATTGCATGCACAATTTCCAGACGACGCTTCCATCTCTTTCGCACTATAAGATAGAAATGATTTTATGAAGTTGCTGTATTGTATTACGATACTACTATATAAAATAAATCGGTCATAACTATTCCCGATTCAACGTTAGTCGCAACCCACAAGATTCTAGATCTTCACCGTGTTCTTCATTGGGATGATGACCCAAAAAGGAGAAAAGTAGCAAGAGAACTTCGGGTTGGTGAGCCTGCAGAACCATTGGTGGTTACAGGGTATAGGTTTTTTTAAAATTCGATTTTTATAGGACTCCCAATAGAGAATAATTGATAAATATTCATAGGAAAATATTTTATTTCTTCATAAAATTTTCCATTTTCATATTTCAATAGAATAAATTCTTTACTATCATAATGATCTTCCCTTAAAATTATAATTTTATGAATATTACTTGATACTATATTCTCCTCAGAAACATGAAAATAATTAAGTGGATTAGATGGTTCTAGCTTAGTTAATTGAATATCTCTTTTACCAGAGAATTTATATAAAATCTTTAATTTTCCATTTAAATGATCAAAAACATACATAGTATTAGATGAACGCTCAAATAACAAAGATTGTGATTCATTCAATGGCTTACTGTCTAAAATAAAATGAGTTGAATATTGATCAAATTTACTTGATTTTATTTTTTTGTTTAGCATACTTCCTTTTAATTTAATTTTAGCTTTATACTTTCCATCTTTGATATTTATTGAGTATATTGTATATGATGTTTTTCTCTTTGATTTAAAAACATCATATACTAGTAAATAATTCATTTTTTGAGTGGCTATATAGTGAGGGTTAGATAAATTTCGACTGCCTAAAAGTTTAGTAAACTTTCCATTTGACCTTGAACAAAGAATAAATTTGGCATGAGAAAGTCCTTTTTCAAAAATATTCCTATCAGAAAATTTGTAATAATGTGAATGTTTCTAATTATAAAGTTTTCAATACCTGTTATATAAGGATATCTTTTATCGCAGCTATTATTTCTATTCGATTCCATTGAAAAGTATAAATTTGTTTCATTATATTTAATTATATTAATCTGCCTAATGTACTCAGTTAACTTTAAAAACCATTCAAAGGGATATTTTTTATTTATCTTATCCATATTTATGGTAGCAGGATCATCGATAAAAAAATCAAATAACCAATAATAATCCTTATCTTCGAATGGAATACATCTGCTTAAATCAAATTTTGATAACTTAATGAATTCAGTAAAATTTATTGAACAAACCTGATTATTAGGTTCATTATTTATAAGCGGTAAGTTAGGTTTTAGTATTAGCATATCATCTGCAATTAGCTTTGATTCAAGGAATACTGTAATTAAAAACATAAATAAATAGATTAAAATAGTCTTTTTCATTTTATCATCCTTATTGTTCCCAGTTTTCCATGTTCTCGACCTCTAGTTAATAAATATTTATCTCTAAATGTTTTATAATATGAATCATAAATATTGTCTCCTTTATCAATATCTCGATTTGAAGGTGCAGAACTGTAAGCAATTTTTCCATCCCAATTTTTTCCATCATATGGATCATTAGTTCCCACTAATATTTGAAAAGCATGAAGAAGTTTTCCTTTATTATCAAAAATTATATTAACCAAAGAATAATTACTTTATTTTGAATTAGATTAGAAATCTGGGTATTACTTAGTAAACTTGTTTCCTAAGTATCTGAAAAATTTTTTTATAATTTTTTAAAATTTTAAATAAGATAAGAACAAACTTCTAGTCTAAAGTACTAAGGAAGCAGAGAGCATCCTAAAAAATATCTCGGAGAGAGAAAATGCAGTATGAACTAGCGATCTACATTGGTAGATTCCAACCCCCGCATATTGGTCATATCAAAGCTATTGAATATGGTCTTACCATCGCAAAAAAAATTCTAATCATCATTGGCGACTATCGCTCTGCACGAACAATTAAGAATCCATTTTATTTTTCAGAACGAAAAGAAATGATTCTAAGAAGCGTTCCCGAGGAATTAAAACCAAGAATTCTCTTTGAACCAATTCGAAATTTTCCCTATAATGACTCCCTTTGGGTAACTAGCATCCAAGCAAAAGTGAATTCACTGACGGAAACTAACGTTTGTATCATCGGGCATCAAAAAGATAACTCAAGTTACTATTTGCAATTATTTCCACAATGGACGTTTGAACCTAGTCCATTAGTTTCAGGAATCCATGCAACTTCTATTAGAGAATTTTTCTTTGAGTTAGACGACTTTTCCCTTTCACCAGAAGTGAATTCTTCTCTTTCCTCTGGGACAATCTCTTTTCTAAAAGAATACCAAAAGACTGATGATTATAATACTCTCAAAGAAGAATATGAGTTTCTCAAAAAGTATAAATCAATTTGGGCAAACTCGCCCTACCCGCCTACCTTTGTGACTGTAGATTCTGTTGTTCTAAAAAGTGGTCATATCTTAGTTGTAAAGCGTAAATCTAGTCCAGGGAAAGGACTGCTCGCTTTACCGGGTGGGTTTGTATCGCAAACAGAAACCCTAGATGAGGGAGCACTCAGAGAACTCATAGAAGAGACTGGAATCAAAGTGCATAAGAATGAGTTAAAAAATTCTTTACTAAGTAAACAAATTTTTGACAAACCTGATAGAAGTCTTAGAGGCAGGACAATCACTCATGCCTATTTTTTTAATCTTGGAATTGGTGAACTACCAAAAATCAGAGGAGGTGAAAGAGCAGAAAAGGTTATCTGGATTTCCTTAGCTGAAATATTTGAGAATATGGAAAATTTCTTTGAAGATCATTTTTCCATAATCGAATATTTTATCTATAAGCACTAATCAGAAAAGATTAGTAATAAGTTTAACAACTGTCTCAGAGAGAGACTTTTAAAAAATTTACGGAGAGTAAACATGAAAACAAATCTAATCCTAGATACAGACTCTTATAAGAGTTCTCATTTCCTTCAATATCCATCAGGAACTGACTATATGTGTTCCTATTTAGAAAGTCGCGGTGGAAGATTCCCAAACACAATTTTCTTTGGCCTTCAATATCTTCTCAAAGAATACCTAAGCAAACCTATTACTTTGGAAGATGTTAATGAAGCCAATAATTTTTTTACTAAACATGGACTTCCTTTTCCTTTGAATGAATGGACCTATATTGCAAAAGATCTGTCAGGAAAACTTCCTATCAAAATTCGTGCTGTTCCCGAAGGAACTCTTGTGCCAACGGGAAATGTACTAATGACTGTTGAAAGTACTGATCCTAAAGTTTTCTTCATAACAAGTTGGGTGGAAACCTTGCTAATGAGACTTTGGTATCCAATCACTGTTGCCACACAGAGTTTTATGTTAAAGAAACTCATTCTAAAATTTTTGGAAGAAACCTCAGATGATCCTATGCAAGAAATTTCTTTCAAACTTCATGATTTTGGATCTAGAGGTGTATCCTCAAGAGAACAAGCTATGTTAGGTGGTGCTTCCCATTTAGTGAATTTTCTTGGCTCAGATACAGTGGTTGGAATTCAAATGGCTAATGAATACTATAATTCTGAAATGGCTGGATACAGCATCCCCGCGTCAGAACATAGCACAATCACTAGTTGGGGTAAAGAAAATGAATTGTTAGCCTATGAGAATATGATCAAAAAATTTTCTAAGCCAGGAAGCCTGTACGCATGTGTTTCTGATTCTTATGATATATTTAACGCATGTGAGAATCTCTGGGGAACCAGTCTCAAAGAGCGACTTATAGAAACTGGTGGAACCTTAGTGATTCGACCCGATAGTGGTGACCCTGTAACTGTCTTGACAAAGGTATTTGAAATCTTAGCTTCTAAGTTTGGAACAAAACTCAATAGCAAGGGTTATAAAGTTTTGAATGCTGTAAGAGTGATTCAAGGAGATGGAGTAGAAGAAGATAGCATTCAAAAAATTCTTTCTACTTTAAAAGAACGTGGTTTCTCTGCATCCAATATTGCCTTTGGTATGGGAGGAGCTTTGTTACAAAAACTTGACAGAGATACTCAAAAATTTGCTTATAAATGCTCTGCAATTAGAATCGATGGGAAGGAAAGAGCAGTTGCAAAAAATCCAATTACTGATTTGGGTAAAAAAAGTAAGTCGGGAATTCTTGAACTAGTAACTCGAAAAGCAAAGATCGAAACCATTCGCAGAGAAGAACTTGAAACTGAAGATGAAAAACTTCTTCATACAGTTTTTGAAAATGGGGAAATTCTAGAAGATACAACTTTAGAATCCATTCGTAAAACTGCAAATTCCAATCTATAACAAATATCTAAGACTATTGATTTTCAAATCAATAGTCTTTTTTTATTGACTGAATATAATTTTTTGATTCATTAGATTTGTGCAAACATGGATAAGCAAACTAATCAATTTGGAGCCTAAAAAATTCATCCTTCTACTCTCTTTACTTTTTGGAATTCTAATTTTTTCCAATAAATATAAAAGCACAAAATATGGAGACTTTGGAATCATGCAAATTCAACTCCAAGAGATGATTGCTACCAATTTCCAAGATTTCTCTATTCAATACCAAGGAAAAGATATTGATCCAAACTTTGATTTTTATCCTTTTGAAAAACCTTTTGTTGGAAAAGTAAGCGAAAAATTCTTTATAGTTTTTCCAATTTTTTTCCCAATCCTAAACTCTTTACTATTTAAGTTATTCTCATACAATGGTCTATACATAATTAACTATCTAGCTCTTGTAATAAATCTTTTTTTAATTAATGAACTATTTATAATCTTTAATTTAACAAAACCTTATAGATTATTAGGAATTTTTCTATATAGCTTTTGTGGAACGATAGTATGCTATAATTTTATTTTTCATGAATACCCACTTGCAATCTTAACTATAACTGTTGCTATTTTTTTTGCACTTAAATACCATCAAACTAAACACTTCCCAAGTTTATTTCTATTTGGTTTATTTAGCGGACTTTCACTATTTTTTCGATTAGATTTTCTTTTTACAATCATCATCATTGGGCTATTTACAATTTTTTTCAATGAGAGTAGTTTCCTAAAAATAATTTACTATTCCTTTCTTGGTATAATAGTACCAGTTCTTATTCTGTTTTACTCTAATTATACAATTCATGGTCATCCATTAGGTTTAAGATATGTGTTGAATCTAGAAGAAAGTAATATTTCATTATATGAAAGATCAATGATAATATTTGAAATGCTTCTATCTCCTTCAAGAGGTTTACTGATCCAATCATCTTTTGTTTTAGCAATTCCAATTGGGTTTTTCTTTTTCCGAAAACACCTAAAAGAGTATTCTATTCTTCTTCTTATAGCTTCTATTAGTACTCTATTCATTCTACTCAGCTCTCCGAACGATGGAGGACATAAAGCTCCTAGATATTTATTCAGCATTTATCCGTTCTATATTTTAATTTGCTGTATTTTCCTTTTTCAAATTCGTAACTCAAATGTTTCTATACTTAAAAAGAATATCTACACTTATACTTTCCTTTTCTTTTGTATCATTTCATTTTTGCAAACAATTGATAATCTTAAGCTACTTCAAAAACTTGCAAAAAATGTTATCCAATTTAATAATTCAATTTTAAAAGAGTCTGAAGACAGAATAATTATCTTTAGAGATAGAATTCAATCTTTGAATTCACAAGAAATCTATCTAACCAAAACCTTATTTACAGTAATCAATGATTCTACGCTCAAGGAATTTCTAATGAAACCTAAATTTTTCAATCAAAAAATTATTATAGTTCATTCAAATTATATTCCTCTGGACTCAAAAAGTAAGTCTTTCATTGAATCTAGATATGAAAGGATTCTCAAAGAGTCTAATCACAGTTTTCACTTAGAATGGAAACAACTCCATAGTCATTTAGAACTACTTTTGGTTCGACTTGACCCGAAGCCAATACCTTAGTCTAGCAAAGAATTTCACTAATATTATCTAGTTTTGCTTGCTATTTATTCAGGTGCCTTTAGTTTCATCTCTTTAGGAGTTATATCATGAGTTCGATGAAATCTAGTTCCCTTTTAGATGTTGTTGCATCAGCTATCCAATACGAAAAAGACTGTTTCGATTTTTTTATGAAAAACTATGAATCAGCCAAAGAAAACACTTCCATTCAAGAATTTTTCCAACAACTTGCTGAGGATACAGAAGAGCATATTCAACTGATTCAGAATATGTACAATGAATTGAAAGGTGGTACAAGCTTTCCAAACTTGAAAGAACTAACCGCAATCCATAAATTCAATTCTACAGCAATCTTCAAAGTTATGAAAAAAATTGAACGTAATGTAAAAGGAATTTCTGATAACGTTCTAGAGAATATCGAAAAAGCAATGAAAGCTGCTGAAGATGCTCGTGACTTCTATGAAAAATCTAAAGATAAGTTCAGAGACCCCGACATTAAAATCCTTCTCAAACGACTTGCTGATTATAGTGAAGAGAAAAGACTCATGATTGAAGCTCAGTATATGTTCCTTTCCCAGAAAGATAAAACTGATTATTACTGGGATGATGAAGAACTCTTAAAAGAAGCCTCAAGACCAGCTTGATAGATTGGTCCTACTACTCTAATCTATTTCCCGCAAATGAAAAAACTATTTGGTTAAACAATTGCGGGACTACTCCTATTTCCACTTTTGCTTTCTCTAAAGTGAATGAATACTTAGTTGAATATAGTAAGTTCGGAACTATTCATAGTTTTTCAATATACTCAAAAATTCAAAAATCAATCAAATCAATACTAGCATCACTCTTACATTGTGAAACAGATGAGCTTGCTATCATTCACAATACCTCTGAAGGTATGAACTTTATCTCACGTGGAATTGAGCTGAGTTCTGGAGATGAGATCTTACTCTTAGAAAATGAATACCCCGCAAACGTTTATCCTTGGGATCATTGGAAAGAAAAAGCAGTTCAAATTCATTTTGTAAAACTTGGTAGATCCCAAAATGAGTTTCTAGAGAATTTGAAATCCACAATTACTGAAAAAACAAAACTGGTTTCTTTTTCCGCAGTACATTGGGGCACAGGTCTTCCACTGCCCTTAAAGGAAATTGGGGTACTATGCAAAGATAGAAATATTCTATTTGCAGTTGATGGTGCACAAGGAATTGGACATATTCCGATCGATGTTCAAGAAATGAATATTTCCTATTTATCAGCCTCGGGTTGGAAATGGTTACTTGGTCCGTTAGGTGTTGGAATCCTATACATCAATTCTTCAAAACCAATAAAATCAATTTTTAAAGGAACCCAATCGGTCAGTGGTTCAGAAGTTTATCTACCCTATAAGAATGAATTCAAGCCAAATGCAGAAAAATTTGAATTCTCAACACCCAATTTTACAGATTGGGTGTATTTTGAAGCAAGTCTAAACATGCTTTCAGAGCTAGGATTTGAATCTGTCATGAAACGAATCAATGAGTTGAGCTATTACCTTTATCAGGGATTAGAATCGAACGGCTTTACCTTAGCCTTGGAAAACCCTAAGGAACTGAGAGGCATCCTTTCTATGTCTCATTCCAAGGTAACTTCGACCGAAATTCATAGAAAACTCCTA
The DNA here is from genome assembly GCA_033762425.1 of Leptospiraceae bacterium. Taxonomy (GTDB): domain Bacteria; phylum Spirochaetota; class Leptospiria; order Leptospirales; family Leptospiraceae; genus JANRLP01. The sequence goes on from JANRLP010000130.1 coordinate 25,892, forward strand.
ACCCAAAACATTGTAGTTGGTGACCGAATTGGTTTTACTAGGTTCTCTCCCCATGTCTATAATACCTTCGAACAGCTAGATCGTGTAATATCCTTAACCAAATTGTAACTCTTTCTTGATAATTTAATTACGCTATTGTAACATTAGACAACAAAATAAAGAGACATATTTTTTGATTCACTAAATCTTTTTCTAAAATAATTCTGTTTTGAAAGTTTTGTTAATTTATTTATTCATAATTCTTAACTCAAAATAATCATATTTTTATTGGTTATTATCAGCTTTTCAGAAAATTATTTTTGCATTTTGCACGATTCATTTTTAAAATACTATCGCTTAATGATAGTATTCAAGTTTTCTAAAGACCTAAAAATAAAGCAAAAACCATCTCTAAAATCAAAAAAAGCCAAACTCAGAATTCCAAATTTCAATTTTTACAATTTATTACATTTGTTTGTGTTTAGTAATCAATCTGAAAAGTAAAAAAACAATACTGTATTTCGATGAGAGTAGCATTTTGTACTGAATATTTATTACCACAAATTAATGGGATCGCAGTTCGCTGCGATGAATACATTCGTTATTTGTCCCAAGAAGATCTTAAAGTAGATGTATATGGTCCAGACGATCACAGACATGTTACAAGTAAGATACATACAATCACAAATTACTGGAATAAGGGAAACAGACTAACAATATTCCCTAATATCAAATTGATATGGAATATTCTTTCTAGAAAGTATGACACTGTCCACGTTGTACTTCCATTATTTCTATGGTTTCCTTTTATTGCACTAGCAGCAAAAATTAGCGGAACTAAATTAGTTCTCAGCAATCATGTGAATCTAACTTACTATAATAAGTCCTATTATAAAAATAGATTCATAAACCTATTTTTGCTTTCCATTACTTATTTATACTATAAATTCCAAAATTTGGCAGCTGACATAATTATGGCTCCTTCCAATTTTGAAGAGACTAAGAAGTATCTGAATCCTAAAAAATTCAAAATTATCAAGTCTGGAATTGATACTAATAAGTTTTTTCCGTTGGAGAAAAAAGTTGCAACTAAAAACATAGTATATGTGGGAAGAATTGCACCTGAAAAAAATCTGGATTCACTCTTTCAACTCTTTCTCAAGTTAGAAGGATATACTTTAACAATTATTGGTGACGGTCCAGAATTGAAACGTTTTCAAGAAACTTATAAAGACAATAAAAACATTCATTTCCTTGGTTTCATTGAACATGATAAACTAGCACCATACTATCAAGCTGCAGATTTCCATTTGGTAACTAGCCTCTCTGAAACATTTGGATTTACTTTACTAGAGTCAATGTCCTGTGGTACTCCTGTTCTTTATCCTGAATGTGGAGTATTTAAGTCTCTTTACAGAGATGAGTTTCCGGATCTAATGTACGATATTAAAAATGAGAATTCATTCTTGAAAGCAGTAAACTCATTGAATGAGAATTTAGAAACTCTCTCACAAAAATCAGTTGAGTATGCAAAAAACCATAGTTGGAAAGCTGCTACTCAAGATTTAATGAAAAGTTATCTGAGGTAGAATGTTTCAAAATTTAGTTAAAAAATTCAAGTTAGACTTTTGTGGAGCGGACTCCCCTCCACAAGAAATTCTAGAAAAGCGAAAATTGAGTCTTGCAAAGTTTCAAAGAGAGATTCCAAAATCCGAAATGGAATCTTTTTTGCCCGATACTAATTTCACGAATTATTATAGAGTTCCTTTTCCTTACACTGAAGAACTATCGTCTCTCAATACTAGCTCCTTGTTTATAGACAAAGATGAATCAAAGTATGATGCTTTTTCAAGTTATGGTGTGAATGTATTTGGAAAGAAATTTTATGAAGATTGTATTCAATCGGCAACTGAAAGATTCAAAGAATATGGGTTCTTTCTAAACTCTGTGCATCCAGTTGCATTAGAAAACATAAGCATACTACAAAAAATTAGCGGTTTAGATTCAGTTAGTTTTCACATGAGTGGGACTGAGGCTGTGCTAAATGCTTGCAGACTTGCAAAATTTGCTACTGGTAAAAAGAAGATTTTAAAATTTGCTGGTGCTTATCACGGTTGGGCTTCCATCCCCGATCTAGTTGAAATCAAAAATATCAAAGATTTAAAAAAAGCCCGAAACTGTGCCGCAATTTTGATCAATCCTATTCAGTTCTTATTTCCAAAAGGTTCCATTAAACTAGATGCAATGTTGCTTGTAGGAAATCAACCTACAATGAAAACAAGAGAAGAATATAGCAAAGAACTTCAGGAGATCAAAAAAATCTGTGAGGAAAAGAAAATTCTTTTCATACTAGATGAAGTTTTTCTTGGGTTTAGATTAGCTTATGGCGGTTGTCAAGAATTTTTTCAAGTCAAAGCTGACTTAGTAACCTATGGTAAAACGTTAGGCGGTGGTCTTCCTGTTGGAGTTGTCTGCGGAAAGAAAGAGTATATGAATAAATTCAATTCAGAATACCCACTCAAATTTCTTGCTAATCGTGGAACATTCTCTGCTCACCCACTAGTAATGCTCACAATGAATGAATTTCTGAAAAGGGTAAAACCAGAGTTATATGCAAATATTGATTCTACCTGGAACTCAAGAGTAGAACTTCTAAACAATAGAATCAAAAAGTATAATCTTGAATTCAAAAACTTAGGTTCGATTCTTTCTATTCATCATAAGAATTTTTCTATCTATAACTGGGTTCTACAATTGTATCTCAAAAAGAATAAAATTTATCTAGGACCTTACGGATCTTCAAGATTAGTCTTTCAAAATAACCTAAGTATTGAAGATTGGAAAGAAATAGAAAATCAAATCGTTAGTTCAATAGAAGAGATGGATGCTGATGGTTGGCTCTATAGTAGATTTAAATCTAGAAAAGAGCAATATTATTTTTATCTAAAAACATTCTTAAAGGAAACTTTCAAATATGGTGACACTAGAAACCTTCAAACATGATCTTGAGGAACAAAGACTCGACGATCATAAATACTACCATCAGAGTAAATGGAACCAACTGTTTCATTTATTTTCGGCGATTTGCTTTTTGGTCTCCGAGTTCTTGATTTTTTTTAATCCAGTTCTCGCAGCCTACATTAGCTGGTTTTCGATGATTCCAAGACAGTCAGGACATTTCTTCTTTGAACCAAAGGGATTTGACCATATCCACCAGATGACTCATGAACACAAAGAGGCAATCAAAGTTGGATATAATCTCTTTAGAAAAAGACTTCTTCTGTCTTCTATCTTCGTTATAGCACCAATTGTTGCTTATTTCTATTCAGAAACTGCATGGGAATTTTACAACAATTACGGGTACTTCATGCTAGCGATTTCTGCATTTGCTTACTTAGCAAGAATTGCATATCTTTGCTATGACCAAAGTGCTTATGTTGCTTTTGTATGGGCTTCAAAAATCTTAACTGATCCTATTAATGATATCAAAATCTATTGGAAATCTCCAATCGAATTACTTCAAGGGATTCGTTACGAAGAAGGTGTTCAAATAGAAGCATGATTTTTAGTGCAATAGAAAAATCTGACCTGGGGTTCTATATTACGAATTTTTTTCCAAGAAAATTATTAACTAAGTTTTTTGGAAAATTATCTAAGTCAGAAAACCCTATTGTATTAAGAGCATTATTTGCTCTGTTTAAGCTTTTCTCCGGTAGTCTTAATCTTGAGGAAAGCAAAGAGCAAAAGTTCAACACATTTCATGAATATTTCATTCGTGAATTGAGGTCTGGAGCCAGACCAATCGATCATAAGGCTAGCTTTGTAAGTCCTTGTGATGGGATTGTTGGATCGTTTGGAAAAATAGTTAACAATCAACTATTCCAAATCAAGCAAGAAGCATATTTACTTGAAGAACTCTTGTGTAACGATACTAATATCATATCGCGATTTAAAAACGGGAGCTATTTAACTCTTAGAATTAAACCTCATTTTTATCATCGATTTCATATGGTATGTGACGCAAAAATCTCTTCAACAACTCTTGTTCCAGGTGAGCTTTGGAATATCAACGAAGCGACCCTGAGAAAGGTTTCAAGTCTTTTTGCTAAAAATGAAAGAGCAATTATCAATTGTGAGTCCAAGAACTATAAGTTCGCCATCATTCCAGTGGGAACTGTACTTGTAGGAAGCATTAAACTAAATTCTTTAGATTTTTCTTTCAATCAAGATTATACAGAAATAATGAAAATAAACAATGAATTCAACGCTACTAAAGGTGAAGAATTAGGGATGTTTCATTATGGCTCCACAGTTGTATTGCTCTTCGATAAAGAAGTATCATTCACAGAGAATATACTTGTTGATTCATTTGTAAAAGTTGGCGAAAAAATCATTGCATAAAAAATCCTAGAATCATTTCGTTATCGTATTTGCTTCACCGTTTTCGCTTTCCTAGAAAAAATGCTCTTTAGGCGTAAAGACTTTTTTGTGTGTACGCCAAACAAACAGTTATTACATTGTCAAGAAATTTCTCAAAAACAATTATTACAAAATAAATTATTGAATGGTTCATAGTTATTACAAAACCCCAACCACAGAAAAGTCCTTGCAACTAGGACAACTCTCCTCAACTAGAGCAACCACACAAAAACCCACTCAATGTAAACAACAAAACCAGCGTCCCAGATCGAAGCGTGGTCAATAAATTTCGCACTTCGATACAATTGCTTCGCAATCACTCAGTGACCGAAATTTATTGACCGAAGCGAGAGCGGGAAAAGACGCCCAAGAAATAATTACTAATGTGCGAAAAGTCATCCTTTGAGATAAAATCCTTATACTGAACATGTTAGTTTACAATAAAATCCCTTTTCCAATTTAGGGAAAAGGATATAAATTGAAACTCCTTAACCAAAGAAAACTTGGAAAAAGGATTAAATGTCTTGTTTCTAAAAATGTTCATTGTATCCAAAAAAATTGATAGCTTAGACCTAATCTAAGAATTTACTTGCTGTTATGCTTTCTAGTCCGTTTGATATTATGTGGATAATTTTTTCGTCAGGTCTCGTTTTCTTTATGCAGGCTGGTTTTTTATGCCTTGAATCTGGTCTCACTAGAACAAAAAATTCCATTAACGTAGCAATCAAAAATATAACTGATTTTGGAATTGCAACAATCGTCTTTTTTACAATTGGGTTTGGTTTAATGTACGGAGACTCTTACAAAGGAATTTTTGGCACAGACTATTTCTTTCCCAATCTACTAGGAAGTTCAGCAGCTGTATCTGTTTTTTTTATCTTTCAACTTATGTTTTGTGGAACTGCTGCAACAATTGTTTCTGGTGCAGTCGCTGAGAGAATGAAATTTGGCTCTTATATTATTGTAACCCTTATCATCTCATCCATCATCTATCCGATCTTTGGACACTGGGCTTGGGGTAAAACGTTAGGCGAATGGCAAACACCGAATGGTTGGTTAGGAAAAATTGGATTCATCGACTTTGCAGGCTCTACAGTAGTCCATAGTGTAGGCGGTTGGGTGGGACTTGTAGCAATGAATATAATCGGACCTAGAAATGGAAGGTTCGGTGATGACGGAGAAGTCAAAAGTATAACAGGAAACAATCTACCTATTGCAATGCTTGGAACATTGATTCTTTGGTTTGGATGGATTGGTTTCAATGGTGGTAGCACACTTTCCTTTTCACCAAGAGTACCTGGTATTATCGCTAACACAATGCTTGCTGCTGCTGGTGGAATGGCCGCAAGTCTGATCTTTGGTTGGATACGTTTAGGTTATGCAGAAGCCACCCTACCCCTCAATGGAGCTTTAGCTGGTCTTGTGTCTATAACTGCAGCTTGCAATTCAGTTTCTTCTGTTAAAGCTTCTATTATTGGATTTGTTGCAGGAATTCTGATGTTTGAAGTGAAAGTATTTTTAGAAAAAATGAAAATTGATGATGCTGTTGGTGCAATTCCTGTTCATCTTGCAGGTGGAATTTGGGGAACTTTAGCTGTAGGAATTTTTAGTGATCCATTGATTATAAATACTGGGCTTTCTCAATCGAATCAAATCATTGTTCAACTTATTGGTATTTTTTCTTGTGCTGTATTTTCGCTCATCATAAGTTATACTATCTTAAGTGTAGTCAATAAATTTTATCCAATTAGAGTTTCTGATTTCAAAGAAAAACAAGGACTAAACTATGCAGAGCATAAGGCAACAACTGAACTTACTGATATATTCTTCGAAATGGAATACCAAAGAAGAACTGGAGACCTAAATAAAAATCTTACAGTAGAGCCATTCACTGAGGTCGGTCAAATCGCTGATAGATATAATTCAGTTTTAGAAAAAATTAGAGAGATCATTAAAGAAAAAGAAATTTTAAACGGACTATTGAATAGGAACTTACTAACAATTCAAAATGATCTATTTACTGCAAAAAAAATACAAACAGCAATCATTTCGGAGAAAGTACATAACATACAAGGACTTACTATCAGCTCAAGATACATCCCACTCACAGAAGTTGGCGGTGACTTTTTTGATATCTCAGAAATAAGAACTGGTGTAACAAGAATCTTTTTAGCTGACTCAACTGGACATGGAGTGCAAGCTGCGTTAATTACAATGGCAATAAAAACTTTATACGAGTCTTTTAAAAGAGGAACCTATTCAGTTACTGAAGTTTTATTTTATTTAAATAATGAATTTTATGAATACTTTTCAAATCTAAATCAATTTCTAACTTGTATAATTTTAGATATTGATCTTCAAAAAAATATTATAACCTATGCTTCTGCTGGTCATCCTGTTCAATTTCTTTTGAATGGAAATGAGATTATTCCACTCGAAAAAACAGGAAGGCTTTTAGGTGTTACTCAAAATACTGGACATGGTTATAAAAAAATCAGTATAAAAGAAAAGATGAAGATCTTTTTATACACTGATGGCCTGAGCGAAGAATGGAGTCCAACCAAAGAAGAGTTTGGAGAAGAAAGAGTAAAAGAAATTTTCAAAAATACTGGTGAAAACCCTATTAATGATATTGTAGAACAAATGATGTACGAACAGGAACGTTTTTTGGAACAAGAATCTAGAAAAGATGATATGACTATCATAGGTATAGAAAGATTGTTTTAACTAGTTTTATTTTACTTGAAACTAAAAATTTAGTTTATTAATTCACCTGTTTATGTCACTTATACTGGCTCACAATAGACCATAGGGTTTTTAGTATAAAAACTGTTAACTTCTAAATTTTCAGATAAAAATTTTGTCTTGCCAAAAACTTCTTTGGAAAGTTTTTGAAAACTAATGAAATATACAGTTAAACATACATTCGATTATCCGCTTGCTGAACTACTAGCTGCACGAGAAGAACGCTATAAATACTTAGATAAGTTTCCAGAGCTAAAAAATGTCACCCTTCTTGATGAAAAAAAAGAAGGAAATAAGATTTTTCAAAAACGACAAGTTAGTCTTATGAGTTCTTTACCCGTTGTTCTACAACCACTACTCAAAGATACAGGTCTAATCGAAGAATCAGTCTTTGATACTCAAGATAATACTCACATATTTACTTTTACTCCTCCCGGAAATGCCAAAATTTTTGTTATTAAAGGTAAAAGCACTTACAGATCGATTTCTGAAAAACAATCAGAAAGAATTTATGAAGTAGAAGTAAAGTCAGAAACTTTTCTTGTTAGTGGAGCAATTGAGGCTGCAATTGAAGGTGTTCATAAGCATAGTCTTGATAAAGATAAAAACTCAATTCTAAAATTTCTTTCTGAGAAACCTGTTTGAAAAATCCTAAAATTAGAGTTGGAGTAATTGCTGCTGCTGGCAAAGGCACTAGAGCCTATCCAAGAACTTCATTTATTCCAAAACCACTTTTCCAAATCGAAAATAAATCAGTCCTATCGCATAACGTCAATCTTCTTCATAATAAACTCAAGGTTGATATTATCTATATTCTAGTTGGTCATCTAAAAGAACAGGTTATTGCTGAGATTGAACAACTAAAATATAAATATCCCAAGGTAAAACTTGAAGCTCATGAATGGACTACTAAAGGTCTTGCAAGTGATGTAGCATCTCTTGAATCAAAAATTAATGAACCTTTTTTAACAATTCTTGGAGATGAGTTTTATTATAAAACTAACCACGAAGCTTTTTTAGAGACCTATAGTAAATATAAAGACCTAGTAGCTTCAATAGGTGTATTGAAGACTTCTATTCTCTCAAGAATAAGAAAAAACTATTCAGTTGAACTAGAAGGAAATGATAGAATTAAAAATCTTGTTGAAAAACCTGATGATCCACCAAACCAATATCTTGGACTTGGTTCCTATCTATTCACCCCAACCTACTTTGAATATTTTAAAAAAACTCCACCCGGTAAAAAATCTGGTGTAGTAGAGATTACTGATGTAATTGATAATATGGCAAAAAATACTGGGAAGGTATTTGCTACAAAAATTCAATGTGAATATTATAATATCAATTCTATGCAAGATCTTCATCAAGCTGTTTATGATATTAGAAATGATCTATTCAGTAAGTATAAGATTTCACTAATAATTCCTACTGAAAATGATGAACGTTCTCTCTCTGATGTTATTACTGATTTTAGTGGTAGTATTCATGAGATTGTAATTGTTGATGCAGAATCAAAAGATAAAACTCTAGAAATTGCAAAGGGTTTTAAATCTAGGATTGAACAATATTATAAAAATGATAGAACAGAATATGAAGGCATTCAAATTAGACAAGGCTTAGATAAAGCAACTGGAGATATATTGATTATTGTTTCTCCTGATGGTGCATTCAGATCAAAAGACCTTCCAAAACTTCTTGAATATATTAAAGATTGTGATATGGTTGTTGGCACAAGAACAACAAGACAAATGATAGAGCAAGGTTCTAATTTAAAACCACTACCAAGACTTATCAATTTAGTTATGGGTAAAATTGTTGAAGTGTTATGGTGGGGACAAGAACCAAGGTTTACTGATGTTGATTGTAAATACATAGCTATTTGGAAAGATACATATACAAAGATAAAACCTAGACTAGAAATTCGCGGCAAAAATTATACTGTTGAAATGATGATTGAAATTGTAAGAAGTCATATGAGATGTATTGAAATTCCAATTTCTTATTTTAGACCAGTAGAAAAAGTTGAATATAAACTTTTGGATGCATTAAAGGATGCTAGTAGAATATTTAAAATAATTGTTAATAAAAAGAAGAAAGACTGGTTTCCCAAAAAACAGGAGGAATGATGAGAGTATTAGTAACTGGTGGATGTGGTTTTCTAGGCTCACATGTTTGTGAGTATTTCCGTAAACAAGGCTGGGAAGTTATCAGCTATGATAATATGACCAAGTATGAATTAAAAAGAACGGGCTATGGAACTGACGCAACTAGAGAATACAATTGGAATTATCTAAAAGATTTAGGTGTCATTATGGTTAAAGGTGATATCAGAAATTTAGAACATCTATTAGATAGAACTGAAGGTTGCGATTATATTGTTCACACTGCTGCACAACCAGCAATGACAGTTTCTTGGGAAGATCCTGAACATGATTTTACTACAAATGTTGTTGGAACTTTTAATGTTATGGAAGTTGCAAGAAGAAGAAAGATTCCAGTTGTGAATACAAGTTCTATTCATGTTTATGGAAATTCCATCAACTCATCACTCAAAGAAAATGAAACTAGCTACTACAGAGATCCAATTGAAATTCCAGAAACTCAAGGTACTATGATTGGTGAAATTTCTCCTCTACATGCTTCTAAAATGAGTGCAGAACATTATACTAGAACCTATCATGATATGTATGGTGTTAAATCTGCAAGCTTTAGATTCACTGGAATTTATGGAGAGAGACAATTTGGTGGTGAAGATCATGGTTGGGTAGCAAACTTTGCGATTCGTTCAGTGTTTGGACTTCCGATTAGAATTTTTGGAACAGGTAAACAAACTAGAGATATTCTTTATGCAGGAGATGGAGCAGATAGTTATCTACAATATTTTAAAAACCCTACCCCTGGAGTATTCAATATTGGTGGAGCTAAAGAACATAAGATTTCTTTACTAGAATGTATCACAATGATTGGTGAAATCTTAGGAAAAAAACAAGAGGTCATCTTTGAAGCTGAAAGACCTGGAGACATGAGATACTTTATTTGTGATATTACTGCTGCAAGAAAATTTGGTTTCAATCCAAAAGTCAAACCTAGAGAAGGAGTTGAAAAACTTATTCGCTGGATTGAGGCAAACAAATCAGTTTTTGAACTCAAGAAATAACCAAAGTAGGGACTTATTCCCTACTACACATTCTTAATATCAACTTCATTTTTAATGAATGACTCAATTGAAATACTTATTAATGAAGCGCTAGAGGGTGAGAAATATCCTCTAGCAAAACTGATATCACTATTAGAAAAACAAGATTCCGTTTCTAATCGAAAAATAATTTTTAATACACTTGAAAAAAATAATATTCAGAAAGGGATTACAATTGGAATCACTGGCTCACCAGGTGCAGGAAAGTCTTCGCTGATTGGAGAAATATGTAAGGAATTTTTAATTTCCTATCCTCATAACTCTCGCCTAGCGATAGTAGCAATAGATCCTTCTAGCACTATTACTGGGGGTTCCATTCTAGGTGACAGGACTAGAGTAACAATCCCAGTTAGAGAAAATAGAATTTTTTTTAGATCACAAGCAAGCCAACTAGAACTAGGTGGTATGAATCCATATACATACCATGTGATTAGACTTCTTAGATATTTTTTTCAATATATCATAATTGAAACAGTAGGGATTGGACAAAATGAAATCGAAGTTGCAAGCATTGCAGATTTTTCATTTTTAGTTTTGCAACCACTTGGTGGAGACCATATACAATTTATGAAAAGTGGTATAATGGAAGTTCCTAACGCATTTATAATTAATAAATGTGACGAAGAAGAACTTGCTAACCTGAGCTATCACACTTTGCAAACCTCATTAGAATTTTTAAAAGATACTCTAGAACAAAACTCAACCACACCTCCAATATTTAAAACAAGTGTTACTAAGAATATTGGAATAAAAGAACTTATGAAATATATTTCAACTATAGCCAAAAAGAATGATGAGGAAAAAGAGCTTATTCACCAAATCATCAAATGGGTGAAAACTGAGTATGGTAATTATGGACTTAGAAAACTAACTCCCCTACTCCAAAAAAAATTAAACTATAGCTTTGAACAATTAGAAGAAGAGTTCAATAGAATAGTTAGAATATGAAGTACCCTGAAAGGATCATCTGCCTAACTGAAGAGACAACAGAACTCTTATATCTTTTAGGAGAGGAAAAAAGGATTGTAGGAATTTCTGCTTATACTGTTAGACCAAATTTTGCAAAAAAAGAAAAACCAGTTGTTTCAGCTTTCATAAATGGGAATATTCAGAAGATAATATCTTTAAACCCAGACTTAATTATTGGTTTTTCAGATATTCAAAGTAATTTAGCTAGCGAATTAATTAAAGCAGGACTGAATGTTCTAGTTACTAATCAAAGAAGTATTCAAGAAATTTTTGATACAATGCATTTGATTGGAAGAATTATTGGTAAAGATCTTGAAGCAACCAAATTGATCGATAGTTGGAAAATGAAATTAGAGAATATTTCTGAGAATTCAAAGTTTAATCCAAAGCCAAAAATTTTTTTCCAAGAATGGGACGAACCAATAATTAGTTCCATTAGATGGGTAAGTGAGCTGATAGAAATTTCTGGTGGTAAAGAAATTTTTGATTTAAAGAATTCATCCTTAGCCAAAGATAGAATTGTCGATTCTAAAGATATACTAGATAAGAATCCTGAAATATGGATTGGCTCATGGTGCGGTAAACCAATGAATTTTGACTGGATAAGAAATCATTCTGATTTGAAAAATACTCTTGCAGTGAAAAAGAATAGAATTTATGAAATTGATTCTTCAATAATTTTACAACCTGGACCTGCTTTATTTCTTGAAGGAATAGATAAACTAAAAGAAATTATTCAAGAACCATGAACGCAATTGATCTAGCACAAGAACTAAAGAAAGGCAATAGAAGAGCCTTAGCCAAATCAGTTACCTTGATAGAGAGTACTTTACCAAAGGACAGAATTGAAGCTGAAAAATTACTTGCTTTGATTAAAAATTCTGACTCAAGCATTAGAATTGGAATTACTGGCGTGCCTGGTGCGGGAAAATCCACATTCATTGAGTCATTTGGACTATATGCCATTTCAAAAGGAAAAAAAGTTGCAGTACTTGCAGTTGATCCTTCCTCACCAGTTACAGGTGGAAGTATTTTAGGTGATAAGACTAGAATGCCTAATCTCACTATGAACGAAAATGCATTCATTAGACCCTCTCCTTCTAAAGGTAATCTAGGTGGCGTAGCCAAACAAACAAGTGATACAATTAAGTTATGCGAAGCAAGTGGATATGATATTATCATTGTAGAAACAGTGGGAGTTGGACAATCCGAAACAGCAGTATCGAATATGACAGATTTCTTTCTGCTATTGCTAATTGCTGGTGCTGGTGATGAACTTCAAGGTATCAAAAAAGGAATTATGGAAATGGCTGATCTAATTCTAATCAATAAATCAGATGGAGAAAATAAAACAAGAGCACAGAGAGCAAAGAACGAATGCTTAAACGCATTATCTTTTTCTAGAAATAGAAAACCATTCTGGACTAAAGATGTTTTAACAATTAGTGCTCTATATAACGAAGGTATTGACTTAGTTTGGAATGAAATTCATAGATATGTTCTTGAAAGCAAAGATTATTTTTTTGAAAATAGAAAAAATCAAAGTAAGCAAATGTTTAGTATAACTATGAAAAACAAAATACTGGAAGATATTGAATCTATGGATTTAGATGAGATTTCTGAAAAATTTTTATTAGGTAATATGACAGCCAATAATGCAAAAAAGGAAATCTTAAAAATTCTTACTCAAAACTCGATTTAATAAATGGTTTCTTTTATAACACTAATTTCTAAACTGGAAAAAAACTTTTAGGAAAGTCTATGAAAAATTTAACACTATTGTTAATCCTTAGTTTGTGCTTTGCATTTTCATCTTGCAAAGACAACTCAGTAAGTTCAGCTGAATGCACTCCAGTTGTAGAAGCTATGTTTGAAAATTTAAAAAAAATGGCTCCTGCAGATGCACAAGAGCAAGTCGATCAGAAGAAAGCAATGCTTATTCCTGTTCTTCAGAAAGAGTGTGAAAAAGGTGTTTATGACCTTAATTGCTTAAAAAATGCAAAGGATATTGCATCACTCCAACTCTGCAAAAAGTAATTTTGCTTTCAGGCTGCTAAACAGCAGCCTTGTTTTCTAGCTTGACATTTTACAATGATTTAAGTTAAATTGAAAGTCTATGAATGTAATCATTAGACTTATTATAATTATTATCGCAATCAATTGTGGACCACCTAGGCCTACTTCCGACAAACAAGAGCCAAAATTCAACCAAGAAATGAATATTCCAACTGAAACTCTAGTTAATAATCTGAATTCAATTGAATGGAATATTAGAGCAGAAGCAGCTATTGCACTTGGAAGTAGAGGCTATAAAAATGCTATTCCAAAGTTAAAAAATTTATTAGTTGAAGACAAAAATCCAATTGTAAAAGCAAGTGTTGCAACTGCACTTGGTGAACTAAAAGATACTAGCTCTACAATTGAAATTGGAAAATTATTTTCTAATCCTGAAATTGCTAAGGATAGTTTGATTGATGCATTATCTAGAATGGGAGATAGCAGAGGGGCTATTTATGTAATTCCATTTTTAGACTCGGAAATTCATACTGAAAGACTTCAAGCAGTTGAAGCGTTAGTTAACATGAGAGCAGCTTCTTCATCAAAAGAGATAATAGCTAGAGCTAATAAAAATACTGATATCGACAAAGCAAAAACCTATGCAATGGTAATTGGAAAACTTGCACTCAAAGACGGAGAAAATTATCTTCTAAATTTAATTCAAAAGGCTGAAACTGGACCAACACTTGCTGCAACGATACTTGCATTAGGAAGAATCAAAAGTAAAAAAGCAAGTCCCCTACTACCTCGATTCATAAGTGGCGATTTTGATAAAGGAAGAGAAAATTCTGTTGAAGCATTAATTATGATTCAAGATAAATCAATTTTACCAATAGTCTTCAATGATATTGAAAATACTAATTCTGAGATTAAGTATCTTGCTGCAAAAGTAATTACTGGAATTCCTGATAAATCATCTGGAGAAAAAGCTTTAAGCATTCTTAAATCTGATAAAAAACAATTATATGGTGTAGCTAGTTATATTCTTGGAAGATTAAAATATGAAACTGCAAGATTAAGAATTGAAGAAGTAGTAAAGGATAAGTCTCTAATTGAAAGAGATATCATCGCCGAATCATTAGGTTGGATTGGAAATAAGGATAGTGCTAATGTGCTTATTGAAGTACTAAATGAAAAAGAAGGTGTAGCTAGATATGGTGCTGCATGGTCATTAGGAATGCTGCAAAATCCTATAGCAATTGAAGCCCTGATGGAAGCTACAAAGTCTTCTGATGGAAAACTTGCGATTCTTTCGATTGAAAGTCTTGGGCATTTCAATGATGAAAAAGTTTTAGATTTTTTATTCCAGTCAATTGAGAAAAATAAGGCTATTGCCCTTTATGCAATTCCCTCTATGGGAAACAGTTCTAGCCCAAAACTTTTGAAATATTTGGAATCACTAGCTGAAAGGGAAGAACCAGAGATATATAGACCAGCTATAGAACAAATTGGAAAATTAAAGAAGAAAGACTCAATAACTTTTTTAGTAGGACTATTAAAGAAAAATAATACTGATAGAAATAAAATTCTAATTAGTGCTTTAAACGTAATTACAGGTGAAAAATTTTTCACTTCAAGTGAATGGATAAATTGGTATAATAAAAACAATAATTAACTAGTTATATTGAAAAGAGTTATACTTAATCAATTTAGAATACCAATATGCACTTTCTTTAGGAGTTCTCTTTAAATCTGGGCTAGTTCTATCAATATGCACAATGCCAAAAGTTTTTTCAAATCCTTCTTGCCACTCAAAATTATCCATAAATGACCACAAGAAATAACCTCTAACATCTACTCCCTTAGCTATTGCTTTTTTGAGATTAAAAAGATACTCCTTTAAATAATCAATTCTTTCAGGGTCATCAAGTTTTCCATTAACAAGACTCTCTTTCAAACTAACTCCATTTTCAGTTATATAGATAGGCGGATTTTGATAAGAATTTTTTATCCAAATTAGTAAATCATAGAATCCATTTGGATAGATTTCCCATCCCATACTAGTCAGTTTAATACCTTCATATTTTGGTATTACTGGAAAAAATGAATAAAGTGGTAAAAGAAAATTTTTGACAACCATTCTTGAGTAATGATTTACTCCTAAAAAATCAGTTTTCTCAGAGATAATTTTAAGATCTTCAGGAAATAGATTTTTTCTATTTTGTGAAATTACTGAATCTAAAATTTCATCTGGATATTTTGAATGATAGATTGGATCAAGCCAGAGCTTATTCATCAATGCATTTGCTCTCGATACTGACTTACTTTCTTTATCAAGTGTATTTGAATATACTGGAGTTAAAGCATTCGTTATGCCAACTTTTGACTCAGGAGAAATCTTCCTAATTCTTTGCACTGCTAGACCGTGAGCTAGTAAGAGATTATGGGCAACCTTAAGACTGGAATAAGGCCTAAAATTTCCGGGGGCATGAGCTCCTAAAACGTGCCCAGCCATCATGACTATCCAAGGCTCATTAATCGTAATCCAATTTTTCACTTTATTACCTAGTCGATTCAAAACTATTTCAGTATAATCTGCAAATAAATGTGAAGTTTGTCTAGAATACCAACCTCCATCTTTTTCCAGCTCAAATGGAAGGTCCCAATGATAAAGTGTAATAAAAGGGATAATATCAAGTTTCAATAGCTTATCAACTAATTTTTCATAAAAGTCAAGTCCTTTAGAATTGATCAATCCTTTTCCTAGTGGTAAGATTCTAGACCATGAAATTGAAAATCTATAAGACTTTATATTCAATTTGGAAATTAATTCTATATCTTCTTCCCACTTGTTATAATGATCACAAGCTATATCTCCATTATCAAAGTTCTTAATCTTATTCTTTTTTTTAGTAAAGATATCCCAATTACTAAAACCTTTTCCATCTTGATCAAACGCACCTTCTATTTGATAGGCTGAAGTAGCTGTACCCCAAAGAAAATTTTTTGGAAAAATTATTTCCATTTAGCTCATACCATTAGGGTATTTTCTATAGTCTATTATTGGGTTGCTTCTAATAGTAAGCATTGCCTCAGAATAAACCTTAAGCAGTTCTATATTAAAATCAATTTTTTCTCTAACAAATTTATCGTTTTCATTTTCAGGAGCTTCACTTTTTAAACAGGTTTCTACCTTTCGAATAATAATATGTTCAGGAATATAACAAATTCTAGTATTCTTATAAGAACTCATTCTTAGTTCTGAAATTGGATAAGCACCACCATTTCCACTTGAAACTGAAATGATTAGTGCAGGTTTATGACCGATTTCAATTGGTTTTGTAAATAGAAAAAAATTCTTTAAAGCAGGGCTTACCATTCCATTATATTCAGGAGTAATGATAATTATACCTTGGCATTCTTTAAGTTTTTCAGATATAGGCTCCCAAAATTCATTTTTCCATTCTTCTGATTTAATAATCTCTTCATCCCAAATTGGTAAACTTAGTTTACCCAAATCAATTATATTAAATGAATCTGCCTTAAACTTTTGTGAGATATACTCCCCTACCCTACTGGATTCTGAATTTTTTCTATGACTTCCAATGATAATGCCTAATTTCATTTTACCTCTTTCTTTTGGCTAAACTAATTTTAAATAATACTAAATGAAGGTTTTGTTAACTTCCTCTTAACACTTGAATCAGGATGACAATAACTTAGATGAAGAGAAAAATGCATCAAATGCAACTTATCCCATTCATTCTTAGTTAATTGATCAAATACAGGATGCAAAGCAAATAGTCCATTGAATTTACGATACTCATCAATTGTTGATTTCAACTTCTGAAGCATAACTCTTTCATCACCTTCAATTCTATACTTCGCAGTTAATGGATTCCAATATCCAGAATCCATTACTCCTTTATAAAACAAATAGTTTAATCCAATTTTACCAATAGTTTTTCTAATAAGTGAAGGGAATAAAACTGGAAAGCCGTGCATCGAATTTTGCAAATTATCGTCAATATGTTCCAAGATTTGGTAAAAAGACCAGATCCCAGTAGTTTGCACTATTCCTGATATCTCTAAGCTTGCTAGATCAGACTCTAAATCATTAAACGAAACAAATTGAATCTTTCTCCTCAATTCACCCACCACTTTGTTTGCTTTTCTGATTCTATTATCGGTTCTGGAGCAGTATAATTAAAGCGTTTAATAAATCCAAATTCTAGATTTACTTCTTTGGTATTGATATAAGCCTTATATTCTCCTAAGTAATTAGACAATACATCATCATATGTTAATCCACCCTTAGTCCTAAAGGTTCCAGAGGTAAATTGTCTGTGCCCATTTATAGAAAAGTTTATCAAGAGACTTTCAGAGAAAATATAAGAAATTTCAGCTTTATATATAAAGCCAGAACCAAAACTTGTACCAATAAAATTTAACGCCCTTTGCTTATGAAAATCTCTGTAATTCATATAGACAAGAGTAAGATTTGCATTAAAATCAAACCTGAATTTTCCAATATAAAATACATATCCCAAACCTAAAGGAAAATCAAAAACTGTGTTTGAGTATGAAAGACCAACACCTATTGGACCATAGAAAAAAGGAGATGCTACAAATTGAATTACATCATATAGTTCGTATTTATAATAACTATAAAGAACTCCAGAACTTAGATAAAAGCTATTTGTTTTAGCCCATGGACTTGCCTTAGCATTCTCGGAAAAATAAAACTTCAACCAAAAATCAGCTCTTCTCTCATTAATAGTAGATTTTGCATTGCCATCTGCAAAATTCCTAGTGCCAGTAAATGTATGAGCAGTATCATATAAAAATAGAGGAAATAAAGAAAGTTTATCCCCTCTTTCAGTTGAGGTGCTTCCCATTACAAAATCTTCGTCTCTTGAGTTTCCAGTTCTAACTCCCCAGCCAGTTGTAGAAAGCTTACTATTCAAACTAAACCTTTCATGAATCCAGCCAGCATTTAATCCAAAGAAGTTAAAGTTCCTGTCATAAGTTATCCTAGAGCCCCCTCTAATTCCAGATAGATTGGGATATTTGTTCCCAGTCTCAAAAATATGCTCACCAGAATTTCTTGCTCCAAAGAGGCCTAGATGTACCTCAGAGAAAACTGGGCTAGCAAAAAGGAGAAAAATCAATAAATAAACCACAAAATTAAAATTTAATCATCATCAAATTTGTAAAGGTGAAAAATCTAAATTGATAATAACACCCGAAATAATAGAATCTACTCTCCTCAATTTCAAAGATTGAAATCTGACCAAGGTTAATACGCATAAGTTAAAAATTTGTATCTCAGATGTAATTCGAGCTCTAATGTGTAATTCTACACAAAATTTATTGTCAATTCTTTTTTATTTAATGATTTATATATAAGAAAATTAACATAGGTTTCAATGAAAGTTTTAAATTTTTATAATGCTAAAGGTGGGACAGGGAAAACTAGTCTAACACTTTTGACTGGTAATTATATTACTAGTCTAGGTAAAAAGGTACTTCTAATCGATCTTGATCCACAAGCAAGCTTAAGTCATAGACTTCTCATTGAAAAACCAGAAAGAACCTTATACAACTTACTCGCTGAAAAAGATAATTTAGATGAATGCATAAAAACAATTAACTCTACTCTAAGCATATTACCAAGTGAGTTAAGAGTTAATAAAATTCAGAATAGCGTTTTGGAAAATACCTTTAAAAAGCTACTAAAATCTAGAGACTTTGATTATGTGATTTTCGATAACCCTCCTAGCTGGAATCAACTTGTTATCTCTGGTATATCAGCTAGTCATTACCAAATGATTCCAACGCTTTTATCTCTATCAGATTTTGAGGCTGCAAACTTTACTTTGAGGGAATCGAAAGAAGTTAATGATGGATTAATCCAGAAAATCATTCTTAATCGATCTGCAAAATCTGGCTCAAAAGAAGAAACGGAGTATATTGAGAGTTTCCAATTTGATGCTCCAATCATTAAATTTCCAGCGTCAGGAAATATTAAAAAAGCTATTGATCGCAACGAATCATTGGAATTGAAAAAACATCAAGCACTTAAAGATGATTTAAAATCTTTCATTAAAAATTTAGAGGTACTAATATGAAGTTAAAAAAAAATGACTACTTAGAATCGAGCAACAGAATCGAAAATCAAAATTCTAAAATTAAACTTTCAGATACCATAGAAATTGATCCCAGAAAGCTAAAGCCAAACCCAGCAAATTATTTCGATAAACTTCCAGAAGATGACTACATTAGATTAAAGGAAGATATTGCCAAAAGAGGGATAATAGATCCAATAATTATTGACGAATCAAATGTTCTACTGACTGGTCACAACAGATTAAAAATTAGCTTAGAACTTGAAATGGATAGAATTCCTGTAAGGAGAGTCCTTTCAAAACTAAATAATAAGGACAAAGAAAAGCTACTAATACTTGACAATCTCAATCGAAGACAATTAAGCCCTGAAGAAAAGAGAAAGTTCATTTCAATTGTTTATAAAGACATTATTTTCAAAGATAATAGAGGTGGAGACAGAAAAACAAAACCGACAAATGACGGTTTTGAAAAGAAGCAAAACAATACAGCCAAAATAATTTCATCAGAGATTGGGATTTCCAAGAGAACTGCTGAGAGAATTATCTCAGAAATCAAACAATCTAAGCCAGTTGAGATCATTAAGAAGAAACTACCAAGAGCAACCTCTGAAATCAAGCTAAGGTTCAAAGAACTCGAGATTAAAATCAAGCAAAAGGAACGAGAAATCAACTCTCTAAAAATAGAATATAATAAATTAAAAAAATCATACACTTTTTAGATTCATTCTAGAATCCACCTTGAAAATAAGGACCACTCTCTAGAAACTCTTTTGGAGAAATCCTACATGGTGCATAAAAATTACTGCAACTTGCTAAATATATTGCATTAACACAATTTTTCACATCTTTTTTTGTATAATAAGCTCCATCCAAAACCTTTCTCTGATTTTGAACAAAATTTAGTACGATTTGGTTAGCAGTTTTAGAATCTAATTTACAAGTTGTTGCTTTCAAGATGGTAGCTAAATTTAAGGCTTGAACCGCAGAGCTTCTATTTATAACTTCAGAACCACCAAGTCCATAATAAGTCCCAGTACAAGAAGGGCATATGATTCCAAGTAGAGCGGTTATTGCTAAAACAATTAGTTTGATCATAAAAGTTGTAGAGAGTAATAGTATTTTTTTTATCTAAGAATACAAGAACTTTTTAAAAAATGCTTGCGTATTTTTATTCTAAGGTTTAATCCTGTTCTCTTGTGAATAAAATCTCTAAAGTCCTTAGTATATTTTTATTTCTGATTTCATTATTTGGCGATCTAAAGCCACAGGAAACTAATTCAACATTAAAAAAAGTAGCAATCGGCACATTTCAACCAACAAAATCAAAAAAAGTCGAGGGACTTTCTGAAGATATCCAAGTAAAACTCAAGGACGATTTAGAATCAAAAGGTTTTATTGTTAAAATCCTCGGAGGAGATTTGAAGGGTAACTTAGCAATTTCTAAAACCGAAGGCTTTAGTTTTTATATTGACGGATATTATAAAACTCTTGAAAATAATAAAAATTTAAGTATTTATTCACAAATTTATAATCCAGATACTGGATACATGATTGATGCTGTTAATATTACTGATGAAATCTTAGGATTAGAAGATATTAAGCTTGATGATAAAGAAACTCTAAAGTCTAAGGAAAATAGTATAAAAGATTTTTCCAACAAAGCTACTACTAGGTTAAGAACTAATGTGAAAAGAATTGAAAGGAGAGAAAATATTGAAGAAGCGGTGTTTAACACTTCACTCAATAAAGATCATGACTTTCCAATAGCTAAAGAAAATATTGAAAAATCTTCAGAAGAAGTTTTTAAGTTATTGGCAGAAAAACAAGTTATAAGCGTGGCCTCAAATGTTGTAAAGGATGCAAACAAACAACCCGTTTCAGTAACTTTAATCAATCGACAGCAAATTAAAATGAGCGGTGCAAGAACTGTAAATGAAGTGTTGACAATTTATGTTCCTGGTTTTTTTACAGTAGAAGACCAAGATGACACTATTGCTGGGTTCAGAGGTTTTGCTCCAGATAACAACGCTAAAGTATTATTACTGATAAATGGCCATAATATGAATACTGAGTGGTTTTGGGGTCCACCAGATGCAATTATTAATGGTCTGAATTTAGAATATATAGAACGAATTGAAGTGATAAGAGGTCCAGGTTCTGTAACTCTTGGTCAAGGTGCTTTATTGGGCGTAATCAATATAATAACACGCAATGCCAATACTCATAAAGGTTTACAATTAAATTCTCAAGCAGGTGGAAATAATTATTATTCTGGAACTTTATCTGGAGGCTTTGAAGGTAAAGAGCTTAAAGAAATGAAAGGATACTTTCATGTTTCAAGTGCAAGATATAATGGTCAAGACATTAGGTCAGAAGGTTGGGCTAGATCACAATCTTATGCAGGACAAGAGGGTTATTACGATTATAAGAATGGATTATGGGAAGTAGATAGTCAGACTAATCAACCTACACTTAAAAAGAATGTAGCTACGAGCGGTTCTAGATTAAAAAGATCATATAATGATGTCGTGACAAGTATAATAAACTATAAAGGTTTAGAATTTACTGCTTTTTACGGTAATCAAATTAGAGATATGTATAACTTTTATAGAGACAGAAATAGGCTTGAGAATACTATAAAAAATGGGGCAGTCACATTTACTCATGACTTTACAGAAAGAGTTTCACTCAAGATTAAGAGCTATTACACTGTTGATGATATTTTTCTAAGATCAAACAATGGACTTACTCTAGGAGGTACAAGAGAACTTAGATATGGTGGCTCAGTAATACTTGGACTTAATGATTTAATTAAAAATAATAATCTAGCTATAGGGGTTGAATTTAGAAAGTATGATATGGGTCTTGCAAACACTGAAAATAATAATTTTATTTTGAACTACTCTCAAAATTCATCCGATAACGCCTTGTTGATTGATAGAGAGGGAAAAACTCCGAACCAAAGAAATAGATATGTTTATCCAGGTAGTATTGCTGTGCAAAGTTTTTTTGTAGAAGATTTTTATAAGCTCAATGATAAAATCGATATATTTGGAGCATTTAGATATGACAAACATCCATACTGGGGTGGAAATGTAGCTCCTAGGATTGGTACACTTTATTCTGCAACAAGCAATTTAAGATTTAGACTATCTTACCAAGAAGGCTTCAGGGGTGTAGTAGGGGTTTCATACACAGGTGGATTTGAAGGTGACGGACATTTACGAATTCAAAATTTTTCTTATGTGCAACCCTCAAATATCCCAAATGGATTTGATTCAAATGGATACCCGACTTCATATTATGGCGACTCTCCAAAGACTAAACCAGAAAAAATGAAAAGTCATGAGTTTGCTATTAATTACTCAATCACAAGTAATCTAAGCATTGAGTCAATTTTCTTTTACAATAGAGTTCAAAAGATTATTGATGTTGGGGTATTATACTGTGATCCTCCTACAACAACACAACCTGGTCCTAATGGTTGTGTGATGCCTAGACTAGGTAATGATATCCCAGGTAACTGGAATGGTTATTGGTTTTATAAGAATAATCCAGGAGAAATTAGGCAAGGTGGAGCAGAGATTAGCATTAACTACAAAAGAAAACTTATTGATACTACTTTTAGCTATTCACTAGTTAGACTAATAACAGCTTCACCAGGTCAAACTGATAGTGTTTATCTAACAAACGATCCAACTAATAGACAATTTAGAGGCTATCCAAGCAGTGTCTTCAGGTGGAACACTTTTATCTATCCAACCGATAGACTAAGTTTTTCAATAATGTATTTATACTATCCTTCATGGTATTCCCCAAAAAACTCAAGGGTTGAGGGAAATCATTTGATGAATTTAGCTGTCAACTTCAAACTATTAGAGAATCTAGAAATTTTTGGAATTCTAAAAAATACTTTAAACCAAACCAATCTTTATCCAATGATTAGCAACTCTGGAGGAAGAGATATTTCTGATGGAACTCCAGCCATTGAAAAAAGAACATATTGGCTAGGTCTAAATTATTCTTTTTAGAATCCCCCTTGAAAAAGTCCACCTCCATCGAAAAAACCTTTTGGGGATATATTGCATGGAATTAAGGCACTCAAACAGGTTCCAAATAGAATAGAGTTTTCACAGAACTTGATATCTTTCTTCGCATAGTATGCACCATCTAACACCTGATTTTGATTGCTATTAAAGTTCCTTACCAACAATGCAGAATTTGTATTATTTAAACCACATGCAGCTACCTTCAAAGCTAATGCTCGATTCAAAATTGCAACGGCTTCATTTCTTGAAACCACATTTGGACCTGGGACTCCATAATAAGAATTTGAACAACCAACTAGGAAAAGAAAGATGCATATTATTGATTTCATAAGTTAAAATACTAATTGACTACTTAATTATTTAAAGCAATTTTTTCTATTCACGAATAAAAACTGATTGATGTGAATCCGATAGTGTTTTCTTTTTAATTTTTCTTTGTGGATGACTTGTAGGAAATCGCATTTTTGAGATTTTATGAGTCAACTCGATTAATTTTTCTATTCCTAGCAACTCTAATAGTTCAAAACACTTACTAAAGCCAAGTATATCTAAAAATTCTACCATATTTTCAAGTCCTATTCCATTCAAGATAGGCACGACGTCATCAATACCTCTTTTCCGAATCCATTTCTTAGCCTCAGAAAGAGTTAATGAATTTGTTAGAATAATCAATTTGTCAACTTCAACTTGTTTAGCTAAATTTATTACCTTTTTAATATTCAAGTAATTAATTAAGCCAACTGCTTTATCTACTCCAACGCTCTTCAAAAGTTTAACACAATCTTCTTTGCCAATTTCCCTTGTCATTAAACCCATTTCATCTGCATTGATCGAAGCACATAAAAGTTTCATTTCTTCAATTGAAAGTTGATCTATATAATAAACTAAATCAGAATCAGTATTGAATTCCATAATTTCAATTATATTTTCTTCGGGTATATTATTTAATAGGTCTAAAATTTTTTGATCTGATAATGAACTTGCTAGATGAATAATTCTATCTTTATCAATCTTTCCAGAAAGTGAATTAACTCTTTCATAACCAACCCCACGCATTAAATTAATTGATTTTGCTGGTCCAAGTTTCTCTAGATATTCGATATAATTTTGGAGAGTTTGAAATACTTTCTTCATTTTTGAAGTATATTAATCTTGAATTAATATAGCAATAATTTTTCGTTATTGACAATTATTATTAATCTCGGGTATTATTTAATTTAGTGAGAAATTTCTGCCAAAGCTATATTTTTAATATAATTGTCTTCTTAATATTCTTTAGTATTTTAGTACTCATAAAAATAAAACATTATAATTATAATATTACCTCTTTAATTGGTTTTAGTGATGAGGTAAATAGATTAAACCCAAATTATATTGAACGAAATTCAATTATCTTCAAAAACTCAGGATATGATGGTCAGTTTTTTTATCTTACAAGTAAATTTTTATTTTCATCAGAAATTACTGAACTACCGATTCTTGATTCATTTAAAGTTAGATTCAGAAGAATAGGCTATCCTCTAGTTACAGGACCAATACTGAACCTAATCGGATTTCAACATTATACAGTTGTTTCATTGATAATTTTAACTTGTTTACACTTTTATTCATCTTATCTTCTAAAACTCTTATGCAAAAATAATTTATACCTAATTCATTTTTATTCACCATTCGTTATTATTTCAAATCTTCTCCTATTAGCTGATACGATCTTGGTTTCATTATTTATCATTACTATTTCTCTTTCAAAAAAGATCGAAATTACTAGAGGTTTTAAAATTTCCTCAATCTTTATAATAACTTTGATTTCAATTTGTCTTACAAAAGAAACAGGAATCTTTTTATTAGTAATTCTCTTTATATCGGATAAATATAGAACAAAGAATTTTCTTTTATACTTTCTTCCTTTAATAATATTTGTTATGTTTTATTTATATGTTGGTCAACTTAATAAAATTTCAATTAGCATTAATCCTCTTGAATTTACAGACTTAATTGATTACCCACTTTTTGGTTTCATTAAAAGCTTTAGTTATATTGACCTAAAGAATTCTAGAGATATAGCCAAAACATTTGGGAATTTAATTCTTGTCTCATTATTATTCTCAATAATACTTCAAATTATTAATAACAGATTAGATATTAGCAACAGATTAATTCTAAGCTATTTTATAATCACTATTTTATTAGCTGAAGTTGGTTATTGGCTGAACTATGAAAACATTGCAAGATTTTTTACTTTAACTACTCCGATCGTAATCCTAAATAAATCTTATTCTGTAAAGTATCGAACCTTTCTTTATTTTGTATTTATATTGCTTAGCTTATTTTTCGTGATCATTAAAATTTTTTGGGGTAGGGGATTGGAATTTTATTTAAGTAATTAAGTTAGTCTCCAATTTTTTTCTTAAGGGCAGACTTTCCACCTTCATATTTGATATACACTACACAATCACAGGATTTGAATTCTTCTTCATCAGTCAAAGATTTACATTCAACTGAGCCAAGCTCTTTATCTTTCAGTTCTTCTTTAAGAGATTGATACATTGGAGACTCAATCTTTAAGTCCCGATGAATTGACTTACCAACCTCAAAAATTATTAGATCAATATTATCTTTTACTGCTGAAATTTTACATGTTGCTAATCGATAATTTAGTGATTTTAGTTCTACTGAACGATGACTTGCCTTACCAGTAGTAATAGTATAATACCAATCAACACCACTAATTTCAACCTCATCTAGATTAGTTTTTTTCTTCCAATTTTTTGGACTTCCCCCCCAACCTGAGTAACCCCAGTTATTTCTGGTTTCAACCAGTTTAGCAGAATTTTTAGGTTGAATAATTTGTTCATCTGTTTTACAAAATATCAATAAAAGCAAAACAAAAACTATATTTTTCACTTCAGCCTCTTCATAACCTCGATTGTTGCATTGGACTGATTTAGAGTATAGAAGTGAATACCTTTTACACCTCTATTCAAAAGTTCTTCACATTGTTTAGATGTAAACTCAATACTACGATTTAGAAATTCAGCCTCATCGTTTTTCAGTTGATCTAACTCATTTACTAAATTATCAGGAATGTAGCACCCAGCTAAGTTTTTAAACTTTTCGATTTGACTAAAACTAGTTATAGGCATAATTCCTGGAATAATTGGAACATTAATTCCTGCTTCTAAAGCTTTCTTTTGGAATTTAAAGAATATTTCATTAGAAAAAAATAATTGAGTAATCAGAAATTCAGCTCCAGAATCTACTTTAATCTTTAGATTAATTATATCTTGTTCAAAAGTTATTGCATCAGGATGCTTCTCAGGATAACATCCACCTGCGATTCCAAATTCAAATTTATTTATCTTTATAAACTCGATTAACTCACTAGCATTAGCAAATCCGTTAGGATGTTTTGCAAACTTAGTTCCAACTCCAGAAGGATCACCTCTTAAGGCAATGATGTTATGAATTTTTTCAGATTCAATTCTTTTAAGAGTAACTAGGATATCATTTTTACTAGCTCCTACACAAGTAAAGTGACACATAGTAGTGATTTGAAAATTGCTCTGTATCCCAGAACAAAGTTCAATAGTTTTATCCTTTGTGCTACCTCCGGCACCGTATGTTACAGAGACAAAACTTGGTTTAAGAACCTTTAGATTTTTAATTGCCTCAATTAATTTTGCTTCACCCGCCAAAGTTTTTGGGGGAAAAAATTCAAAAGAGAAAACTGGTTCGGTTGCTTTGTTATATATGTCGATTATCTTCATTTAACTTAATGTCAAGATCGCAAAGATCTGTCCTCTATCCTTTTTTAATTCTCCAAAAGATTTGCCCAAAAGCATCCCTGGCTTTATTTTTTCATTATCAGCTTTTGAGCCATGTCCACCTGTAAGACTAGAAACTAGTAAGTCGCCAAACGATATCTGCCCACCAACATTAACACTTGCATCTACATTGACCTTTACTATCCCTGAAAAAGCTACTAAGATAAATTCATTTCCTTGCTTTTCTTCTCCAAGAATTACTGGACTTGAATCTACACAAACTCCAACTATTTTAGTTGAGTAGGGTGATTTAACTCTTGTTACGCCAAGTTCTTTTTCAGAAGCAATTACAATATCACCCTTTTGTATTATTTCAGAACTAGAGTTTTTAAAAAATTTTGCTATGCATTCGTTTCCAGATTCATTAATAAAAAAAGTTTTGCCTAAAAAATCTGACCTACCTTTGGCAAGGATAGCTTTTCCTGATCCATCAATTAATCGTTTACCAAGTTTTGTTCCATTTGCAAAGATTGAATAGTTCTTAGTTGAAATAAAAACCCCTCCATAACCTTTCTTCGAAAAACCTGCAACTCCACTTGATTCATCATCCTGTCCATTAGACAATCCTAATATTCCAATATCTTCACCAAATCCAACAACCCCTTCATCAATACCAATACCTGAGACCCCAGAACCACCCTTTGAATCATTCTTACCATAAATTACTGAATGATTCGTGGTTGGCTGAACAATGTTTATCAATTCAGATGAGGTTGATTCAGTAATATTTATTAAACCGGAATGAGAATCGTATGAATGAATTTTATCAGCATATTCATGATTATGATCTTTTGGATCACGCCTATCGTATAATCTAGGATCATCTGCTTGAACAGCTAGTAGCGGTAAATTAGTATTATGCAAAGAAAACTTTACGATTCCTTCTTGAATTGTGCTAGCAGGTTTTAATCTTTCATCATCTCCTTGGACAACAACATTTGGTTTGTCTTCACCAGAATGTGCAAGCTCTACTATGCCCAAACTTTCTGTTGTTGCTGGCTTTAATCTTTTATCATTTCCTTGAACTGCTGCAAAACTCTGTTCTTCTCCATTAGTTGCAAATCTCAATATACCTTCATGTTCAGTAGTAGCTTTTTTAAATCTAGGGTCATCTGCTGTAACAACTTGACCTGGTTTATCCCCGCCTAGTTCTGATAGAATGACTAAACCATATTCTTTAGTAGTAGCATTTTTTAGTCGCTTATCGTTTCCTTGCACAACTGTTCCAGGTCTTGTTTCACCATCACTTGCAAGTTCTACAATTCCTAGACTTTCTGTTGTTGCTTGTTTAAGCCGCTCATCACTTCCTTGAACTACAGTTGAAGCCCTAGTCTCACCGCTTGATGCTAGCTTAACAATTCCAGATGACGATTCTGTAGCTTCTTTCAATCTTTTATCATTTCCTTGAACAACAACTAAAGGTTTATCTTCACCATCAGTTGCTAACTCAACTATACCTTTGAATTCTGTTGTAGCATCTCTAAGCCTTCGGTCATTTCCTTGAACAGCAACTCCAGCGTTAGTTTCACCATCTGCAGCAAGTCGGACAAGCCCAGACCTCATCATAGAAGAGTAGGGGGGAGTTTCATTGATAATTTTTTTCTTTGAAAGTGATAGATAATCTGGAGCAGCATAAACTTCAAGTTCAATGAACTGAACCAAATACTTTTTGTTAGTATTGGGTCTATTATTTATCATAACTAGTTTGAAGAATCTCATATTAGTTGGGAAAAACTTCCACTTATACCATGTCCCACTTTCAGCTAAAAATCTGGGTTCTTCATGCAATTGATGCCAAGTAAGATCATCTTCACTATAATAAAAGTAGAAGAGTTCTGGGAAATTTTGCTCTATAGCATTTTTTGTGAGAATTCTAAACTCATCAACTCTGTTGTTTGAACCAAGATCAACTAAAATAAACTCTTCAGTAGGAGCGAGACTCTCTTTAGAAGACCAACCATAATCTGTTCTTTGGTCTATAATATTTTCTTTTACCCAAAATCTATCATACTCACTACTTGCTTGAATTTTTTCTATTCCAGTGATTGATATCTTTAAGTTTGATAGAACCACTTTAAACTTTCCATTTTTATCTTTCTTATTAAACTTGGTTAACAATTTTAAATACTTAGATGTTATCATTGGAAAATTCCACTTACAGAATTTTTTATTTGATCTAGAATAATCGTATTCTTTAATAATTGATTCCCATATTTTTCCATCTTCTGATACTTCAAATCTAAATGTATCAGGTAAAAACTGTACCTCGTTATTTTTTGCTTCAAACTGAATAGAATTAAAGGAAGATATTTCTTTAAAGTTCAAGATTAAACTAGAAACTCCATGTGCATTTGAATCATCTATAAAATTCATAATTCTACCTTTTTCTAGATCAAACTGACCCTTAGTTTCTACTGCTTGGATAAAAACTTCTGATGGATGACTTATTTTTACTGAAATATCTGACATTCTACCTCTTCCTAAATACAAAACTTATCATGATACTCAAGAGAGTAGGGGGCAATAAGATCAGTATTTGGTGCTTTCTTAGTTTAGGTTTGTATAATAATCACTACTGTCAAAATAAATTTAAAATCGAAAGTAATAGCAAATGAATTAGAGTTAAATTCTATAAAATAACATGTGAAAGAATAAAGTTAAAGGAATATACAATAAGATTTCTTCGAATAATAATTGATGTATATTTCAGATCAGAATGCCTAATAATAAGCAATTAATTTTAAGCATATCTCAAATTCTCACCTCCTCTGTAGATTCATCAAAAACAATAATTTTAGAGGGAGAATTTTTCTGGAAATACGACCTGATTAATGCTTTATTTTGAGCAGATATCTCACCATCCAGGAAAACAACCTCACCATCTTGATTAAAATTAATCTTTTTTAGTGTTTCAAGTGTCTTGCTAGTAACTGATACGGATGCCCAATTCAAGAAGTCCGACCATGTGAAATCAGATTCCTTTTCTTTTACAATCTTATTATTCTTTGGTTCATTGTTATTAGTTATGGTTATATTAATCTGGTTTGGGGTTATGCTGCTAGCACTCTGAGGAAGAATATTTCCATTCTCACGAGGAGAGGCAACCTCCTCTCTAAGGGGAATATTGGTAGCCCTCTGGGGAGAGATTTTCGAATCCTTATAGTTGAAAGTGAATATATATACTGAATTTTCATGTCCTTTACCATTAATTACTTTTAATAAACCATTATGAATTAGATCTCTCTTTGCTTCTTGTATTGATTTTTTGCTTTTAAAACCTGTTAATTTTAATAAAGTGCTTGTACTTGGCCACACTTGTTTAAAATTTTGGTCACTAAATTTTAGCAAGACGGGATAGAGCGTCTTTGATGAAGAAGATAGCTTCGCCCATGTGCCGGAATCGATGATATCATTCATAAACTTGCTGTAATTTTGCGTGTAATCTCCCATTTTTTGATCCAACCCTTCACTAAGAAGTTAAATTTAAGCAAAAAAAGTGAAAGATCATTGACTAAATGAGAGCATAATTTTATTATGTCTCATCATCCAACAATAATCTTTTGGTTATTGACTTCCCTGCTTTTATAGCAGGGTTTTTTTTGAATGCATATTAGGTTTATTGTAAACAAATAAAGCTATAGCTCGATATTAGTTTTTGAAATAAGTTTCCGAGCTAATTGAAATTAAAGTTTATAGATATTGAGTCCTAATCATCCAAAATAACCTCTTTTTTTATTATGTCACATTAAATTTTTTTAGTACAATGTCAAGCGTTGTACTAAATCCGTACAAGAATATTTTAGATGATTATCCTTCATTTTTTATATGAATTAGGTAAGTAAATTGAATAAGCTCTTATTCCTCACTGGCAAGTTCTTTTGCAAATGTTTCAATTTTGTCTAGCAGAATCTTGTTGTTGGATTCAACAATTAACGATTTGCCTACTCTTTTGATAGTTGTTTTTGGGTTGGGTTTTGGCATTTCTTGAATTAGTTCTTGGTCTTTTTTTTCTACTTTTGTTTGGTTGAACTCTTTTGCATCCTTAACTGTTTTTAGACTGCCCGATTTATATCGATTTATGAATTCCTCGAAATCACCTTTTTTGGAAGCCTGTGCAGCTTGTATAAGAATATTTTTAGTGTCCATTCCTGAAGACTTGCATTCTTGAAGCTGTTCGGGGCTAAGGTTGCTTACACTCAAAATTTCATTCATATAGTTTCTGCTTTTCCCAATCAATCCTGCAAGCTCAGAATCACTATAATCAAACTGATTTTTAAGTATTTTGAATGCTTCAATCTCATCGAAAGGAGATAAATTTTCCCGCTGCAAGTTTTCTATAACTGCGATCCTATATGTATCCTTATCGTTTTTACTGAGGATTTTGCATTCTATTTCTTCCCACCCTAGGATCCTAGCGGCATGGTATCTTCTTTCACCTGCAATGATTTTGAACGAATCATCATTCTCATTCTTTCTAACTACTATCGGTTGTAGCAGTCCATCTGTTCTAAGGCTATCAGCTAGTTCCTCTACCCCTTTGAGCCTGTCGCTTCTAGGTTGAATTTCTGATGGAGAGATTTTAGCTATTTTAATTTTTCTAATTGTCCCATCCAATAGCTCGGACTGAAATATATCAGCAAGTGAGCCTAGTCGCTTACTTTTTAAGCTCATTTAGCAACTCCTCCACAAAGGTTTCATATTCTTTTGCTTGCCTACTTTTCCCATTGTATTCATAGATAGAGCATCTAGCAAGATGGCTTTCGCCGATTGCTACTCCATCAGAAATTGTAGTATCAAATACTTTGAAATACTTATTCAATACGGGTACTATTGTTTTGGTAAGCAAGGTCTGAGGTTTTAATTGTGTAATCAACGCTCCAATCACTCCAAGTTCAGGATTGATTCTTTTTTTTATGCTATTAATCGTATTTTGAAGACCAGCAATTCCATCCACAGAGAATTTTTCGGCTTGTAAGGGGATTAAGACATGGTTGGAAGCAACCAAAGCGTTTATAGTGAAAATGGAGAGGCTAGGGGGGCAATCTATGATGCAATAGTCATATTCAGCGGTTTGGTCGAAAGAATCCCTTAATATAAATGGAGCTTCAATGGAATTTGCACTCTTGGTTTCCATCTCTGCTAGCTTGATGTTTGATGGCACTAAAAAAAGGTTTTCCGTTTTAGTTTGCTTTATAACCTCACTAATCTTTTTTCCTGAATAAAAAACATGATACACTGAACTTTCTAGATTTTCTGTGTTAGTGTAAATTCCGCTTGAATTGCCCTGTGGATCAATATCCAATAGAATAGTTTTGAAACCCTTTCGAGCCAACCCTTCAGATAAATTAATTGCTGTAGTGGTCTTTCCTTCACCACCTTTCTGATTCGCGACAGATATTGTTATCATCAAAGCCCTCAACTATCTTATTGAAATTTTTCCCGATTGAAGTAAAGTTTTAATTCTTAAATTCAAAGTTTTCTGTCAATTAACCGTCGGATATCCGACTAAAAAGGGAAAAATTAAATTCCTTGACTGATTGATTAAATTTAGACAGATGTAAGCAGATACAATGTTAGAAAACATCTACAAGTTACTAGCTTCTATGAAGAAATCTGAGGAAGATTGGGAGGAAGCATTTAATTCTAACTTTGAACTATTACTAAGAATCGTTGGAGCAAATTCAGGAGTAGTTGTCTTAAGAGAACGGGATGGGTTTGTAGAAAAAGTTAGAGCGGGGTATGAGGATGACGAGTTTTACTATGACTTTTTAGTAAGAGGGAAAGGGAATTTCGAGAAAATTGAAGCTTCTACTAAACCTGTGCTTTTCAGGTCAGAAAGTTTTAACTTAGGAAATCAACAAAGTGAATTTGCCTTAGCTTCTAGAGTTTTTTCAAGTCGAATGGAAGGTTTTGTAATTTTTGAATTTCAAAGCAATGCTCGACTTGAGCTTTCGAGTTGGATCATTGGACTTATTGCATATCGAATCTCTGAGTTAATAACAAATGTATCCTCCGAAACACAAAGTGATTCATTCAGTAATAAATCTAATATTGGATATGATGAATCTACACTTTGGTTGTTGAATCTGAGTGAAAATTGGGAAGGTGTTTTTCTTAAAGCATTGGATAGAAAAAGATTCACTATTCTTAGTGAAGAAGGTTCGGGGCAAAAAAAGATTATTAAAAGTATTTTTGCTGATCGAAAAATTTCTGGAGAATTATTTTTCTTAAATTCAATTCCAAGTAATCTCGCTAAATTGGAAAAATCCCTTTCTAACTGGTTGGAAATTTCTAAAGATGGATGGTTAGTTTTTGAAAGACCTCAAGAATGGAGTCTTTCGCAACAAAAGCTAATCTACGAGATATTGCAAAA
The DNA here is from genome assembly GCA_033762425.1 of Leptospiraceae bacterium. Classification (GTDB taxonomy): domain Bacteria; phylum Spirochaetota; class Leptospiria; order Leptospirales; family Leptospiraceae; genus JANRLP01. The sequence continues at coordinate 59,572 of JANRLP010000130.1, forward strand.
ACAACAAAACTATTACTCAATGATAATATTCTTTGTGAATAGAAATTGGAATACTGAAGAAAGGTATTATTCCCTTTGGAAATTTATTGAAGAAGTTGTATTGGAGATTCCAAGCATAAGAACACTTGAAAAGCAACAGCTTACTGAGTTTGTAAAATTGGTCTGCAAAGAAATTGGGAAAGAAAACTTTCGCTCCAGAATTCAACTTTCTGATTCAGCAATGGAAAAGCTTCTTGACTTTTCTAAGGAATACAATTATGAATTATTGAGACAGATTCTTGAAGAGACCATAATTGGGCTACAAGGTACTTCAATCCAAATGGAAGATTTAACTTTGGATGGTTATACAAAAGATTTTTCTGAGATCCATACATCAGAAGATGATGTTGACTTGAATAAAATAAAAGAAAGGATTGAACGTCAAAAAATCTTAGAAGCTAGTAGGCTATATTCAGGAAACCAAGTAAGAATGGCTAAGGCATTGCATATATCTAGAGGTTCATTACAGTATAAAATGAAAAAATTTGGACTAACAAAATGAGCGAAAGTTTAATTGAAAGAAGAATATCTCCTCAAGGTTTCACGATTAAAGTAGATATAAGAACTCTAACCTTTTCTGTCTATACTCCCAAAGGTCTAAAGGAAAACTATCCTGGTCTTAACACAGCTGACTTAGCAGTGCAAAGAGTTGTATTTCTTGGTGATAGTTTTCATCTTGAACATTTTATTACTGGAGAGTTGAGTTTTGTAAATTCAAAAGATAGTAAGATGAACATACCTTATCTTTATGGTGGGGCAAAAGAGCAAAATACAATTTCACTACCTTGCTATACTTATGCTGATATTACCCCTGTCATTTTACATCATTACAAAACTGCAAAAGAAATTATCCAAATCGCCCAAAGTAATCAGTTAAGTTTTAAATGTATTATTGCAGAAGAAACTAATAAGAGTGAAATTGTGAATCTAAAAATTCGCTTTCCACAAACGAATATTTTTATTATAAAAAGAAAACAGGCTTGAAAATAAATTGAGTAATTCAAACTTACATACAAAGGAATAAATGGAAGATAACGATCACCAATACGAAGAAAGAAAGACTCCAGCTGGATATCTAGTGAAGGTCAGATTGGGTAAGATGACTTATGTAGTCTTTACACCCAAAGGTCCTGAAGTTCCTAAAGGTGCAAAAAATAATTCGATTATTGTGAATGTCCCCAGAGTCGTTTTTTTAGGTGAAGATTTCAATCTTTCTCATTTTAGACTTGGTGAATTAACCTTTGTGAATGTCAAGACGGGGAAACTAGTGATCCCTTACCAACATGGTGGCTCTAGAGAGATCAAGACAATCTTTTTGAATTCTGGTAGTGAAAGTGATATTCTTCCTGTTGTAATCTATCACCAGAATAATGTAAAAGATATTGCAGCACTTGCAGAGAAGGGGATTGAATTTCATCATATAGTAGCTGATGAAGGTTTGCAAAGAAGTGATATGGTTACGCTAAAAATTCGATTCCCAACTGTGAATATTTTGATTCTCAAGAAAAAAATTGCAACTACCCAAGACCCTAAAACAGTTCTTCCAGAAAATGAAAAGGGTGAAAAACAAATCATAGACCAAGATAACACTGGTGCTGCACTTAGGGCAATCAATACTTCCTTAAATATGAGCTCTGATAACCCAGTATTCCTATCTCGTATTCATCTCAGAAATATGGAGTTAGATAAAGTAAAGCAACTACTCTTCGATTTTGATCTCACTGTAGAAGATGTATCTTTTATTAGAACCTTTTTAGATGTGATGATTCGGAACGAAAAGAAGAAAGAGGATCTTGCTACCAATCGTGAAAAGTTAGTTGTTTTGGATGAAATCTTCAGGCTCGCTGAAATGATTGTGAAACGAGATGAGACAGATTTTGAGATAGAATTAGAGAAAGGTGTTCAAAAAGAAGTTGCATATATGGTATATGCAATCTTAGAGAAATACCAAGAAAATGCCTCGACAATTGAAGATGAGATCATGTTCTGGGAATGGAAGTATAGAGCTAGAAGGTTGATGTAGCTTAAAAAAGTCTTGCAATGAGACTTTTTACAAAAAAATTGGTAAATGAGTAAGAAATTTTATCTGGAATGGTGGAGAATTTGAATAAACAAGGTTTCAACAAATTGATTGAAGCGATGAAAAAGCTTAGTATCGATGTAAATGATAGAGAAATTTGCAAAAAGCTAGAAACCTTAATGCTCACTAGTAAAGATGATCTCAGCATATCCTCCATCAAGCTTCTTCTAGCAAGCCCACTCAGCTTTGATCCTAAGGATATCCCTGACCCTTACACCCAATATGTGAAACATTTTATCTATATGGTGAAAAGAAACGAAAAACAAGGAGTTCAAAAGTTTAGCTCCATAGACATTGAAGATACTTCTCCTCTTAGAAAAGCAATTGATAAGAAAAAAATCTAGGTAAAAAGAGTTTCCTCTTCAAAGTCACTAGTAAATTTATAACCTTTTTCATGATGATAAATGTCCAAATAACTCTTCTTCCAACCCCCTGAATATAGCACACATTTCTTGAAAACTTCCATTGCAGCATAGGAATCATCCATTGCTTCATGAATCTTGCTTTGAACATTAGAGCGATTCTTTTCGTGTAATATGCCAAATTCAACTCTTAAGGAAGAAAGGTTATGTCGAATTTTAGGAAATAACTTACGAGTAAGTTGGACAGTGCAAAGTACGGGTAGAGTAGGGAAGCTGATCTGCCTAATTCTAGCTTCATATAATAGAAAACTTAGATCAAACTCAGCATTCTGAATTATTAAAATACTATCAGAAATGAAGTTAAGGAATTCTGGAAGGACTGAATCTAAGCTTGGTGCATGGTTTAGCTGTTCTTCTGTGATACCATTGACTTTCATAGCTTCATAGTTTAGTCCCCTGACTGGTTTTGTTAAACTATGAAATCTTGCTATTTCTTTATCAGCTGTAAAGCGGATTGCAGCAATTTCTAAGATCTCAGATTTTTTAGTTTCAACCCCTGTTGTTTCCAAGTCAAGAGCAACAAAAGTTTCAGAACCAAGTGACTGTTTTAATATTTCATTCATAGTTTTCATTGCCATATCTTGATTAAACAAATTTTTTTACTAATCATTTTTACTGTAGTAGCAACTCAAATTTTCAGGAATACAAATCAATTTAATTCTCCTAAACTGCTCAAAAAACTCAAAAAATTCGAGGTTTTTACCAGTAGTTGTGCACTGCAAAATTACCAAAAATTGCGATTTTCAACTGATTATGTCACTAAAAATCGACGTTTAATAAATAAATTATTGAATAATAGACGAATTATGTCTCTTTTGCGGACTGAAAAAGAAAATGGGGAAGAAAGAAAGGCTCTAAAGGTAAAGCCGTGCAGTTCTTGGGCAAAATCAAATGCCCAAAATGGATAAATCGGACAATCTGTCATGTGTAGAATGGTTTAATACACAAGACAAAAAGACCGATAAGAAATAGGGTTAAAGGATGGGAAATGGCTGAAGCACTCAGACTAAAGGTAAAATGCCACGCATGTAATTTTTTAATAGAAGGAACTGCTAGGTATGGAAAAGGGCATTATGTTGCTCAAGGTGTCGATTTTGAATTCATCGCTATCGGAAAAGTGGAGACCAGTAAGGGCAAAACTGTTAAAGCTGAGGTTACTTGCATCTGTCCAAGCTGTGGAGTCAAATGTAAGTTTAATGTTTAGTTTGTAATTTATTTATTTCATTAAACTGATTAAATATAATCATAAATGTATTTTCAAACACCACTTTATATTCTTTTTCTATCAGTTGTCTTTTGCTTAAATTTAGTAATTAATTCAATATGGAAAAACTCATCACAGATGATCGTGATAAAACTCCTCCTGATATCCTCTAGCCTATTCTTTTACTCCTTTGAGCAACCAGAAAGTTTGCTAATTTTACTAGCAGTAGTGACTATTGATTATTTTTGTTCATTTATTATTGCTAATAATGGTCATAATAATGCTAGGTTTTTTCTAGTCATTTCTCTTTTTTCAGGTTTTGGAATCTTGCTTTATTTTAAATATTTGAAATTAATTTTGCTTACTTTTAATCAAATGAATTACCTATTTTTAGTCAAAAACTTGCCGATTGGAATTTCTTTTTTTGTTTTTCAGTCCTCTAGCTATGTGATTGATGTGTTCAAGAGAAAAATTGAACCAGTAAGAAGTTACCTAGACTATTTACTTTATATTTGCTTTTTTCCTCAATTGGTTGCAGGACCAATCATGAGAGCAGAAAAATTCTTTCCCCAATTAGAAAACCTATTCTTACCCTCGTTATTGGAAAAAAAATTCGCGAAAGTCCTATTCTTTCTACTTTCGGGCTACTTAAAGAAGTCTGTTCTTTCAGATTCAGTAGCACCAATTGCTGATCATATTTATAGTTATTATAATGTTTACAGTTGGGATTCAATTTTAATTGGTCTAATAGCTTACTCTATTCAAATTTATTTTGACTTTAGTGGTTATACAGATATTGCCCGTGGTTCGGCACTTATTTTTGGGATTGAGTTGCCGGAGAATTTTTCTTCGCCTTATATTTCGATTGGATTTTCTGAATTTTGGACAAGGTGGCATATCAGCCTTTCTCTTTGGTTGAAAGAGTACCTCTATTTTTCTATCGGTGGTAATCGTTATGGTGTCAGTAGAACTTTTGTTAATTTATTATTGACAATGTTTCTAGGTGGGCTTTGGCACGGGGCTTCCTGGAATTTTGCATTCTGGGGGTTCTTGCATGGAGTCTATTTAAGTATTGAAAGGTTGTTTAAGCTTATCCCTATGAGTATTACACCCCTAAAACTCAAAAATTCACGATTTTGGAAGGTTTTTCTCTTTTCTATACGACTCATAATTGTATATTCTGTTGTGACTTTAACATGGGTTTTCTTTAGAGCAAATAGTTTTGAGGACTCTTTGAATATTCTTACAAAGCTAATTCGTTTTGATTCAGGTTCAAGTCTTGGTTATTCTGATAGAAATCTTATTCAAATTGTATTTCTTCTAATGATGATTTTTTCTTTTATAAGTGATAGATTTACTCATGAGATTGAAGAGTTTTTAAATCAAAACGTTACTCAATTGAAACTATTTTTAGCCAGTTTTTTATTGATTATAATGATTCTTTTGAGTAGAGAATCTAAACCATTTATCTATTTTGTTTTTTGATATGAAAAGACTACTTCAATTTATTTTATTTCTATTTATTCTTGATTATGTTCTAGATTATTTCTATTGGAAATTACCTAATGAGTCTCCATGGAGTACTAATCATTTTTATTCTTTTGAATATGAGTTAAAAAAGTTAAGCAAAGAAGATTTGTCAGATACTGTTTTGATCTTAGGTAGTAGCCTTGCAGTTTATTCTTTCGATGCCATTGAACTTGAACATTTACTAGAAAATAAATTTCAAAGAAAAATTCGAGTAAAATTTCTTTCTTACGCCGGGATGACTCCTTTAGATGCATTTTTACTTTCTGAAAAATTAATCTCCTTGAATCCACTTTTAGTAGTATATCCGATTAATTTTATTGATTTGAGATTACATAGAACTTATGTACTGGATCCAAGTTCTTCAAATAGAGATTTTCCTGAACAGCGGTTATTACTAGATGCACTAAAATTTTCTGAGGCGCCACAATCTAAGTTTCATTTTCCCTTTTCGACAGTAAAACATTTCTGGAAAGAATTAGGTTCAGATCTAAGTTCAATTTATTTACTTTCTTCAATATTGAATTCTTATAGATATAGAGAGCTAGTATATGAAAATATTCGTAACTTATTCAATCATAGATTTGGAAGAAATACAAGTTATCATGGTTATTATGGAGTTCAAATTCCTGAAAGAGTAAACACATTGGGTTGGACGGGTAAAGAATTTAGTTTTAAGCCTATAAGCAAAATGTTTAGTGAAGGTTTTTTGATTCAGGTAGTTCCCGAAATTTTACAATCAGGTCCGCTTAAGATTTCCATTGTCTCAAATGGAAAAGTACAAGAAGTATTATTTACTCAGACAGGTTGGAAAAAAATTATCTTAGATAAGAAATTTTTAAACCAAGAATTGGTCACTTGTAAACTTTCTTCAACTTGGAAGCCAGTGAATGCTAGTGAAGATAGATTTGATTATGCTAGAGAAGATTTAGGTGTTAGGTTAACTCAAACATTTGGATTGGAGAATTCTAAATCAGATTATCATTTTATTAGAGAAGAAAGAAGCGAAGATTTAAGATTTGGAAGTATGAGTGATAAGGAGTATGAGGAATATTTTTATTATCGTCTTCTTAGCAATCCTGAGAAAAGGCCAGGAATTGGTTACTTATATGCACTTAAGAATGCTAAAGAAAGAATTGCTAAAGAGGAGTTTGTACCTGTTCTTCATTTGAAATATTTAAAACTTTTTGCTAAAGAATTTCATAATGCTAAAACTAAATTAGTTATTATCAATAATCCTGAAAACCCTATTTCATTAGGTTGGTATGTAAATTCAAATTGGTATAAAGGATATCTTCAATATTTGCAAGAATTAAATAGTTATTCTTATTACTTCGACTTACATAAAGAACTGCCAATGCAATCCTTTAGTGATTATCATCATTTCACTTATAAAGGTATGCAAGCTATGACGAATCGATACTTAGAAATCATTGCTAGTGCTTTAAAATGAGAAAAAGACGAAACACAGGTTTGGATATATCCTCACTACTCGATATTATCTTCATTCTTTTGATCTTCGTAATGGTCAGTATCAGTTTTCAAAAAAGATTCACTTCTCTTGAATTAGATCTTCCTAAGGCAAAAGAAACTAGCAAAGGAAATCAAAAATTTGATTTATCTATTAGCATTAAACAAAAGGGACAAATTTTTTTGGGAGATAGTCAGATTGCTAAAGAAGAGTTTTTCCTCAAGATATCTAAAAATGAATTCAGGGATAAGAGTATTTTACTCAACGTAGAAAAGAAAGTTTTGTTTGAAGACTTTATTTCAATCATGAATAGTCTTAAAGATTCAGGTGCAAAGAATTTAGAACTAGGGCTTTTAGAGTGAACGAAATAGAGTTTTATAGAAAGGAAAGAAACTTATATAAGCAGTTGAGTCAATTTTTGACTTACACTGCAAATCTTTCATTAGTAGCATTCATCGGAGTAATCGTCTATTATGCAGGTAAATTACCTCCCATTGAATATAGTATTTTGACCTATTTCGCAATTTTCAACAGAGTTATGAATTTGTTAAATTTCAAAGCTTTTGAAGTTCCAAACATTTTTTATAAAATACTAGAAGGTGATTCCAATTCTAGAAAAATTTTAGAGGAGAATAGGGTAGAGATACTTGATCCTATGTTTAAATCATTTTACGGAATAGGCTATGATCGCAGGGAGCTTGAAAAAAATTTAGATGATATCTTAGTTTTAGTCCAAGCTAGATTAGAAATCAACTGGAAAATGATAGGAAAAATCTTTCTATTTATTTACCCTATCCTGAGTTTACTTACAATATGGGTTATTCTATGAAGAATAACTTTGGTTCTTTTATGGATTGAACTTTCTAAGAATAGAAATGTAATAACTATAACTAAATACAATGTGACATAATCAGTTTTGTAATAACTATTATTGTGTTTAGGGTAATAGTTATTACAAATACAGAAAAGGCAAAAGTTTTTACGACTTAAGTAAAGCCCTATATTAGAGGAATGCAATTCAATCAGAGTGCAAAAGGGATTGCAGCGTAGTCAAAAAATTGTTCATACAATTTTTTGACTGGAGCGGAAAGCCCGACCCCATGCCTCAGAATTTTTTGTTTTAAATGAAACATCGCTCTCACTTCTTTGCTTCAAAAATTCTGAGGTTGGGGATTTGCCCAATGGATAAATTTATGTCTCATAATATTGCTGTAGAAGTTATTCCTGAGCAATGCTTAGAAAAGACTTGTAAAATCAGGTACAGTCTTTCCAATCGACTTAACAATTATGCAATTTAATGAAATCAACCATGAACTAGTATTGTTTGGTGTTTTTAACATTGTGGTGATTTTTGCTTTGGGTTTGGATCTTGGAATCCTATCAAAGCAAAAAGACCACACTATGTCTTTTAAAAAAGCGCTTCATTGGACCTTTATTTGGATTGGACTTTCCCTTTCCTTTGCTGCAGCAATCTATTTCTATGATACCGATCCTAATGATCCCTATGCAGGTAGGAATCGAAGTTTAGAATTTATAGCCGCATATCTTCTTGAAAAATCTCTTTCCGTGGATAATCTGTTTGTATTTATCATGATCTTTCAAAAGTTTAGAGTAACCAAAGATCACCAACCTGATATTCTAAAATGGGGTATCATTGGAGCTGTTCTACTCAGAGCAGTTATGATTCTTATGGGTGCTGCTTTAGTAGCTAAATTCAGTTCTGTGCTATATTTTTTTGGTGTATTCTTAATTTACACTGCAATCAAAATGTTTTTGCATAAAGATGAAGGGGAAGAAGACTTTAAACCCGAAGAAACAACAGCCTATAAGTTGATGAAAAAATTTCTTCCCATGTCGCCTAACTTCGATGGTTCTAAATTCTTTACTAAAATAGACGGAAAGATACTTGTTACTCCGCTATTTGTTGTTTTGGTAATGATTGAACTAAGTGATGTTGTATTTGCTTTTGACTCCATTCCTGCTGTATTCTCTGTTAGCCAAAATCCATTTATCATCTATACCTCAAATATATTTGCAATCCTTGGTCTTAGAGCATTATTTTTTATGATTGCTGGTATCATGGATCTTTTTCACTATCTAAAGCTTGGTGTTTCTGTAATTCTGCTTTTTGTTGGTGTTAAGATGCTTTATCCACTCATTACTAAGTATTCACTTGGCACTGAACATCATATCTCGATAGTAGTATCGCTTTCCGTTATTATTGGATTGCTTTCTATTTCTATTATTGCATCACTACCTCACTATTTTAAACATCATCACAAAAAGGAAGTAAAATCATGAGAAATAAATTATTGATAGCTATATTACTTGTATTACTATCATCTGGAACTATTTTCTCTAAAGAAATGCCTAGTGCTGGAGAAATGTTTGTGGATATGTTGATCGTTAGACCCCTAGGAATCGTTTCTACTGTTGGTGGGATTGTTCTTTTTGTGATTCCAACTCCATTTTACTTTTTTGCACCGAATCCTAAAATTTCTGCAAAGAACTCATTTTATCGTTTTGTTGGTTACCCCGCACAATATACTTTTGTGCGTCCAATTGGTGAATTTCCTGGCTATATGGAAACTCGTGAATTTGTGGAGGAATAATTATGGAAAAAGCTGATATTGAAGCATGGAAAAAACTTGCTAGTGAAAAAGACCTAAAAGGCAAACCAACTAATTCTCTAAACTGGACCTCGCCTGAAGGGATTATCTGGAAATCATTATATACGTATGAAGATATTGAAAATCTTACGCATCTAAATACTCTTCCTGGATTATTCCCATTTACTCGTGGTCCAAGAGCTACCATGTATGCGAACCAACCCTGGACGATTCGTCAATATGCTGGTTTCTCAACTGCAGAAGAATCCAATGCGTTCTATAGACGTAATCTTGCTGCCGGACAAAAAGGTCTATCGGTTGCCTTTGATCTAGCAACTCACCGTGGTTATGATTCAGACCATGAAAGGGTGAAGGGGGATGTTGGTAAAGCTGGTGTTGCTATTGATAGTGTTGAAGATATGAAAATTCTTTTTCATGAAATTCCACTAAAAGATATGTCAGTGTCCATGACCATGAATGGTGCAGTGATTCCTGTTCTTGCTATGTTTATCGTTGCGGGACTTGAACAAGGTGCAAAAATAGAAGAGCTTTCTGGCACTATCCAAAATGATATTCTTAAAGAATTCATGGTTAGAAATACCTATATCTATCCACCAAAACCTTCAATGAGAATCATTGGTGATATCATCGAATACACTTCTAAGTTTATGCCTAGATTCAATTCCATTTCCATCAGTGGATATCATATCCAAGAGGCTGGAGGGAACGCTGTTCAAGAACTTGCATACACAATTGCTGATGGATTAGAATATGTGGAAACTGCACTTGCTCGTGGATTGCATGTTGATTCATTTGCTCCAAGACTTTCTTTTTTCTTTGGCATTGGAATGAACTTCTTCATGGAAATTGCTAAACTTCGTGCTGCAAGATTTCTTTGGGCAGAGAAAATGCAAAAGTATTCTCCTAAAAATCCTATGAGTGCCGCTCTTAGAACTCATTGCCAAACTTCTGGCTGGAGTCTTACAGAACAAGATCCCTATAATAATGTTATTAGAACTACAATTGAAGCGTTAGCCGCTGTTCTTGGTGGAACTCAAAGTTTGCATACCAATGCACTTGATGAAGCTGTTGCACTTCCTACAGATTTTTCTGCTAGAATCGCTCGCAATACTCAATTGATTCTTCAACTAGAAACCCATGTTCCTAAAATTGTGGATCCTCTTGGTGGATCGTATTTTATTGAATCACTCACAAACTCACTTGTGCTTGAAGCAAAGAAATTAATTGATGAAGTTGATCATTATGGTGGTATGTCCGAAGCTGTAGAGGCGGGAATTCCCAAAATGAAAATTGAAGAATCTGCTGCAAAGAGACAAGCATTGATAGACCAAGGGATCGAAGTGATTGTTGGTGTTAATAAATACAAACCATCTCAAGAAGAAGAAATTCCTATCCTTGACATTGACAATACTGCTGTTAGAGAAAAACAGATCACGAAACTCAAAGAAATTAAGGCTAAACGTGATGAAGCAAAGGTTCAATCTATTCTGAATAGAATCACTGAAGCAAGTAAATCTGGTTCTGGAAATCTTTTAGAGTTAGCAGTGGAAGCAGCAAAAGAAAGAGCAACGTTAGGTGAAATTTCTTTTGCTATGGAGAAAATTTTTGGTCGCCATCAGGCTGAAATAAAAACTATTTCTGGTGTTTACTCTGGTCTCAATGCTGATAATAAATTATTTCATGATGTACAAAATAGAGTTTCTGAATTTGCTAAAAAATCAGGAAGAAGACCTAGGATGATGGTTGCTAAGATGGGTCAGGACGGTCATGATCGTGGTGCTAAAGTGATTTCAACATCCTTTGCTGATATGGGTTTTGATATCGATGTTGCTCCACTCTTTCAAACTCCTGCTGAGGTTGCTAAGCAAGCAATTGAAAATGATGTTCATATCATTGGAATCTCTTCTCAGGCAGCGGGACACAAAACCTTGATTCCTGAATTAGTGGATATTCTTAAGAAAGAAAATTCTGGAGATATTCTAATTATCGCTGGTGGGGTCATCCCACAACAAGACTATCAATTCCTCTATGATCATGGCGTATCAGCTGTTTTCGGACCTGGTACTGTGATTCCAGAAGCTGCAAACAAAATTTTGGACATATTGGAATCTAGGATGAACTAGTCTTGTGAAAAAAAATGAGAAAACTCATCTGGGAAGGGCTTTATTTATTATTGGTCTTTCCACTTTTCTCATTTTTCTTTCTCTAAAGTTAGTCATCGAGAATTATAACCAATTCTATTTACAAGCTTTCTCTAGACTTAATACTTTTGGCGAGAAAACATTCGCACAACTAAAAGATTCTCATATCATCACCAAAGGTTTCCAAAAGCATTTTCTATATACCTATCGAATTACTGATCTTGAAGGTGAGTTCTTTGAAGTCACTGAAGAAGTTGATGAAAAGACTCATCGTAAGCTTAGAGTAGGTGATACTGTTGTTTGTAATAAACTTGTACTAAATAAATTTAATAAAAAAATTATTGTTTCCAAGATTCAAGGAAATGAATTTCCAAATTATGACTTTGAGTTCATGATTCAATTCTCAAATTTAGGAATTCTGTTTTCTGTTATACTTTTTGCAGTTAGTATCTTTGTGATTTTATTTTGAATTGATCTTTGTGTAATTTTCGATTCTAAAATTTAACTCATACCTAGATTTCTAATGTAATTTGAATAAAGTAATGAAATAAAGGTTGAAAGTTGAAAATAATTCTAACTAAAAGTGAAAGGGTTTGGGCGTTAGCCCAAGTTGCCGACAGGCTCCCTGTCTATTTAGATTGCTAATCGAGCGTAAGCGAGGTCTGAAATCTTGGTCATACTGTCATCTGATGATAACAGTATGAGAATTCAACAAATTCTTTCCAAACTAATAGAATTAGCTTTTATAGAAAGAAAATAAATGTGATGATAATGAATAGTGGTATTAAAACCCCACCAGAATATAGGACATATCCACCAAAACTTGGCATCTTCACTTTCATCTCTTCAGCGACTGATTTCACCATGAAGTTTGGTGCATTTCCAATATATGTGTTTGCTCCCATAAATACCGCACCCACAGAAATTGCTTGAAGGAATTTTGTATGATTCGTAACTATTCCCATTACGTCTGTTCCCAACAATCCCTTAGCTAAACTTAAGAATGTTAGATAAGTTGGAGCATTGTCTAGCACTGAAGAGAAAATTCCTGATGCCCAGTAAAACTGCCAAGGCTCTTTAACTCCAAGTTCTCCACCACGTTTCTCTAGTAATATAAGTGCCGGAATCATAGTGATAAAGATTCCAATGAATAGATAAGCAACTTCTTGAATTGGACCAAGTGTAAATTTATTTTCTTCTCTAAATTTTGGATCAGAAGTAATCTTGGAAAGGATGATTAAAAGAATCATTCCTGCTTCTCTCAAAAATCCAATGTATGGATTATGAAGAATAGCTGGAATATAATTTGAATTGATAAAAGCTGCACATAATACAACTCCGAGCAACCAGATGAAATTGAGTTGACCTGCAATTGAAATTGGCTCTGCCTTCACATCATCTAATTTAAGATCTTTCTTTGCTTCAGACGCATAAGCTTTTGTGTCCCAAATGAAATATACTATGGAAAGCACAACAAGAGCGAAAACCCATTCTGGAAATAAATTGAATGTCCAAGTAAATGGAACACCTTGTAAATATCCTAAGAAAAGTGGAGGATCTCCAAGTGGAGTAAGGGAACCACCTATATTAGAAACCATGAAAATAAAAAACACTACTGTATGAACCACATGCTTTCTTTCTGAATTTGTTTTCAGCAAGGGTCTGATTAGAAGCATGGAAGCTCCAGTTGTTCCAATGAAGGAAGCTAGTATCGAACCTACAATCAAAAAAATTAGATTGTTAACTGGTGTTGCATGAATATCCCCGCGTAATACAATACCACCTGAAATATAAAACAAACTAGTTAGAAGGATTATGAAAGGGATATAGTCAAAAACTACAGTGTGAATGATTTTTGCACTCCAGCCATTTGCAATCAAGATGCCAAAAGAAATTCCACCGAGCAGCAAGGATACAATTAGTTTATTGTTATTGTGTTCCCACCAATGAGCAAGTGAATGTGATGCAACAGGAAAAACTGCGATACACAAAAGCAGAAGTACAAAAGGAATCACAGTCCAGACTTCTAAGTCTTTTCCGGATTCATGATGACCACTGTGATCTGAGTCTGTTTTACCTTCCACCTTGTGCTCAGTGGGGGTGGGAGTTGTTCCACTTTCTTCTGCACTTAGATTTGCAAAAGAGAGTGAAGCACAAAAACCTAAAACTAAAAAAGAACCGATTAGTTTGCGAAAGTTCATACGCTACCTATTATAAAAGAGTTTTGCTAATTATAGAAACTAACGCTCTTTTTTCCAGAGTTTTTCTGAATCATTAGAATATTTTTTGCAAATATACCGATTTATTTCCCTTCACAAATTGCAAGTTCAGAATTATTTTTATTTTCACAGACCTTTTTCAGAAATTTTGTCGCTAAAATCTGAAAACCAGCTTGGGATGGGTGAATCTCATCCAAGAAATCCTTGTCTGTAAGTGATTTCCTTAGATCAATGTATATTAGATTATTCTTATATTCTTTATTAGTGGATATTTCATTCATGCTCTGGTTGAATTTATCCATGATATCATTTCCAACCTTACGAATCTCTTCTTGAGTGAGTTTTTTTGTAGCTCTGGTGTTTAATGGTTTGCTAATATGCTTGCATTCAGCAAAAAGTTTCTGAAGGATGGGGCAATTGCTAGTATCTCCCCCAAGATTTGGGTAATCATAGCCCATTGTTAGAATCAAAGTGTTTGTTTTGGACTTTGACCTGATTTCCTGAATCAATTTCATCCATTTAGTCTTTACCAGTTTTACATTCTCATCAATTTTTTGTTCTCTTTTTGTGATATCTGATTCAGCACCAACTTTAATTAGATGATTCCAATCATAAATATCATTTCCTCCAATGCTAACAATAAATATATCAGGTTTTGTGTTGGGAACGAGTACTAACTGTTGGTCAATCTTTCTACCCGCCTTTGCTAAATTTTCTACTAAAATCTTATCATTCTTTGGAAATAAATTGACTAGTTCATCGGTTAAGTCTTTGCTTACAGGATAACTTAGCCAAGAATCCCCAATAAAATTGACTCTAGTCATATTAGTTGTTGTTGGTTTCTCAGTCGAAGAGCAAGTGATTATCAAAGTTAGTATGGAAAGGCAGATGAAATTTTTTATAAGATTCATATTATTCAATCACAAAATATTAATATTTAAGAAAGACAACGATTTTTTATGATTAGAATGATGATTGTTTGACAATTCTGAACCTTACTCAAAAATTTACAAATTGATATGGAACCTTTTATCCCACCTAAATTTAATGCCCCACTAAACTGGACTGTGGATCTTTTGATGCCCGTTCTATTGAAAGCGATGCACAACATCAATGAAGTTGTAATCAGCGATGCTGATAAAACAATGCTTAAAAAGCATAAGGATGATCGGCTTCTTTTTTTTACGAATCACCCAACAACAGCTGAACCTCCCATTGTCTTTCACTTAGGAAATCTTATGGGAACTCGATTCCGCTATATGGCTTCTAGACAAGTCTTTGATTGGGCGTTTTCTATTGCAGGAACTGTTATTTCTAATCTTGGTGCATTTTCTGTAATCGCAGGAATCAATGATCGTGAATCACTCAAAACTGCTCGTGCAACTTTAGCTGCTCCGAGTGGAAAGCTAGTTTTATTTCCTGAAGGGGAACCAACTAGTGGTGAAAACGATAACCTGATGCCATTCCAAGAAGGAATTGCAGCACTTAGTTTTTGGGCATTAGAAGATGCTAAGAAGATGGAAGCAAATGCAGATATCACAATCGTTCCCGGCTTCTTGAAATATATTATTGATGCTAGAAGAGAAACCATTCTGGAAGATATCGATAACTCATTGAAACGAATGGAAAAACATTTCTCCATAAATCCAGGGAATAAAAATCATTTGAGAAGAATGCTAACTGTTGGTAAATACATTCTACTTGAAGCTGAGGAAGAATATGGAATCAAAGATCCAACCTCTCATGAATTCGATTATAGAATTGGACGTGTTCGTCACAAAATTCTAGACGATCTAGCAATTAAACTAAAAGCACAGAATTATAATAAAGATAATGATGCGATTCAAAAATTTAGAGCATTATTTGCAATCATCGAAATGATTTCTATTGACTATCCTGATCCTAAACTTCCGAAATTTACTCAAGAAGAATTGGATTATTGTAAACGTGAAGCAGTCAAGTCATTCGATTTTATTGTCATCAAACGAGACTATTTACTTTCTAACCCAACTCCAGAACGTTTTTATGAATGGATTGCTCGTTTCGAGTCCTATTTGTTTGGGGATACTCCAAGAGCGTTAGGCGGTGTTGCTTCTCATTTACCTAGAAAAGCATACACAAGTTTTGCTAAACCTTTCAAACTTTCAGAATACTACGCTGATTATAAGAAGTCAAAAAAAGAAACCATTCAAGCAATGATTACTAGACTTAGAAATGATCTTCAAGGTTTGTTAAATGAGGCAGTAAAAAAATCAGCACCACTCTATAAACCTTTTGACATAGGGGACTAATCATTAATTTCAAAAAATTATCCAATCAATAGTATCGTAAAATGATAGCATTGGTTGGATAAAGTTATACAGAATAAGCAATAAAATGTTTATCTTAAACTTTTGTCTTAGGGGCAAATTTTTGGGAATCGTTTGATACTTCTAATCAGATATTCTTTCAAAGGATTCATTTTTTGTTAATGAATAAAAGATGCCCTAAAAAAACATGGTAAAAAAACAGGTAAATTAAACGTGGAACAAATAGAATTTCCCGATTTAGAAGTTTTCTTCCAAAGACTAACAGACGTGACAGACCAGATTGCTATCATAAACACTCATTATGATGCAGACCATGAAAAAGATTTCACTGAGATGGAATCCATTTTTGAAACCATCAAAACCTTCCCTTGGGAAAAATCAGATAGTAAATACTATACTCTTTTCACAAGTTATTTCACTTTTCACATGAAAATTGTAGAAGAAATGATTCACGAAGCTAGAGAAATTTTGAAT
Organism: Leptospiraceae bacterium; assembly: GCA_033762425.1. Classification (GTDB taxonomy): domain Bacteria; phylum Spirochaetota; class Leptospiria; order Leptospirales; family Leptospiraceae; genus JANRLP01. The sequence continues at coordinate 76,088 of JANRLP010000130.1, forward strand.
CCAGAAAAACGACAATACTTAAAAAGACTTGTAAATTATAGCAAGACTGCAAATGATTGGTTTAGCTTGCTAAAGAAAAGGAAAAAATCTATCTCTCAAGCAGCTTAATCAAAATCTTCAGGCGTAACCTTTGATTTTCAATTCAGTTGATTTTCTTCTTTTCTTTCCAGTTGTTTATTGTCTCTATTTAGTTTCCAACTTTAGAGTCCAAAACATCTTACTTCTCTTAGCCAGCTATTTTTTTTATGGATATTGGGACTATCGTTTCTTAAGTCTATTAGCCCTTTCCACAATCATTGACTATTTCACGTCCATTGGAATTCACCAAGCAAAGACTGAGAACGAGAAAAAAGCCTATTTGTATCTAAGTATGATTGCTAATCTAGGGATGCTTGGGTTTTTTAAGTATTTTAATTTTTTTATCTCTAGTACTGCAACATTACTCAATACTTTTGGTTTTCATCCTAATATCCCTGTTTTGGAAATTGCACTTCCCCTTGGAATTTCATTCTATACTTTCCAAACCATGTCTTATACAATTGATGTATATAGAGGGCAACTTGTGCCCACAAAAAATTTCTGGGACTTTGCACTCTTTGTTTCTTTTTTTCCTCAACTGGTTGCGGGACCCATTGAAAGAGCAACGAATCTTCTTCCACAAATTCTATCAAAAAGAGTAGTTACTTTTGAAGAAATTCAGCGAGGCACATTTTTAATTCTACTTGGATATTTTAAAAAAGTCTATGTTGCTGATAATCTAGCTCTTATCGTAGATCCAATTTTTAATGATAATAACTCTAGTGGTGCAATGATTTTTTTTGGATTGTTTGCATTTCATCTTCAAGTATATGGAGACTTCGCGGGTTACTCAGATATTGCTAGAGGGCTTGCAAAATTTCTGGGTTTTGAACTCATGAGAAACTTTGCTCATCCCATGTTTTCTGAGAATGTAATGGAATTTTGGAGAAGATGGCATATCTCATTTATGAGTTGGCTTAGAGACTATGTTTACTTTTCCATTGGTAAAAAAGAGGATTCAGAAACTAAGAAAAATATCAATAATTTATTTGTATATTCACTCTCAGGACTTTGGCATGGAGCTAGTTGGTCATTTGTAATTTGGGGAACCTTGAATGGAATCACAACTCTATTCTATAAATATTTCAATAAATTTTTTCCACCAAGAACTGTTCCATATCAAAACAAATTTGTAGGGGGAATGGTTCGGTTGACTAAGATAGCAATCACATTTACTGCTGTGACCCTTCCACTTGTTTTCTTCCGTTCGAAAAATTTAGAAGAAGCCTATTTTCATATGAAGTCCATGCTTTTCAATTGGAGTGGGGGAGTAAATATTGATCCAAAGAGTTTTGTTCTAGGAAAGGAATATGGATTTGATCCAAAACAATTAGAAAAATTCTTTAAAACAATTTTTTTACTTTATTTAGTAGAGTTTTATCAATTTAGTAAAGATGATGAGTTTGCCATCTTCAAACTTCCAGTTTATCTTAGAGTATTGCTCTATGTATCCTTGTTCTATGCAATTATTATCTTAGGAAATTTCAGTGATGCGTTCATTTACTTCGTTTTTTAAATTAGTCCCTGCTTTTAGTATAACTGTTCTATTGATCTTGATATTCGAGTTTTCGCTTTATTTCATTCCTGATTTGTATAAGATTGATGCTGCGGGACCTTTTTTTGTTCATTATAAAAGAGAAATTGCTGAGGATAAGACTAAAGAATTTGATATTTTAATCTTAGGAGATAGTAGATCTCTTTCCCTCAAAGCACATAATAAGTCTGAAACGAATCCATATTCAATGTATAATTTCAGCCTTCCTGCTGCAGGGGCAAGATACTATCCATTCCTTCTTAAGAAATATTTAAGTCATCATGTGAATAAACCAAAATTAGTAGTTTGGGCGGGAGATCTTAGACAATTTAAAAAAGAGAATACTATCAATTTTGTGGAAGATAAAAAAATATTCAACGAATATAAACATAGGCTTTTGAACCTATTTAGTTTTAGCGAAACTTGGGAGCAGTATTCTGGACAAGAGCTTTTCTTCATGTTCCGACAATACTTGCCTACCTATCTACTAACGTACAAATTCAGACAAGGATTTGAGGTTTTTGTGGGAGCTAGATTGGAGAGTCTATTTAAGCTAAGGTCACATCTAAGAGATAGAAATGATCTAATTACAAAACTTGCTGAAACGAATAATGGCCAAATAAATCTTGGAACCTTTTTCTTTACTAATGAGCAGGGTTTTGCTGAGAAAGAATTTCAGAAGCAGTCTAAGTATTATAACACAGAAGAAAGAACGATGAAACCTTTGGTTGATTTTTTAGAATATACTAAGAAAGAAAATATTCCTTTTGTTGTTCTTGCACTTCCTCAGGCGAAAGGATTCTATGAAACTCTATTTTTCAAGACAGTTAGACAAGATATAGATAGTATCACGAAACAATACTCTCATGCGACATACCTAGAATTTCCAAACATGGATTATGATATCTCCTTATTTGCTGAGGCAATTCATTATAATGATAAAGGAGATAGTGTTGTGAATAAAGAATTTAAAGAATTAGTTTATCCTCAACTAATCAAGATATTGGAAGAGAAAAATGCTAAAAAATAAATTCTTACTCTATCCTATTCTTCTTTTTGGAATTCTATTTTCTCTAGATAAAATATTTTTGATCGAAGAGTTAAAAAAACTTATCAAAACAGATTTTACACATATATACTATGAAACAAGAGAAACACTGATTGACTCAATAGCAAAAGATGAAGAATTAAAATCTGGGAAAAAAAAGTTTATGTTGATCTTGGGATCCTCTAGACTTTTATACTTTGACGCAAAAGAACTAAAAGAGTACTATCCTGAGTGGGTTATCTATAATCTTTCTTCAGCAGTCACAACTCCAGCTTATTATGACTACTTTTTGAGAAGGGTTCTATCTACAGGTAGAATTCCTGATTTAGTTTTACTGGAAACTGATCCGAACCAATTTAATGAAAATTCTCCCGTATTTAAAAGTTCAAACCTTACTTATAGTTTTAACCTTAGTTATGTTTTAGAGAATGCAGTTCTTTTTGGAAAAGATAACGTTAGTTTCTTTCTTGGTAAACAACTCTTCGCTTCCAGTAAGAATAAACCACATTTAGATACTGCATGGAAACGTTATAATGATCCTAATTTTTCAACGATATCTGCCATGCAAGATGTAACAAAGAATTTTCTAATCACTAACCGTGGTCATTCACTTCCTATTGTGGAGAGTTATGTAGAAAGAGATTTTTCTTCACTTGAAGCAACAAGCAAGAGGACTATGGATTGGGTGTATGCTTCCTTTAAATTGTCTAAGATGCAGTTTGAGTTTTATGAAAAACTACTTACTGAATTACAAAAGAATAAGATTCCAACATTGATTGTGATTCCTCAGACATCTATTCCAATGCAAAAGATGCTTTTAGAATCAAGTTTCTATCCTAGTTGGAAAAAAGAAATTCTCGCTAAGACAAAAAATCATGGATATAGCATTTTAGATATGATGAATTCAAGTGAATACTATTGTAACGCGTTTGTAGATGGAGGACATATGGCTAAGGACTGCTATCATCCTTTTATGAGATTTGTTATGATGGAAAGATTTCGTCTTGAAAAAAAAGAGCCTAGTCCAAATGAATTGCGTTAAAATTCTTATTCGCAATTGAATTCATTTCTTCAGTGATTGGTCTAATTGTATCCATTTTTTCAGCAGTTACAATGATTGTTGGCGGTTTTTTCTGATTTTTATCTTTCTTCTGTGCTTGTTCTTCAGGAATTGCTTCAATATATATAGTTTTATCATTAGGACTATCTTTAGGAAGTTTAACAAAATTTTCATCATCTTTGATTAGGTCTTCCATAGCAAATTCTTCATCAGTTTCAGAAATGATTAGATCTTCTAATGCGTTAGTTTCTTTTGTCTCTTCGGTTTCAATTTCTAAGGCTGGCATTTCAGTGGTTGTAGCTAATAAATTATTTTCAACCTTTGCTCCTGTATCGGGAAATGCGTCACTCCATTCATCACTAGCTTTTTTATTGATCTCAAGGCTTTCAGCAAAGTTCATTAGATCGTCCAATAGATTTCCGTCTTCTGAACCTTCTTCTGGATGAAACTCTTTTTCATCCAGAGAACTGAGATTGAAAGTCATAGAGTCTATTTTTGAAAGTGGGCTTTCAGTTATTTTGGAATCAAGTGAACTAAGATTGAGTTCGATTGGCATAGTGTTTGTTCGATATTGTGAAGCTTTCTCTATAAGAGAAGATTTATGTTTTTCAGTGAACTCTGGTGAAGATTTTTCTTTTTTGAATGACTTCAAGTGTTTGTATGTAAGATATTCTTCACTATAAATGAATTCTTTAATCTTAAGAAGATTCTTTTCAATGAAACTTGGATCACCTGAGATATTTTTGAATATTTCTTGAACTAAGTCGTCTGGTGCGATGCTCTCATCTTGCGAGAGTAGTGCAGTACATAGAAAGTATTTTGATTCGATTGAAGAGTTTGAGCTAATTAGAAAGAAATTCTTCAATCGAGTGAATCTAAATTCCTGTTCGACAAAGAAAATGTATTCCTGCATTTCAAGTTTTGAAGCTGATTGAAAATTTAATTTTAGAAAACTTGTTGGGATATCAGCAATGCGAATTTTTGAGTCCCCGAATTTCTTTTTGAGTGAGCTTAGGAATTGGTTTGAATCTTCTTGAATGCAAAAACAGGTTTTGATATCATTTTCCATTGCGAAGGAAAGAAAATCATTGTAGTGAGTTTCCTTTTTTCCATTTGGGGAAAAGGAATGGGGGATTTCAATGTAGAAGCAAATAGAGCCAGTTCCCCCGATAGGAATGACTGTCTTCTGGAAATCCTCACTCATAGGTACCAATCTCTTTATTAACTCTTGTTCTTCAACTCAATTATCGGTTTTGATTTTGAATTTGTAAAATAATAGCCACTACCTAAATAAAAAAATATACAATATCATATTTCTATTGACTCATTTCAAATTCACTTGAAAGTTTTATTTGAGTAAGTCATTTGTGCACATCAATCATACATAGAAATAGTTCGGGTGAATTTGGAATTGGTTTTAATCGAGATGAATCTGTTAAGCGAAAGTCTTCATTAGTTCCAAGTGTTTTTTCTTCAAAAAATGGATACTATCTTTGTCCCGTAGATGGGGATTTTGGAGGAACTTGGATTGGGGTTACTTCCAAAAGGAAAATCTTTGCAATTCTAAATTATTATGAGGCTACTTTGAAGCTTGTTAGAAATGCAAAAAGCAGGGGACTTATTGTGAAAGACTTGCTTAGTGGAGAACTTTCTGAAGAAGAACTTTCAACGACAGACTTAAGTCTTTATTATCCTTTTAGAATCATATCCTTGGATCAAGATTCAGCAATTTTATATGTCTGGAATGGGGAAATTTTGGCACTAGAGGAAAGAAACTTAGAATGGGAAGTCATTGCTAGTTCCTTCATGTTAGGTGCTGAGGGTGAAGTGTATAGAAAGAAAGTTTTCGAAGAACAGTTTTATCCTAAAGCTAAGAGTAAGAAATTTGTTGACTTAGCAAGTGAATTTTTGTCTAGCCACGAACCAGAGAAAGGTGCCAAATCACCTTGTATGCATAGAAGAGATGCGCATACTCAATCACAGACAATCATTACAATCGAAAAAAACATAGCAAGGATGAGTTATAAACAAGGGCAACCTTGTGAGACTAAGGATTTTGAGCAATATGAACTGGAGTTAAGTTAAACAATGGAAAAATTTACTGAGGCATTAAAAGTTAAAGAGTGGATTAAGGAATTAGAAAAGAACGGAATCATAATTAAAAGTATTACCGAAAAAGCATTAGTTTATAAACGGAATGGTGAGTTACTTTTTGCGTTGTTAGGAATAGATGCTAAGGATTCAAATGATATCCCACTTCTTCCAACTGTTTTGGTTAGAGGTCATTTTGTTTCTGTGGTTACATGTTTAAAAGAAAAAGAAACAAATGAACGTTACTTCTTATTGGTAAAACAAATTAGAGTTGCAACCGGTTCGATTTTTTACGAACATCCCGCTGGAATGTGTGATAGTGAGATAGACCCTTATACTGTAGCTTTAAAAGAAGTAAAAGAAGAAACAGGACTATCCATCAAAAGAGATAATTTAGAATTATTATGGGAGGAACCATTATACAGTTCCCCTGGGCTTTTGGATGAGGCGGGATATTTTTTTTCTTGTGAAATAGAACTTACTAAGAAAGAAATTGATGAGTATAGAGATAAACTAACAGGGGCAGAAGGTGAGAGTGAGTTTATAGAAACCTTTGTTTGTCCTGCTAAAGATATAATGAATTACATAAAAAATTCAAGTGGGATCATGTCCACTTTACTCTTTGCAAGAAAAAAAGGCATTGAAGTATGAAAGAACAAAAATCCAAACATCCCAAATTTATGAAGGTAATTTTGTACATCCTTGGACTAGTTATCATTACAATGATTGGATTTTATGGATGGATGAAGACTAAGGTTCCTAGTTATAATAAAGACTTAAAAGTAAATGGTTTAAGAGAAGAAGTTGAGGTGCATACTGATGAGTTTGGGGTGCCTCATATTTTTGCAAAAAATCAATCTGATTTGTACTATGCTTTAGGATATGTGCAAGCAAGAGAAAGACTTTTTCAAATGCAATTAATGCAGAGATTAGCTTCAGGCAGAGTTTCGGAACTAGTCGGAGAGAAAGGTCTTTCTGTAGATCGATTATATAGAACACTAGGGCTCAAACGGAATGCCGAAAAATGGTTAAAAGAAAATTCTGGAAAAATACAACCCGATGCAATGAGTGCTATTGATAGTTATTTGAAGGGTGTAAACCAATTCATAGCTGAAGGTGATTTGCCTGTTGAATCAAAAATTTTAGGTATGAAAGGTGAGCCGATTGAGAAATCAGATATGTTTGCATTTGTTGCATTCATGGGATTGAGTTTCGCCGAGGCTATACATACTGATTCAGTGATTAGTTCTTTAGAAAGTGAATTTGGAACTGATAAAGTGAATGAATTAACATCAGAGATTTCGCAGGTTGCAACTAACGTTAGTTCTGATTCGGATAGGAAGTTTGCAATAGAAATTTCTAAAGCAATGAAAGACTTTAAAGAGATTTGTCATGAGATGGGAATTTCTTTGTTTCAAGGCAGCAATAGCTGGGTAATTGCTCCGAATAGATCCAAATCAGGCAAAGCTATGCTTGCAAATGATCCACATATAGCATTTTCAAATCCAACAATTTGGTTTGAGGCATATTTACACTCACCAGATATAGACTTGTATGGACATTTTTTACCTTCTATTCCATTTGCTATAGTTGGATTCAACAAAGATTTTGGTTGGGGACTCACAATGTTTGAGAATGATGATATGGATCTTTATTTAGAAAAGATATCATCTAACGATAGTAGTAAATATGGTTTCAAAGGAAAAGAATTATCATTTGAAGTAATTGAAGAAACGATTAAAGTTAAAGGTGGAAAAGATGAAAAGTTAATCATAAGGTCAACAATTCATGGACCAGTTTTAACTGGGATTGCACCCGCACTCAAGGATTCTAAAGAAATTGTTTCTGTTAAGTGGGAAATGTTTGCTGCTACAAATAATCCTATTAACTCATTTTATGGATTCAATTATTCTAAGAATCAAAAGCAGTTTCAGGAATCAGGAGAATACTTAAAAGTTCCTGGATTGAATGTAGTATATGCAGATAAATTAGGTAATATTGGTTATTATGCGTTAGGTGGAATTTATGATAATAATTTCATAGGCGATAGACTTTTGGATGGAGAATCGGGGAAATATGAATGGGGTAGGTTGCTTCCCTATTCTATGCAGCCCAAATCGATCAATCCTGCTTCAGGAATAATATTCACTGCAAATCATAAACATTTTGGATATGTTCCTTATAAATTGAATGGATACTGGCAGGCAGATGACAGATCAGAAAGACTCACAAAGTTATTCAAAGAGAAACAGAAGTATTCTATTGAAGATATGAAAGAAATAATCATGGATGATTATTTTTCATCCAGTGATTGGATCGTTGCAGTGCTATTGGAAGAGTTAAAGAATAGAGAAGAATTCTTAAGAAAGGATGAAAAGCAAGCATTAGAGATTTTGAGAGACTGGAATCGAAAAGGCAAAGCTAATGAGGTGGGTGCAAGTATTTTCTCTGAATTAAGAGTTTCATTACTTAGAAATATATTTCTGGATGAGATGGGTAAAGAACGATATGAATCCATAGCAGGTACTGCAAAGAGTCATCATTTTTTGAAAAAAGTTTATAATAATAAAAATAGTAAATGGTGGGATAATATTAATACTACTAGGATAGAAACTAGGCAGGATATATTACTCAAGTCATATCAGGAAACGATAGCAATACTTTTAGGACGATTAGGAACTGATCTTAACTCTTGGAAATGGGGAAGATTGCATACATTAACATTAACACATCCTTTAGGAATGGTTCCAGTTTTGAGTTCAGTATTTAATTCTGGTCCAAGATCTTCTGACGGAGGAACTGAAACAGTTAATAACTTGTTAACAAAATTTTCTAAAGCAGACCATAAAGTAATTGCTGGTCCTTCGATGAGAACATTGATCGATTTTGCAGACGTTGAGCATACGCTCATTATTGGTCCTTTAGGACAATCAGCCCATAGACTAAGTCCACACTGGGAAGACCAAGCAGAATTATTTATTAATGGAAAGTTTCGAACAATCAATCTAGTGGATATGAAGATCAAAAACAAAGATAGAATTTTCAAGATGAAACCGGAATAACGTAAGTTCAGCTCAAGGATTTTATCTTAAAGATTCTTTGAATGCAGTTTACTTATTAACTCTTGGGCGTCTTTTCCCGCTCTCAGCTTCGGTCAATAAATTTCGCACTTCGATACAAAAACCCTTTCTGGGTTTTTCATGGTTCGGCATGCTCACCACAGCGCTCAGTGACCGAAATTTATTGACCATCGAAAGCCGATAGCTATCAAGCGGGAGGCTTGCAGATACAAAATTTCTTACAGAAATTTTGGGCATATTGCTTCGATCGGGTAATGCTGTCAACTTAAGTAGCCCTTCTTCGATTCATTTCAAATTTTCTTTTTCTAATTTTCTCATGACGAGGAAATTTCCTGTTCGATCGGACTGTGATTTTCGGAATTCTTAAAAGTCTATCTTTAA
>JANRLP010000131.1:0-66675 GCA_033762425.1 Leptospiraceae bacterium
ATTAGAATCCAAAAAATTCAAACACGAAAATTCAAGAAAGAAAAGATATGCCTAAAAAAAGAAATATAGACGTTGTGCGACGAGCAAAAGAACTTTATCAAAGTGGATATAGTCTTCCGCAAATTTCTATTAAATTGCCCAAAGAATTTCCAGAGATTGTTCAGATATCAGTAAGAACTGTTAGTAGAGCAATTCATGAAGGTGCTGTTCAGCCTAATAAAAAATTTAGAGAGTTGATTATTAAATGAAAGAAGTAGATTTAAAAACTATAAAAAAAATGTTTACTCAGATTAAGAGCGTAAGTGATCCAGAAACAATTCTTCAACTAAACATCATGGACGTAAAAGATGAGTTGAAAATGGCATTCGATGACCTAAAGATTCCTAAGTTTCTTGAACCTGGTAAATATGATATTTCTGTAATTCAACAAAAACAAGATGCTGAACCTGAAGAAGTTTTATTAACAAGATTAGTGATACCTGAAATTGAAACTGAGAAGATTGAAGCAAAGGAAGCTATTCAAGCAACAAGTCTCACTGACTCAAATAGTTTTTATTTAGAACTTAGAAAACAAGATAAGGAAGCTCATGAAAGAGAGCGTTCGCTTTGGAACACACAGATTGAAACTATCAAAGATAAGCATTCATCAGAGATCAAAAGCATAATTGAAAAGTATGAAGAAAAAATCAAAGAGATTCAAAAGCAACATGAATTTGAAAAAGAACTTATCAGAAAAAATTCTGAAACTCTAGAAGCTGAAAGAGAAAGAATGACTGATATAATTGAAAAGCGTCTCAGAGGTGAAAGAGCTGTTATAAACAAGCAAGGCAAGCGTTCAATTTTTGACATTGTAGCAAATATTATTGAAAATCGACCAGAAATACTTGAAGGTCTAATTCTGAATGCTGTAGGTGCAAATGCTGAATCAGTTCAAGTGCTAGAAGAGTTAAGACGAGCTAGAGAAGCAGCATGAGTAAAGATGAAAAAAAACTAGATTTGTTAATCAAAATTTTAGAAGTGCTATATCGCACTTTTAGAAATAAACTTCCCGCAATTGTTCAAAAAGAAGTAGATGAAACATTTGCAAAGATAAGAGAATTAGCATGAAACCGTTAATTTTAGAAGAAGGAACAGTTAAACTAGCAAGCGATTTAGATCGAATTGAAAACGCAAGCGATGGACTAAACTCCTACTTCTCTGTTTCTAGAAATTACACTAGCCCACATAACGGAACTGCTTTAACAACTGCAGTTCTTACTGCTAACGTTGTTCATTTGATGCCGTTTATATTAGAAAGAAGAAAATTAATTACTAATATGGCTTTTAATGTTACAACCGCAGCAGTAGGAAATGCAAGACTAGGAATTTACAGAGACTCTGGAAATCTATATCCTGGACTTAGTTTGGTTAGACCTGCAACTGAAATAAACCTTAATTCTACTGGAACTAAAAGCGTTGGTATTGGCTTTGGTTGTCCTCAAGGGTTGTATTGGTTAGCAATAACTACCAGTGTAAATGTAACAATCAGAGGTTTTGCAGTAACTGGTTTAAATCCAATATTAGGATATGATAATACTCTATCTACAGCATGTGGTTTAGGGTATCAAATCAATAGAACTTATTCTGCATTACCAACAACTTTTCCTGCAGGAGCTACAATTAAAACTGCAGCTCCATTACCTGCATTATTTTTAACGTTAGAAGATTAATATGATTTTTATAAGTTATAAAAAAATTTTTTTCTCTTTAAAAGAACTTAAATCACTAGATGGGACTGATAAAGAAGATGAATATGTAATCGATTCTATTAAGCTATTTCTCCGCTTAGGAATAAATAGTGATAATAGGCAACTCCCTTACAAGGTGTTCAACCCCTTGAACGATATCTATTATGTTGAGATTGAAGATTATAAGGAATCTGTATGATCCTAGTCAATTATAGAGATTGGTATATTAATGTAGATCATATAGTAGATAGTCCGTTGTTTGATTTAGATCATTTTTTTAAAGAAGAGAAGCGTATTGACCTACCTGTAGAAGAAAAAGAATATTTTTTAAAGTCTCTAAATCTTTTTTTTCGATTAGGTGAACCTAAAGATGACAGGCAAGTTCCTTACAAAGTATATGAACCGGTTTCTGGTTTAATTTATGTAGAAATTGATGATTGGAAAAAACAATAGGAGAAAATTATGAGAGTAGGTGTTGTATTAGGCGGAGGAGGGGCGAAGGGTTCTTTCCAGGTAGGAGCTTTAAAAGCAATTATTGAAGAGGGTCATGAGATTACTCACGTTACTGGAGCTTCAGTAGGTGCCTTAAATGGTGCGTTAGTTGCCATTGGAAAGTTTAAAATCTTAGAAGACCTTTGGAATTCAATCGACGAAAGAAATTCATTTTATCCTTCTTACCCTTTAGGCATAGCTCAAGGTGTTTTATTGAAAGATTCTCTTTTTTCAAATGAATGGTTAGTGAAAAATATTAACAATAACATCACTCCTGAAGAATTGTATTCAGATTATACCGCTCACTTTGGTTGCACTCTAACTAATTTGATTGATGGAAAGATCAGATTTGCAAACACAAGTAATCCTTATTGGAGAAGTAACATTCTTAAAGGTATTCTTGCAAGTGCTTCTTTGCCTCCAGCTTTTCCACCAGTTGAAATTGATGGACTGAACTGTGTTGACGGGGGACTAACGTCACCAATTCCTGTTAAAGAGATTTTGACTTTTCCTAATCAACCTGAAAAAATCTTTATCATTCCTGCAGGAAGTCCAAATTTAGAACTTTCTAATCCTGATTCAATGGTAGAACTTGCAAGTCGTTCTATTGATATTCTTTTTGAATCAGTGTATTCAAGAGTTTTATCTAACGGAACCAAGAAATGGACAGAAGACAGTAAGTTTGTTCTGATACAGCCTGAAAAGAATCTAGTTTCTACTCTAGATTGTAACCCAACAAGACTAAAACAGTTCATGCAGCTTGGTTATGATATCACAAAAGAAGTTTTGGATAAAAGTGCGACATAGCACTTTTACTTTAGGTATGATTTACAATGATTAGTGTAAAGAAATACAGGATAACTACAATCAAAGTGAAATAAAAAATGGAATTTGAATTTCTAATTGATGATGATACTGGTTTGTATCATATAGAAGAGCATGGAATTAGCAAATTTGAGATTGACAGCTTCTTTAATGATTATAATATTATTGAAACCAAAAGATCTGATGGTAGTTTTTTTGCTTATGGTAAAACAAATAGTGGTAGATATTTGCAGGTAGCTTACAGAAAAAGAAGCCCGAAAGTTTACTTCATTATCACTGCTTATGATTTAGAAGATTTAAGAATTATTGGTGAGGTAGAAAGAGTTAATGAAGATTACTAACGAAAGAAAAGTTGTTTTTAGAGATGTGGTTCCAACAAAAAAAGAAGATAAGGAATTTAAAAAACTAATCAAAGAGATTGAGGAAGATATGAAACATCCTGAAAGGTTTAAATTTAAAATAGTTAAGAGCAAAAAGAAGAAAGCTAACTAAAAAGTAAAAACATGACCAAAGGCAATTGGTCATGACCGTAGGATACGATATTTATAATATCTTACGGATTAAGAAAAAAGTCAAGTAGGATACAAGCAATGTTGGATTTTATTTTAAGTAAATTACCAGAGGAAGTAGTAAGGGTTTTGATTAGTTATCTTTGGAATAAAAAGAAAAGAGAGTATGTTAAGAAATACTTTCCTTTAAATTCTCAAACTATTGATGTTACAGAAAAAAAGATAGATATATATTTTGGTAATACTCAAACATTAGAACTATCTTTTAATTTTAGAAATTTATCAGGAAGCGAAATTGAATTAAAATTTATTGAATGTGAAGTTTATTCCGATGAAAAATTTCTCTTTCATATCACGAAACATTTCAATTCTTCTCAACCAACAAAAAAAGATGCTATGACAATTTTACTGAAAGATTTTCTTCCTGAAGAAAAATATAAAATTATCAAAAATGCAAATTGTAAATTTAACATTCAAATGAATATAGAGATATTAGATTATTTCAAAGAAAAAAATTCTTTCTCTAAAAATTTCCAGATTTCAGGAATTGATCGTAGTGATAAAATCTAAAAAATCAGGATTCAAATTAACTAGCTTGCTTTTTTAAGTTTGATAGTTCCATGAGTTTTAATTAATTGTTCAACACTAAGATGAATGTCTAGTTCATCATTCCCAAGTAAATCACCACCACCAAATAATTCAAAGTCTTCTAATTGTTCTTTGTCTAAGTTTGATAAAAATGAATAATCACTTTTACGAAACACTACTAAAGAACCATCAGCAATATGTAAAATTAAATTCATATTTTGCACTTCAAATTTAACTGCTGTCTTCTTTTTATCTCTTATGGATTTCATTATAATGTTCGTTAAATAGATACTTAACTAAATTGTAATTCCTTTTGAATCGACTTATCAAAAGTTACATACACAAATCTTTTTTGTGAATGTAAATAGTCTTCTTCTGAATTATCTATGACTCTTAGCATACCTAGCTTTTCAGCTTTTTTATCTGGTATAACTAAATATATCTTTCTTACTTCAAGTGAAGCTTCCATTCCAGTATTGTCAGTGCAAATCACATACTTTTTCATCTAGCTTGCTTTTTTTAATTTTCTGGCAGAAGCAATATAAACAAAATCTTCTTTAATGCTTTCTATCTGATCTACTCCTAAAGTGCAGACTCCAAGTGATTTTCCTAAAATTGAAAATATTTCACAAGCATAATGTTCGTTATGTTTAATTGTTTTAGGATAGACTTCGACAACTGTTACAATATCCCCTTTCTTTAGCTTATAACGAGGAACATCAACTTTTAAAATTACATCTTTGAATAATTCGAATTTCATTGAACAACTCCTATTGGTATTAAAGTAATAAATCTAGATTCTTCTTCAAAGCTATGAAAGATAAGATTGACTTCCAATTGCTTTCCATTATTTCTTCCAGGCAAAATTCCATAAATTGAATACTCATTTTCACCCCATCCTGACTTACCTTGATATTCAGCATCATTCTGTGATAACTCATATATATCTTTAAGAAGTTCTTGCCAATTATTTTCAACATAACCCCCAAGACTTAAAAACTTTGATTTATCTTTATCTCTCTTAAAAACAAGTAAATAATCTTTAATTTTTCTTGGGTCTATTACAATTCTTCCTGGTAGTCTCATCCCTCAGATTCGGTCTTTGCCTCTTTAATTCCCAAAGCTTTACGTAACAAATTGTTTACAGCTAAACTCAAACTCCATTGTTTTTTTTGAGCATAGCTGATTGCAGCATCATAAACATCCTGTTCCATGTTTAGAGCAGTCTTTCTATATTCTATGCCGTTTTTTGGTCGTGCCATATTACCTAATTATAACTATTCACAAAAAATTACAATCAAATTTCTCTTGACAAAAAAACGCTTTGTGGTTAGCTGTTTTAAATATGATTAATTCATAATTAATTATAATTAACTAATCGAGGTTTATATGTCTGATTCTGCTTTCTACTTTCTAATGATGATCGTGATGCTCTTTACGGGTTGTCTGATCGGGTTTACACTAATAGATTTTCACACCAAACATTTGATACGTAAATTTAGAGGTGAAGATTTACAAGAAGCTCATGAAAAATTGATTACTCACAATTTTGAAAAAGCTATCCAACCAAAACAGAGACATCTTACTAATATACCACCAAACGATTGGTATGGGAGAAATTAATGAGGCTTATTTTATTGTCTTTACTGAAAGTGCTACGTCGCACTTTGCAAAAATTATCTAATCCTAGAACCTTACAAAATCTAATGCTGATTGCAAGACTCAAAACTATTTGCACTTTTTTAGTTCTGGTATTGCTCTCAGTTTTGTCACTGCAAATATTAGAGCGAGTTTCTAGTTATAGAATTATTGCAAGTGCAATTGGAATTCCGTTTTTCTACGTTAAGAAAAATAAATTCATGTCTAGACTCTTTCTGTATTCTCTCACTTCGTTTTTAGTGATTAAATATTTGAGCGAGGTAATCTTATGAGATTTTTTTTAGATCAATCTTTGTTTGATTTCTTGCTTGAGATACTATCAAGAGTCTTTCCCACGTTTCAATTTTAATTAGGAGTTAAAAACCATGACAACAACAACTTTAGATTCAGGACTCATTCCTGAAGAACCAAAAAAGCGAAGTGGACAAAGAAACATCTTTCACATGTTTCTTCGTTCGCTTCATTCCACAGTGAAAAATGTGAATCAATTATTCTTTGGAATGATTTTCCTTTTCACTCATCCGATTAGAGGATTAGAGAAGATAATTCAACTACTAAAAAATAGAGCGTTTGCGTTAGTTCTATTTGCTGGTTGTGGAGCGTTAGTCTATTTCTCTACAGTAGAATATTTGCCTGCATTACTGCATGAGGTTTTCCCGTCAATGACTGCAGAGGCAATTAGAAACAGAGCAATTCAGATTGCACTTGGTTCTGAGATTATGCTAGGAATGGCAAAAATCAAAAAGGCTAGAGTGATGGTCTGGATGTTCTTACCCTTAGTATTAATTCTTGCTATGAGTGGATTCTTAATTGATTTCAGTAAGAACTATGAACACCTTTCCATGATGCAACGAATCGGACAGATTTTCTTTGCTCTTTGTCTGAACTGCATTCCTGTTTTAGGAATATATATGTTTGGAAATGATGCTGCAAAAGTTCCTGCTAAAAAACGTAAGAGGTCAGGTTTTGCGGGACTAAACGCTGAAGATCGTTCTAAAGGACAAGCTGAGTTAATTACTCTTGCAACTGATTACTATACTTCTGGTCAGAATGATAAACTAACGTTCACAAATCTTGCAACTGAACTTTCAAAGTATAAATTTAAAAGTTCAACTGTTTCAGCTTACTTAAAAAAGAATTTACCTGAGGTCTTTTTGCATATCAAAACAAATTCACCTAAAGGTAGAAAACTTGCACAAGAAGCAAAGCCTTCACTGCTAAATAGACTTACAAGTCTTTTTGTTAAGGATGCAAAAGTTAGCTAGGGAATGAAGGGAAAATTACCAAGCGATATGAGTTAGGAATTCACTAGTTCATATTGCGAGGGGAAAATTCGGGTAAAATTCAAGTAAAATTAAATCCCTTCGGGGAAAATTAGGGGAAAATAAATGAGTATAATTTTGATTAGTGCTTTTCTTTTGCTGATCTTTTTGCTAGTGAAAATCAAACTTGATATCATTCGTTACGAAAAGAAGAAAACAGAAACTAAATGCACATGCACAGCTGATGAATGGGATGGTGTATGTCCTGAAGAAGACTACCAATTAGTGAGAAGTAAATTTTTAAGTTCAGACCTAAAAATTACTCAAAGGGAAAAATATGAAATACCCAAAAGTGTAGAAATGCTTTTTTTGGAGATAAAGAAATGAAGACAGTATTTTTACTTTGTATTCTTCAGATAGGTTCTTCAGGAATTGAGTTTGGTTCTTTGCCTGATATGATTTTTGATTCCATTGAAGATTGTGAGACTGCTAGAATCGGAATTCCAGAGTTTAGAGACCAAAAGACTTTTTGCGTCAAATCAAATTTTTTCGCTAAAAAAATAAGCGAAAAAAAAGAAAAAAACGCAACTGTGTTGACTAATTAATTAGGTGGGTTGTAATAGGCAAAACATTTAATTTTTAGAATAAAGAATTATTAAAATAGGAGATCAATATGAACGTCACTTGACAAAAGGTTTATTTCGTAAAGTGAGAAGGGGGTAAGGATAGATATTACTTGACATGACAAGATAAGCTGAGTTAATGAATCATGCAGTCCAAGGCTAATACAGTAGAAGATTATATCAAGGAACTTCCTGAAGATAGAAAAATTGTAATCCAAAAACTTCAAAAGTTAATCAAGAAATTTCTTCCTAAAGGCTTTCAAGAAATCATGAATTATGGAATGATAGGATATGTTGTTCCTCATAAATTGTATCCCGATGGTTATCACTGCAACCCAAAAGATCCACTTCCTTTTATGAATCTTGCCTCTCAAAAAAATTTCATAGCAATCTATCATATGGGGCTTTATGCTGATAAGAAGTTATTGAGTTGGTTTACCAATGAATATTCAAAGGTGAGTAAAACAAAATTGGATATGGGAAAGAGTTGTATTCGATTTAAAAAACCTGAACAGATTCCTTTTGAATTGATTGGAGAATTGGTTTCAAAAGTGAGTGTTGAAGATTGGGTTAAACTCTATGAAAAAGAAGTTAAGACTTAGATTTATCTTCTCTTAATCTTTTACGAATCTTCTTGCCTCGCTCTCTATTTTTCTCTAAAACTCTAGAGATTCTTGTTGGGGAAAAATCACTTCTTGTTCCCTTAAACATTTTCATAAAAACTCTTTCTGGCATTACATACCATCTTGCCTTGGAAACAGCTAACGTTTCACCAGTAGATTTCTGGAACATTGTTGCTTTGGTATAAATCCTTCTTTTTCTAACCATTGTAATTTCTGCAATCACTTCCACATCATCATTCAAAGGAGTTGCTTTGATATACCTCATATTTAACTGGTCTGTCATTACAAAATGACCAATATGAAAGCATAAAACTCCTTGTGCTTCATCCAAGACTGCTGCAATGAGTCCACCATGAGCATAGCCCGGTGCTCCTTCATGAAACTTCTCAAACTTCAATGTGAATATAACATTTCCTGCATCAACATTGAATGGGAATTCTAGTCTAAGTCCAATTGTGTTTTGAACTCCACAACCAAAACAGTTATGATGATGCCAATCATGACTTGTGAGACTTGCTTTTACATCAGGGTAAATTGAATCTTCCATTTATTTATGTATCCAATAGATCATTCAAATCTTGGCTTTCAAAGAATTCGATTGACCAGTTGATGCAAGTACTGATCTCCATAAGAAACTCTTTTCTGGGCGTAAAATTTTTCTTTCATTTACAGCAAGTGTAATTGGGATATTGGTAAAAACATTATTCCAAGTACCTACTAACATTGCTGTCTTTCCCGCCATTCCTGCATGAACTGCATTTTGTCCTAAGAATCCACAGAATATAGAATCCTCAGCATTGGCACTAACGCTTCTAATGATATAGCTTGGATCAATATATTTCAAATTGATTTCAATCTTTTCCTTCTTGAAATATTTTTTTATCTCTTCTTTTAAGAAAGTTCCAATGTCGCCTAACTTTGTATTTCCAGAAGCATCTTTCTCTTTAGTTTCTACAAACCTTTGCCCTGCTCCTTCAGCTACAATGATTACTGCACTTTTTCTTGTTAAAATTCTTTGTTTTAACTTATCAAAAAAAGCACCTTCTCCTTCTAAATCAAAATCTTGTTCAGGAATGAGAACAAAGTTTACATGTTTAGAAGCAAGGGCAGCGTTAGCTGCAATGAATCCCGAATGTCTTCCCATCAACTTAACTAGTCCTAT
Source organism: Leptospiraceae bacterium (assembly GCA_033762425.1). Classification (GTDB taxonomy): domain Bacteria; phylum Spirochaetota; class Leptospiria; order Leptospirales; family Leptospiraceae; genus JANRLP01. The sequence continues at coordinate 9,471 of JANRLP010000131.1, forward strand.
TCCATTGGGAGCACCTTTAGACTCTACGAATGCACTGTTGATTGCGTCCACTGCCTTTGCAAAAGCAGTAGAAAACCCAAAAGTTTTATGAACCATGCTTATATCATTATCAATGGTCTTCGGAATTCCTATCACTGAAATCTTTAAGCCTCTACGTTTGACCTCATCACAAATTGCAAGTGCTCCTCTGAGTGTTCCATCTCCACCAATACAAAAAAGAATGTTTATCTTCCATTTAACTAAAAAGTCAACCATATCTTTGGGATCTTGATTTCCTCTAGAGGAAGAAAGAATGGATCCACCTTCATGATGGATATTTACAACATTATCAGGAACTAATTCTAAGGGTGAGTGTCCAAAACTACTTACTAAACCTTCATAGCCATATCTAAACCCGAGGACTCTAGGGACCTTATATCTATAGTGAAGTTCCATATAAATGGCTCTGATTACATCATTGATTCCTGGACAAAGTCCACCACAGGTTACAATTCCTGCAGTAACAGTGCTTGGATCAAAATAAATCTTTTCGTAGGGACCAGATTGTTCTGCAAAGTGAAGCGAATTGCTTAGAACTTGTTTGGCTTCTGCTTCGCTCTCAAATGCGGATTCAATTAGAACTACACTATTTTCTTTTGTATAAAATTCATAACCAGCGGGATTGGGAAATTGACAACTACCTAAATTCTCTACTGAATACATGGGTTCAAACTATATTGCCGTTTCAAATTATTGCAAGAACTGTTTTATGTTTTTTTAATTTTTTTTATTAACGAAAATTTCTAATAGTTTTACTAAACCCTTTCGAATAAACACAAGTAGTCTTTTATCTGTGAAATTACTTAGAATTTCTTGAGCAGGGCTTCCATGTATATTTGTCTCAATCATTCGGGAAGGTAATTCTTGTAATCTATCCAATGACATTTCAAACAATTTTTTCTCAAAATAGTTATCAAGTTGTAATGCCTTCTATGTTTCTAACATGTAAAATATGATTTTCAATTTCTCTGCATCCTTGTTATCTTTCATTGGTGTTCCGTCGCAATGAATCAAAACAGAATAGGGATAAAAATTTTTGTTTAACGTTATTCTCTATAAGAGTGACTATGGAACAGAAGTTAGAGAACAGGGTTGTTAATACTTCAGTAAATACTATTGATTTACGATAGTATCGGATGATGATATTAGTCATTTGGACTTTTCCTTCTCAAGGGAGATTGAATAATTTTTTAGTTTCTCAGTAAGAGTTTTTCCCGGAAAAGAATTTATTAACTCATAGTCTTTATCCATTTGTTCAATTTTTTTTTGCTTCTCTAACTCCTGCAATTCAATCATCACTTCATAATCATTTCTAATTTTTCTTATTCTAACAGTTTCAGTAGTATAGCCCAAGTCGTCTTCAAAAATATCAATTGTAAAAATCCCAAGAATAAAATCAAAAAATTCAGAGGGGTTAAATCCAATCCTAACTCCGATATATAATCCGAAAGAAATTTCTATTGGAGCAAAAATATAAGAGATTCTGCTTTCTTTGGGAATGGTGTAATATTGTTGACTTGGAGTAGTTCTTCCCTTAGGATTACCGCACGGACAAAAGATATTACTAATTGAAATTAGCTTTTTTTGATTTCTTATACTTGGATACATTGGAATATGTTCGTAGCTATTGGATGGTATTATCATTGAATTCCCAAATGTATTGACAACATCAGTATTATTTACTCGATGTCTGAAAGGAAAAACAAATGCTATTCTTGCATCACTTCCAGTCTTATAAAATCCGAAGTGACCATATCGCATCCCGATACCATTGCCTTTGCTTGCATGTTGTAAACCCATTCCAACTTGGTCTATAAAAAACGAACCGCCATAAACATCTTTCTCAATTCCAATGTTAAAAATATCTCCAGCATCACGAACCCGATCATAAGAATAATTCCCTAAAGTTTTACAATTAAATTGTATTATTAACATTAATAACAAAAAAATTCTTTTCACTCAAATTCATCCTAACGATTATGATTGACAAAATTTGTTATTCGATTTAGGGCTATATTTCCTGCATAAACATTTTGTCCACAAAACTCGATTAAGTCATCAGTATTTCCAAGGTGCCCTGAACAGGGTTTTAACAAAGTAATTTGATACCTATGAATAATTGATCTGTCATTCGCCTGCCTGTATTTATATATAGTACTATTTCGGTCGAATGAAGGAATAGTGTCCACTATAGCGAATACTTTTTCATTTATCGTATTTTCGTCTAGTATAAATTGGATTTAATTGCACGAGTAAACCAAGAACACCCTAGAATTTGGTTACTTTATGCGAAACCCTAACTCTTAGCTCAATACTCTTTCGGATTATCTTCTGGGTTTTTGGAGATTCTAACTCTAACTTCGTTGCCTAAAAAATTCCAGTCTATCTTGAAAAGTCTTTTGAGGATATAGATACCTCTTCCAGTAGGAATAGACTTTCTGCTTGGGTGTGACGGATCGGGAATCAGATCAGGATCAAAACCCTTACCCATATCAGCAACATAAAAATCTAAGTATTTATCTGTTTCAAAAACATGGACAATGATTTCGTCATCTGCTCTTTTTCCACCATGTTCCAGTGCATTATCTAAAGTTTCATCAATGATTATACTAAACCAAAACTCACTGATAAAAGTATTCCAACTCTCTACCTCATAAATTTTCCAAAGTTCATCCTTCAGATAGTTACAGCCTATCTGATTTGCTAAGGCATTTTTTTGAATCGTTAGATGAGGGATTTCTCCATGTGTAAAAATGGAAAATAGTCCAGGATAAAACGAGATAAACCTGAACTGAGAAAGGGATGCAATAAATATGATTAAAAAGAGTAGATCGATAAACATTATGCTAATGTTTGTTGTGAGTATATCATATCCTTTTGTAAAAGAATAGTTAAACACTATTACAATGAAACTCATGATGAAAAAAAATCCGAGCACTCTATAATAAAATTTCTTTAGTCTTTGTACTGTAACTGTGAGTTTGGAAAAAGTGTTTAATAAGAAAGTTAATAAACAAATGATTGTGAAGGTTCTACTCAACAAATGGTTGATTCTAAGATAGAACTTACTTTCCAATGGATAATGTTCTTCAACAAAAGGAACCACTAAGGTATGCAACATAATTACATATCCCATTCCTCCCAAAAATAGTGTGAAGAAATTTAGCTTATTCTCTCTTCTACTGAAATAAGGAAAATGCAAGGAAAAGAATACTAAGGAATATAATGTGAGCATGGAGGCTACAACTTGAAACACTCCAAAATAACGTTGTTCAAATGGGGAATACTTATGGAAAAGCTCCACTAAGTTCCAAAAAAACAGCAAGATCCCAAAAGAAGCAAAGGTTACTTTTGTGGAAGTGAATGGAGATCTGAAAACAGAGGTAGCAAGTATAGCTGAAATAGTGATTAAACTCAGTGTATAAAGGACTATTTCAGTGTAATGTGCCATAAAAAATTAGATTTACCTGTTGCTTAAATTGAACGTTCCTAACAGTCTAGTGATTAATACCTATGTGTAAACTAAAATCTTAGTAAAAATTTTTGAAATTACGTTTTTTGTGAGGTCTAATGAAGTTTTTTTTCATCTTTCTATGCTACACTTGGATGGTTTATCCAGATTCCCCTAAAGATACTTATGACTTTGAGACAATCCGAAAGGGAGTTGTTCAAATCAAAGTTTATTCCCAAGGATTTGATGCTTACTCACCTTGGCAATCAACTCAACTAAGAACCAGTACTGGCACAGGCTTTATCTTAGACAAAGATAGAATTATAACTAACGCTCATGTTATTTCAAATGCTAAATATGTTCAGGTGCAGAGACATAATCAAACAGTATGGTATGAAGTAGATATACTTCATGTAGCACATGACTGTGACCTTGCTTTGCTGAAAGCAAAAGATCCTAGCTTCTATGAATCCTCCAATTCATTTGAACTGGGTGGGATTCCTGACCTAAACTCACCTGTGAATGTAGTTGGTTATCCAATTGGTGGGGACAAAATTTCTGTTAGTCGTGGTATTGTTTCTCGAAAAGAACAATCAAGTTACGCTCACTCACAGGTGGACACCCATCTAGTGATTCAAGTGGATGCTGCAATTAATCCAGGGAATTCTGGTGGTCCTGCAATTCAAGATGGAAAGGTTGTAGGGGTTGCTTTTCAGGTTGCAACAAGAGGTGAGAATATTGGCTATCTTATTCCAACAACTGTAGTTAGATATTTTCTGAAAGATGTTGAAGATGGAAGATATGATGGTTATGCAGAACTAGGCGTTAGAACAGTGAACTCATTTAATACTGCATTCCGTAAAATCAAAAAGATTCCTGATGAACTTGGTGGTGTATTTGTAACAAAGGTACTCAGAGGAGGCAGTGCTAGTGGATATGTAAAAAAAGATGATCTAATCTTTGAGATTGATAAACTGCCAATTGGAAGAAATGGAACTGTTTTGTTTGATAAAGATGCAAGAGTAGATTTTGTAGAAGTAGTAGATAATAAACATTCTGGTGAAATGATAAGTCTAAAAGTTTTTAGAGATGGTAAAATTTTGGATCTCAATTTCCCCGCAAAACGAATGAAGGAATTTGATTTTATGAGACATCGTTATGATGCTCCTTTCCCCTACTTTGTTATTGGTGGAATTGTATTCCAACCATCTAACAGAGATCTACTTCATGAATGGTCTAAAAATTCTGAAACTCAAGGAGGAAGTCAATTTCTATATCGTTTTTCCCATTATATTGAAGAAGATTTAGGAAAAGGTGAGTCCACAGAAGATGTTGTATTCTATAGAAAGCTCTCTCATCCAGTAAATTCTTCAACGGGATATTTTCTAAACATGGTACTTGAGTCGTGTAACGATATTAAGATCAAAAATATTGATCATTTAGTTGAGATTCTTGCAAATGATAAATCTGCTTTTATCAAATTAAAATTTTTTGATTTAGAAAATCCACTAATCCTAAAAAGAGATGAGGCAGAAAAAGCTGATAAAGAAATTTCTACTATTTACAGAATTCCTTACAATAAAACTCTTTTTGGAGTAAAGAATGAAAAATAAATTAGCTCTCACTATGATTTCGAACATTGCAAAGCAATATTCGAAATCCAGTTTTACAGATAAGCCTGTCGGCAACACTTCGATAAACTCAGTGCATCGCTTGGGCTTTGCCCAAACCCGCTCTCAAATATTGAAAACAGAATTTAGCTTCAAATCTTTATTCTCTTACTTCTTTTTTGATTACTTTAGAAATATGAGTATAATAATTTTTTTAGTGTCGTCTAGTTATTTGTTCGCATCTGAGAACATGGAAGATGATTTCAAAAAAAGTATAGTTCAGGTAAAAATCACCGCTCAAAATCCTAACTTTATGTTTCCTTGGCAACCTAAGAAACCATATAATATTGAAGCAGTTGGAATTGTTATTTCTAAGGATAAGATTCTAACTCTCGCTTCCAATCTCGAATATACTAGTTCAATTGAAGTCAAAAAATTTTCTTCCTATAAAAATTTCCCAGCAAAGATTTTGAAAATTGATTATGAATCCAATCTTGCAATACTATCATTAGAAGATACTAGCTTTTATCTAGATCTAATTCCGATTGATTTTGTGAATAAACCTGAAATTACAAAACCAGTTTCAATTGTTCAATTAGATAATGCTGGTTCTATTCAGTTTTCCAAGGGAAGACTTACTGGAATGGATATGGATTATTCATCCACTGGGCATACTGAACTTCCCTATATCAGTCTGAACTCAAATGAAAAGTTAGATGGGAATGGAGAGTTAATCACTGATAAAGGCAAGGCACTTGGGATCCTATTTAAGTTTAATAATAGTAAAAACTCAGGGAAAGCAATTCCGGGTTTTGTGCTTAATTATTTTGTAAATAATATAATGAAGTCTAAGCAATCTCCTTTTCCATTCAAAGGATTTAAGTATAGAGCACTGGTGGACACAGCACAAAAAGAATTTTATGGTTTAGACAAAAATAGAGAAGGTGTCATTATCTCTGAAATCATTCCCTATACTGGGGCTGATAAACTATTAGAGCCAAATGATATTATTGTTGAATTTGGTGGAAGAAAAATTGATTCACAAGGTTTTTTCCAGCACTCAGACTATGGTAAACAATCTCTTTCTTTTCTTGCACATACTGGAGAAGAGTTTGGTTTTAAACGTGGGAAAAAACTACCCGTAAAAATCATACGTAATAAAAAAGAACTAACGTTAATGCTTCCGCTCAGATCGTTTCCGCTTAGAGCAATCAGAATACCTTATATGCATAACTCAGGAAGACAACCTAGTTATACGATCAGAGGTGGTTTTATGTTTGTAGAGTTAAGCGAATTTTTGTTAAGAGAATGGGGAGCTAACTGGAGATCTAAGGTAGATAAAAAATTATTATACCTTTGTGATTATAAAAAATTTCAATCTAATGATGAGTCAGGAAGATTTTTAATTTTGATTCAAACACTTCCAGATGAAGCAAATAATGGCTATCATAATGTTGGAATGACGTTAGTTACTTCCTTAGATGGTAAACCAGTTAGAAGTGTGAAAGAGTTAGATGTTAAAATCAATTCATCACCCAATGATATTGTTTTGATTGATTTAGAAGATGGAGTAACGCTTGCCCTTGACAAAACCACATTGAAACAAGTAGATGATAGAATTGCTAGAAAATTCCAGATCCCAATCCTAAGTAATTACTAATGAATCAAAATTGGAACAATTGGAAATGGCAGATGCAAAACCGAGCAACTACCATTTCTGATCTTGAAAAATATATTGAACTCACTGAAGAAGAAAGAGAAGTCTTTTCTAGAGCAGATGATTTTTTTGAATTTGGTAGCACCCCCTACTACCTTTCTCTTGTGGATAAAAATAATCCTAACTGCCCAATTAGAAAACAAATCGTTCCATCTTCTGGGGAACTAGTGCAGACTAAGTTTGAGGTAATGGATCCTCTAGCTGAAGAATCGCATATGCCTGTGAAAGGTGTTACTCATCGTTATCCCGACAGAGCATTATGGTATATCTCTAGTCGTTGTGCTGTATTCTGTAGATTCTGCACACGAAAAAGGAAGGTGGGTCAGAATGAATTTGTTCCTGATAACATGGATTGGAAAAAAGCGTTAGAGTATTTTTCATCCAAAAAAGAAATTAAGGAAGTGATACTTTCTGGAGGTGATCCACTTTCTATTTCTGATTCTAAAATTGATTATTTACTTACTGAATTAAAAAAAATTTCTCATATAAATCATATTAGAATTCATACTCGTTATCCTGTGACACTTCCCTATCGCATAACGCTTGAATTGTGTGAAATTTTTGCAAAACATTTTCCAATTTTTATGGTTACTCATTTTAATCATCCAAAGGAATTGACCAAAGACGCTGAAGAAACTATCTCCATGCTCATAAAGAAAGGAAATGTAGTTTTATTAAACCAATCAGTTCTACTTTCTGGAATCAATGATTCTGCAATTATATTGAAAGAACTTTTCTATGGTCTTGTTAGACTTGGTGTTAAACCTTATTATCTACATCAATGTGACGAAGTCTTTGGTAGCACTAACTTTAGAGTTCCAATAACCAAAGGCATTAATATCATGAAGCAACTTAGAGGATACATGAGTGGTGTTACAATTCCAACTTACGTTGCTGATTTGACAGGTGGAGGTGGTAAGGTTCCACTACCTACAGATTATCTCATCAAAGAAGAAGTTGAAACTTATAGATTTCAAAATTTCTCTGGTAAAGAATTTTCCATTAGTAAATAACGCCTAGTTTGTTCGTGAGCGGAGTCGCTACAATCCCTGCTGCATTCCTGAGCGTTAGCTCCCGTGTTGAGTGTGAATACTATACCCTTCTCCCTGTATTTTATACGAGTTGTCTTGTAATAGTTCTGGCATCTTGTATTAGTAGGGTCTTTCGTTATCCGGTTTGATGCAACGTTTTCGCTCTGGTAGTGAAAAAGGTCTTTAGGCGTAAAGACTTTTTTGTCTGTTCGCTAAAAAAACAGTTATTACAAAATAAATTATTGAACGAGTAATAGTTATTACAAAGCACCAACCACGGAACAGCTCCCCAACCAGAGCAATTGGAGAAGAGTTTGGAATACAAAGTAAAATTTCACTCTAACAGAGCAACCACACTCGAATCTATACTATGTAAACAACAAAACCCCCGCGTCCCCGATCGAAGCGTGGTCAATAAATTGCGAATAAGCAATTTATTGACCGAAGCTGAGAGCGGGAAAAGACGCCCAAGAGCTATTAAGTAAAATGATTTTAATATAATCTTCCTCATTCTCTTAAGAATGATAGTTCTGTTCTATCTCTAAAAACAGATTTATCTTTTAACTCTACAAGAAGTGCGTCACTTCCCGAAATTCTAATCTTAAGTTTACCTTCAATTTCTACCTCAGTAGATTCAATTGGGTATTTGACTTGATAGGATTTTTTGTTATCTATCTTTATAACTAGATCATTTTGACCCTTATGCTCAATCTCCATTACAACATTTTTGATATTAGAGCCGCCTTCCCATTGAACTGCTGACCAGAGACCAGCAATTTTTTCTGCTTTAGAAATTCCTCCAAATGCCCTAGTTGCAGAAGCTTTTTTAGGAGTTGAACTAACTACTGACGCATAATGAGAGTATTCACTATCAACTCCAAGTTGTGATCGGGATGTTACTGAATAAAGGAAGAAAGAATTTTTTTCTGGTAGCTTAGTGATAAATGATGTTTTAATTGATTCTACCTTAGATAAAAAATTCCATCTCTTTTCACCAGGTTTTTTTATCCAGACAGTATAGTCTTCAGTATTCGGCACAGCAGACCAAGTGAGTAGGACTTCATCTGCTTCTTTGTTCAAGATTGCTTGTAAATTTCTAGGAGCCTCAAGTCTATTGCCACTTCGTTTAGAATTTACATCGATGAAACCTAAAACATATTCTGAATACGAGCCCCATACATTATCTTTACTTTTTGCAATTACAGTGTAGAATTTTTTTCCTTTCGTTGCTGCTACATCAATATAAGACTCTTCAGTCACAAACCCCAATGGGTTCCAATTGGAATCATCAAATCTATATACTAAATATCCAACTGCACCTTCTACCTTACTCCATTTGAGTTCAACCTTATCAATAAATTGACCAGCACTTGCAGTTAAATTTTCTGGAGGTGGAAGCTTGGAACTTGGAGCTGTTCTTCCTGTTACACTATCGGAAACTATTCCTGTAGTATTGCCTTTTAATGCTGCAACAGTATATACCTCTAAAACTCCATTCTTTGTTGCTGTTTTATCTTCATAGCGAGTATCGTTAATTTTTGCAAGAGAACGATAACTTTTACTTCTATTATCCCATTTAAAGATTTGATAGGAAGTTGCATTAGGAACTTTCTGCCATTCAATTACTATCTTATCACGATAGCTCGCATCAGACGCTACTAGCCCTGATGGTTTAGAAGGAAGTTCATTCTTTATTGGCAAAGAATATCCAACTACAGCTCCCTCAGATTTATCTGATACATCAGTTTCGGTTACTGTCGTAATACGATAAGAATATGCTATTCCTTGTGTGACTCCAGTGTCTTCAAAACTAGTTGTATGAGAAAGTCCAACTAGTTGGTAAGAGTCTTCATCGGGATAGCCACGGTAGATTTCATATCCTATTGCGCCCTTTACATTCGACCAAGTAATGACAATTCTATCGGGATAGTTACCTTTGGAAGCATTTACCTCGTTTGGAGGGAAAAGACCAGATTTATTCGGATCTGTTTTTGGCTTAGAACCAGTAGCAGCCATTTCCATCTTGGCTCTATTTTCATCCCCATCAATTAGAACAAAAGCTCCCCTACATACTTTAGAAAACCATTTATAACTAATATAGCCATAACCTTTTTCTCCCCATGAGTTTCCCCATGAATTCAAAAACTTAAACGTTCTTTCTGAATCGTCGTAGCCAACAATTGTTACCGCATGTCCTGATTGAAGGGGTTGATTCGATTTATCAACTACTACTTTTCCCTTTAAATTTTTAAAGTTATCATCCACAAGAATTCCCGCTACTACTGGTCTTCCAATTGCAAGTTGAGCTTTGATTTCGTTTGGATCGTTGTATCTAAGTTTTAAAAATTCTTTTGCTCTAAATTTTTGTGCTGCATCAAGTTGTTCCTGTGATGGAAGTTTTGTGAAATTATTTGGATCATAAGGCATATCACTCCATGATACTACTCCCTTGGAAACAATTAATGACATCGCTTCAGTGATACTGATTCCTGCATCCCTACCCCCATTGAGTTGGTTATATACAAATGCAGGGGAAAAAATCGCTCTATAGTTTGGTTCATCACCTAACTTCAGTTTAGCATCTTCACTAGATTTTTTCTCAATGGATTCAATATAGGACTTATGTGCATAAGCTGTGCAAAAGGCTACACAGCTTGCTTGTTTACCTTGAACACCTGCAGGTGGCATAAAAGGAGATAGATCCACTTCATCGGGAAGTCCCCTATGTTGTTTATTGTTTGGATTTGCTTCTTTAACTGTTGCTAATAGTTCAGGCGGATCAGGTTTTAGACCTGTCAAAAATTTTTCCTCAGTTTCCGAAGCGAGATAAAGAGTTGTAAATAAAAAAATTATGATTACTTTTCGTAGCATTTTGTCTCCTAAAGTCTCAACATCTAATTAGACTATCTAAGATCTATTTCTAAATTGAATTATAGTCGTTTCAATAAAAGAAAAAAACTCATTCTTTTCAATTTTTAGAGTTTTTTATTTTTAAGACTATTGTTCAACGCAGATTAAGTGCCTAGCTATATTACACGCTTCTGATACTGCACAAGTTGTGACTCCAGAACTAAGAGCTGTGCTCCCTACCTGATTCGTATCACCCGCACAACCTCTTGCAATCCCTGATGAATTTGTCCATGAGTCATAAGGTGAAAATGCAGCAGTAGCACAAGGATTAAGCATAGAACCCCAAGTAGCAGAATTGCTAATTCCAGTATAGATCGTTCCTACAGTTCCAGTCCAAGAATTCGTAAAGGTTCCCATCGGGAAGATGGAGTTTGAGTTTGTGGTGAAAATAATTGTTGTTCCGTTTGCACGAGCATAGTTAGTGTTCGGAGTTAAAACCCAGTCGGTAGAGGGTGGAAATCTTCTATTTGAAAGAACACTAATATCACTCGCTAGGATTAGTGCTTTATAAGTGCTTGAATTTGGTTTTGCGGGATCGGAATTGCAAATAGAATCTGCACCAGTAAACCCACCTAAATTTCCCGTATAAGTATTTGTGGTTCTGAAAGTGCGTTTAGTCGGAGCTGAAAGATTTACTGTCACTTGATAGTCTTTTGTGTCTCCATCAAAAGAGGTAATACGATAGGTAACTTGTGAAGAAAAATTATTACTTGTAACACCTGTTGTTTGTCGTTGTGCTCCTACTTTAACACTAGCTCCATTATGTTTAAATTCTGCAATTAAAGAGTCAATTGATTGAGTTGTTGTTGCAGCAAAAGAAATGGTTCCAGCATTTTTATTAATGACACTAGTTCCATTTGTAATTCCAAGAAACCCAAAACTCAAAAAGTCTTTGGAGCTTTGTGAAACTTGTTGACTTGTATCATCTGAGATAGTTCCAAAACCAAAACTATCCACTGATCTTGATGGAAATTTTAACTTAAGAAATGCATCTATGCCTTTAACGTATGTTTCTTCCAAAAAAGTATTGGGTGAAGCTGTTCCAATAGCTTGGTTTTGCAATGAGGTGGATATTGCGACTAACGTTCCCGTTGAATCAATAGTTTTACCGTCAAAGATACCGTCTCTAAAATCTTGTTCCATATAATTTAAAATTGCAGAGAGCCTAATTCCGATTTGGGAAGCATCTTCGATTTTAAAATTATCAGTTGCAAGAGCGTGAAGACCTCCCATTAAGATTTGGTTAGTATCATCAGTAATATTGATTTCATCTAGATTCGTAGTTAACGGGTTAAATAGTCTGAAGAAAACTTTTATAGTTTCCTGATTTGCTTCATTAATTGAAGTTTGAGTTAGTTTTGTAAGATTTTTAGTGTTAAAACTTTTACTAAAAATTCTACTAGCAACTAGTCTTGAGATTGGACTTGGATTGGTTTTTCTTCTAAAATATGGGTAATTTCCTGAAGATGTAAAATTACTATCTCTAAAGAGGGAAGCAAAATGACCACCCTTAGAGAACGGAATGCTAGATTGTCGATTGTTTGTTGGATTAGTTAAAACAAGTTTTGTTGAACCTGAATCATCAGTCAGGATACAAACATTATCCAGAGTTCTGGTATATTTCAGTGTAAAATTTCCACTAACGTCACTCAATGAGCTTGCAAGTAGAGTGCCTTTGATATTGCCTTCAGAATCTAGGCATTCACCAGAACTATTGCTTCGATATGCTGATACCTTTGCATTGGGCAGAGTTCCCATTGTGGATACATTACCATTTACAATCACCTGAGTAGTAGAAAAAATATCTCTGATTAGTAGGAAGTTTTTTAGATTAGGACTAGTGCCTGAATCTTGACAATTAAATAAATTTAACATGAGTAATACAAAAGCAATTTTCATTTTTCTTCCTGTAATATTTAAATTACTGAACAGTTTTTTAACGTTAGTTACCTTGAATAGAATAAAAATTATTTTATTTGAGGAGAGTGTCTAGTATTGAGAAAATATTTTTTTTAGTCTTTACCGATCAATCTCAAGAGTTCACCAATCTTTCTTTTGTTTTCTAATTGGTGACGAAGTGGATAGTCTAGATTTAAGATGTATTTATTTCTGCGACCCATCTTTTCTATTTTCAAAACATCAGCAGTTAATAAATCATTAATGATAGCTTGAACTGCTCTTTCAGTAATTCCGACTAACGCTGAAATATCTTTTAGACGGATCTCTGGGTCTCTGTGTAAACAAACAATCACATGAGAATGATTGGACAAAAAAGTCCAGTGATGATTTTTTTTGTTAGTAGTTTTACTTTTTATGATTGGTTCTTTATTCATAATACTAGAAATTTCTTGTCTATATCACATATTTTAGAAACTTTTTTACTTTGACAAGTAGATATTTATTTTTTTGTAATAAATGCTTTGGTCTTTTTTACTAAAACCATCTTCTAAGTTTGAAGTAAATATACATTGAGCATCCAATAAATCCCATAGTTCCTAGAACATAAAAGAAACCTGATTTTTCTCTTAAAAAAGGTATGTGTTCAAAATTCATTCCATATAGACCTGTGATTAAAGACATTGGAAGCATGATTGCTGTAAATACAGTGAGCATAGTCATGATCTCATTCGATTTTCGAGAAGATATGGTTAGATGAACTTCAAGGGCTGAAGAAATCATCTCTTTTACATCTTCAGCAATCTCTAGAATTCTTAGAGAATGGTCTCTAACATCTCTGAAAAAAGCATCTGACTCAACAGAGATAAAATCTTCTTCACTCGTTTCCATCTCTTTCAAGATTTCAATATGTTGATGAGTGATTTTTTTTATCTGTTGAAGATTTCCTCTCATCATGAAAATCAAGTTAATATCTAGCTTTTTATCTTGACTAAAAACTTGAGACTCTAATTCCTCTGCCTGATCTTCTATTCGATATACAATTGGAAGAAAATGATCTGTTTCAGCATCAATAATTCTATGAATGATAAATTCAAGTCCACTCTCAATGATAACTTTGTTTCTATGCCAATCATCAATAATATCATTGATCGTATTTCTAGAATCTAAGGTAACTGTGATTAGAGTATTTTTTGTGATGATGAAATTAAAATTTTTAGGATAGATTAGATTCGATTCAAAATGAAGTCCCCTAAATAAAACAAATGTGTAAGCTGGAAACTGCTCTTTTTTAACACGGCTGTTTGGATTTAGCATATCTTCAATTGTTAGAGGGTGTATGTTAAAGTTCCTTAAAGCAAGAACTAGTTCATCTTCATTTCTAGGGGTTAGATGGATCCAAGTTTTACTATACTTAGGAACAATAATTGAGGAAGTATATTGAATTTCTTCCTTACTTTTACTTGTCATTATCCAAGAACCAGTGATCATTTAACCTTTCTCTACTTCAAAAAATTTTTTGGCAATTAAATTTTTATTAACAACATCCTCAAACTCAGCAATACTGATCGGATAAGAAATAAAATATTTACTAGCAACCTTAGGTGTCCAATGAACTGTTTTAATAATTGCTTTTCTAGAAATAATAATTGCAAGATCATGATTTAAACTTATCTCTGCAAGAATTTTTTCTAGGTTTTGTTTAGAAGCTCTTTGGTTGTTTACTGCTATGATTTCATCACCAATTTGAATATCAGTATTTTGAATAAGCCCTTCAAAAATCTTGGATACAATTTCGTTGCCCGAACTAGTTTTCATTTCAAAGGGCAAAGATAATTGCTTGGATTTTTTTTCTAGAACGTAACCAATTATAGAGAAATACTTTTCAATCGGGATTCTTTTTTTCTGAGACAGATATTCATCAAATTCAGGGAGTAAATCAATTCCTGTGATTTTTTCCACAGAATCAAAAAAATCATATTTGGTGATTCCAATATCCTTTTTTGCAAACTCTTCATTCAAATATCGCATAACGTCATCTAGGCTTCTTTGGGATTCAGTCACTTGAAGGATTCTAAGATTTAGACAAAAACTAAAGACTGCACCTTTCACATAATAAGAGATTCCATTATTATGAGAGTTATTATTTTTTTTATAGAATTTCACCCAAGTGGAGAAGGAAGATTCTTCTAAGCTCATTCTTTCATCAGCTATTGATTCGGTTAGGGTATTGATATCCTTGAGAACCTCATCAATGTATTCACTTCTATAGTAGAATGAGTTTTTATATAGAACATAATTATCATAAAAACTAGTTATTCCTTCTGCTATCCAAAGTTCTTTGGTTAAATTAGGTTTAAGATAGTCAAAAGGTCCTAGCTCATTTGGACGAATTCTCTTTACATTCCATAAATGAAAGTATTCATGAGCGAGTAACGCTAGTAGTCGATTGTATTCATGATTTTCAGCAAGGTTTGAAGGATCAAAGGCATTTACGCTGGATGCTCGATGTTCTAAACCTCCATAATTATCTTCTGTTAAATTAATGATAAAGAGGTAATATTTATTTGGGTTTCCCTGAAATATTTGAGTTTCATACTCAGTGATTATCTTTAAGTCTCTGAGCAGATCATTATATATTTCATCAGTGATTTTTCCTTCCACAATTACTTCATGTTTAGTGGAACTAGTTTCAAATGATTTACTTTGGTTGTTACTAATCTGGAAGGGTGAGTCATATAACTCATCAAAATCTTCTGCAAAAAATTCTAATCCCGAACGATTCAAAGAAGAATATACGTGCTGAAAATAACCATTTAAAATAAATTTAATTTTTATCTTTGAATCTAAATTCTTTTTGTTAAATAGAAATAGTGCTGTCGGTTGAATGAATCCATAACTAGAATCCAGATAGTTATTTCTGACTGTGCTTTCAAAGCTATATATAGTATAATATACAATGACTTTTTTAGAATTTGAATGAATTTTGATAGTTTCAAGATCTGAAAATTCAAACTTTATGTCTAAACCATTTTCATCCTTAACTCTAAGATCATGAAGATGAGTTATATAATCTCTAATCATGTAGGAACCTGGAGACCAAGCAGGTAAAGAAAGTTTTATTTTCTTTTTGTCGGTAGGAAATATTGCTTTCACATGAAAGTAATGCAGATGAGGATTTTGGATAGTTACTTCAAATTCAATATGATTAGTATTCATAGAATTTCCTTTAATGGAGTAGGATATGAGCTGAAACCCAGTTTGTTTCCATCTGGGTCTGTAAAATAAAAACTAAACTCAGTTTTTTCTTTAGAAAGTTGCAAAAGGTAAGAGTAGTTTTTCTCTTTTTGAATTTTGAAGATTAAAGCCTCTGGAAATTTTGAGTAGCTTCTTTTCTCTAACATCAGAATTAGTTCATCTTCTAAAAAAATCCAAAAAGAGCGTTTTTCATTAGAAGCATCAAACTTCCACTCAGTCCTTAGTACTATTGGGAGATGAGAGTAAAACTCTGCCATCTCCAATAGATTTTCTGTAGCAATTGCGATGTGATGAAGCAAATTAGTTTTTGCTAGCAACAATATCCATAATCTTATTCATAATCCCCATTAGATCAAAGTCTTTAGGAGTAAAGATTTCTTTTACCCCAATCTTTTTGAGTGAGTCAAAATCTGACTCAGGGATGATACCACCAAAAATTACAGGAATGCTTGCTGCTGCTTTATAGTGGATTAGCTCTGATTGAATTTGTGCTGCAATTTCGTTGTGCGAACCTGATAGAATGGAAATCCCAATTATATCAGCATTTTCTTCAACTGCACTTTGTACTATTTCTTCGGGCGTTAGGCGAATTCCAGAATAGATAACATCAAACCCCGCATGTTTAGCTGAAATGGCAATCATTTCAGCACCATTGGAATGACCATCTAGACCGGGTTTACCAACAACGATTCTAGGTCTATGTCCCGCTTTTTGAATGAAGGATTCTACTTTTGCTCTAACTTCTTTCCATTTATCATTTTCAATCTTTAGTATTTGCCCTTCAACTCCAGTTGCAGGTTGGTAGGTTCCATAAACACTTCTCAGAACATCAGACCATTCTCCAGTAGTAACTCCAACCTTCGCACATTCAATGGATGCTGGAAATAAATTTTTTCCATCTTTTGCATCTGATTTAAGTCTCTCTAATGCAGCATCTACTTTTTCTTTGCTGCGAGTAGATTTTAGTTCTAAAACTGAAGAAATTGCAAGCTCAGCAGATTTAGCATCCACTTTGAAAATTCCACCATCAGAGTCTGTCATGAGTGGGGATTTAATCCCATCATTCCATTTATTTTTTCCTACCACAATTTGGTCACCAGAATTGATCCTAGCCATTCTCTCTGCTTGAGATTTCACAAGTTGGGATTTCATATAACCCGATTCAATAGCTTTGATCGCTCCACCCATATCTAAAACTTTTTGGATTTCAGCATAGGCTTCTTTTTTGAGCGAGTTTACTTTACTTTCAATTACTTTAGACCCATCAAATAGATCGGGATATTCCAATAGATCAGTTTCAAAGGCTAGAACTTGTTGAAGTCTAAGTGACCATTGTTGGTCCCATGGTCTTGGGAGTGAAAGTGCTTCATTCCAAGCAGGTAGTTGTAACGCTCTACATCTAGCTTTACGAGAGAGAGTGACGCCTAACGTTTCAATCAATATTCTCCATGCATTGTTTTCAGGTTGTTCTTCCGTAAGTCCAAGCGAGTTGACTTGCACACCATAACGAAAGATACGATACTTAGGATTTTTTACTTTGTAACGTTCTGTAGTGATCTCTTCCCACATTTCTGTAAAGGCTCTCATCTTGGACATTTCTTCTACGAAACGCATTCCCGCATTAACAAAGAAGGAAATCCTACCTACACATTTTTCAAATTCTTCTTCAGTGAAACAATTTCTTTCCTTGATTGCATCCAGAATTCCAATAGCAGTAACCAGTGCAAATGCCAGTTCTTGGACTGGAGTTGCCCCAGCTTCTTGTAAATGATACGAGCAGATATTGGATGGATTCCATTTGGGAACATTGCCAAGGCAATATTCATACATATCCACAATGAGTTTTATAGATTCTTTAGGAGGAAAGATATAGGTTCCACGTGCAAGATATTCCTTGATTATGTCATTTTGGGTAGTTCCCTCTAGTTTATCCAGTGGAACCCCACGCTCTTCGGCAAGAGCAATATAGAGAGAAAGAAGCCACATAGAGGTTCCATTGATGGTCATGGAAGTATTCATTTCTTCAATGGGGATTTGGTCGAAAAGGATTCGGAAATCGTCTAGGGAATTGATGGGAACCCCTACTTTACCTACTTCAGGCTTAGCGATGGGATGGTCTGAACTATAGCCACATTGAGTTGCTAGGTCAAATGCAATGGAAAGACCTGTTTGGCCCTTAGAAAGATTTTTTCGATAGAGTTCATTAGAGGATTTTGGGTTGGTATGACCTGCATAGGTTCTAAAAATCCAAGGTTTGTCTTTGGTTTGTTCACCCTTATCATATAGTTTATGTGCTTCACTGGATTCCATGTTAAACCCTCATTTATAATTATATTCTTACAAAATTTCAGAATTGGACTCAATTGTCTAGTAAAAAGAAAACCCCGATTTTCAAGAGTGTAGAACTAAAAAAAGAGACCATGATGCAGAAATTTTTTAACTATCGTCTAACGATATAGCATTCACAGAAAGACTTAGAAAAAACTAGAAAAAAATTTTACGAGTAGTTAACTATATCATAGAAAAAAGATTTCATTTTTAAGAATCAGATTTATTGTCGCTGACTATGGAAATTTTTTTACTAATCGCTCTTTCGTTAGTTCCAGGAATTATGTTATTGGTTTATATCTTGTATATGGATCGAAATGAAAAAGAGCCGATTGATCTAGTTATAAAGACAATGGGACTGGGAGCACTTTCAGTAATCCCCGCTGTGATTATAGAATTAGCCTTTGGGGAGATTCATCCAATTTTCAATATTGAACAGGCGAGATCCATTCAGGTAGCTTTTTTGCAGTCGTTTATTCAAATTGCACCAGTTGAGGAATTTTGTAAGTTAATTGTTGTGCTCCTTTTTATTTGGAAGAATCCAGAGTTCAATGAAGAGAATGATGGAATTGTTTATGTAAGTGCAAGTGCTTTAGGCTTTGCAGTTTTAGAAAATGTTTTTTATGTGATGGCGGGAGGATTTTCGGTTGGGGTTGCAAGAGCAATTTCAGCAATGCCGTTGCATTGTTTTACGGGAGTCATCATGGGGTATTTTGTAGGGCTAGCAAAATTTTCCATCTCACGAAACGATACTATTCTGAATATTGTTAAAGGATATTTGATTGCAGTTTTGATTCATGGGTTGTATGATACTTTTGCATTATCAGGAACTACAATTGCACTACTCATCCTACCGACGATAGCTGTGCTTTGTTATTTGGGTTTAAAGATTTTGAAAAAAGGAAGAGAACTATCGCTCGCAAGATGGGGTGACACTTCCATTGCGAGTGTTGCACCTTCTATAGAAGAAAACTTTGTTGATATACAATCACCAGTACTCAGTGCTCAAATTAATCCAGTAAATATTAAATCGAATCATTGGAAGATTTGGATATCTAGACCATTGTTATTCTTTAGTGCAATGTTTTGGTTATTAATTATTCTAGGATTGACTGACGAGACTACAACTGATACAAGTTCTGTATTAGGTGGGTCAGTGATACTCACTGCATTTCCTATTATCATTGGAGTTTTTTTAGAATTTTCTTATTTTAGCCAAAGAAAGTTGCAACAGAGTGAAGGGTAATATATGATGAATAATCAAAATGAAGTAATAAAATAAAGGTTGAAAGTTGAATACAATTCTAACTAAATCTGATCTTGAAGGTCTAAGTCCTGATTTTCAATTTAGAGTAGAGAAAGGGAAAATCTATTTATGCTTTTCTGAAATTATTGGCATTGAAGAATTATTTCTAAATAGATTAGATAATTTTTTTGAATATAAAAGTATTGTTTTAAATTCTTCAATTATTAAGTCAGTAACATTACCAAACTACTGTAAGCGTTTTAAAAAAGACTATTTGAAGTTTGCCGATTCTTTCCATGAAGTATATGCAAATCAATTTATAGAGACAATTCCCTTAATGTGGCTTTTTGCAATAGAAAATGAATTCAAGCTTGGTAACTCAATAATAATTACTTCAGCAGGTTTATCTACTTACTCAATAAATTTTTTTTTAAAATTACTAAAAGATAAAATACCTCATGATCTTAACTTAATTGTTATAGACTTTCATTGGGATAAAGGTATTAAATTTATTGGATATGAGGGCAATGAATTTGAAACTTACAATGAAAATAGTTCTTCATCATATATACTTACTGAAAAAAAGAAATTATCAAAAGTAATATACAGAAATAGGGAGTTAGGTTTCATGAGATCAGTTTCAAAGATTTTTTCAAACTTATTCATGATATATGAGATTAAAAATATTCATTCTGCTAATTTTATTTCTCAATCAAACAACTCATTTGTTGAGCCAAGATAAGTTATTTGATTTTGAACGAAATTTTGTTTATAATCATGAGATAAAAAACAATAAAAAAGAAGTAAATGGTGCTATTATTAGCTTTTCATTTACTAAGATAAATAAGAGCAATTTAATTAGTTTTAGATATGAGAATTATCTATACGAAAATAAAATTAATGTCTATTGTGCAAAAACAAAATGTAAATTTACTGATATCAAAACAGGGAAAAATTTATATGATATTCTTATTATAGACCAAAATAAATTTGCGATAACTCGATTTTATAATATCAAAGAAATCGCAAGCTCTAAAATGATTTTTTGTGCCTATGAAGAATTTAATAAAGATTGTCCTCTACACCCAATTATGGTCAACTGAAGAAAGAAGTAATACCCAATGGAATGGTTGCTAAAGGAACTTCACCTAAGAAGGAATAGAACAGAATTTCCAATAGAAGAAACAAGCGGATATGCAGGAATAGTTCCTAAGAATAATAATATTTACCAAACTATTGGGTAATGATAGTATTAATTGCATTTAGAGGAATTATAAATCAATGGAAAATTTATTAGGAAGTGATGATAATTATAAGAATTATGAACACTTTTGGGATAAAGTTTATCCAACTTTGACATTAGAAGAGAGAAAAAGTGCATGGATTAAATTAACATATTCATATACGAGAGATATTGATTTAGAGGACTCATATGAATTTTTGAATAAAGAAAATTATGACTTATGGAAAACTAAATATCAAGATATGGATCAAATACTAAACGCAGTTATAGATTTTATTAGTGGTATTGAAGGAGATGTAAATGGCGAAATTGCCAAAAAGCTAAATCAAAGACTGGGTCGAGGATAATACAAAATTACTCCAACTTATCAACTGATCTTGCAAATTCAAAATCAAGTTCAGTAACTCCATCTACAGAATGAGTATGAATTTTCACCCTTACC
Source organism: Leptospiraceae bacterium (assembly GCA_033762425.1). GTDB lineage: Bacteria > Spirochaetota > Leptospiria > Leptospirales > Leptospiraceae > JANRLP01. The sequence continues at coordinate 30,642 of JANRLP010000131.1, forward strand.
TTTCTATAGTCAATTTCAATTAGAGGATGATGGTCTAGGCTTTCTGCAATTTCACCGATTTTTTGTGCTAATTCTAAACCTTCTAGATAGGTTGTTAATTTGAATTCTTTATTGATATCTTTACCATCGAAACTCCAATCATTTAACTTATTGAGTTTTTCTTGAATTTCGGCTAACGTTAGTTTAGTCATATTACCTCTGAAATCGGTATAAGTCTTTTTCTGAAAAATCCCATTCAGGAGTGTTGATCTCCTTCGTTGTGCGATACCAAGGAGATATTTTGGAATCACCTAAATTTTTCAAAACATGAATATCCTGTGCGGGCATATAACTTTGTGCAAGTAAAAAAATTATTTCATTTTTGGAGTTGATTGCAGTATCAATTACAATCACAGCATGGCCATATGGTTGTCTAGTTTGAATAAATACGTCACCAATCTTAATTTTATTCATGTCCTGAATTGGTAACAACTCTTTTTTTAAAGAACTTGTATTTGCATAAGTATAAACAAATTCTAAATAATTATGAAAGTTATCATAGGAAAAATCTTCCTTAGATTTTTTTAGCCAGTTGAATCGATTCTTTTTCAAAACTGGTCTAAAACCTTCAGCCCAGTCCTTAAAAACTGCTTCCCCACCACTTGTAAGTTGAAATCGAATCTTGTCTTTTTGCTCTGTATCCCATAAATAATCTGCTCTTAGTCTCATGACTGCATCAGCACATTGCTCTAAATCTTTTTTTGCAATCTCTTTATCTAAAACATATTCATGAAGGTCTTGATTAGGTTTTAGTTTTCCATTATAAAGATAAACGTTAGTTCCCATTGGTCTAATCTTAATTTTTCTCAAATAGTCTCCGAAAGAGCCTTTTTGTGCAACGATTCGGGAATAACCATTTGGTGTTTTTATTGATTGAATTGTTTCTTTGGAAAAAACTTGGTTTATTAAAATTAAAAATAAAAAAATTCCCTTCAATCTAATATTCCTTTAGAAACCTTTCTTTCTACGATTATGAAATCTGATACTATAGGATTTGTCTTACCCTTAATGAACTCAGCTGAAATATCTACTGCTTCCTTAAGTTCTATTGATGAGATTATCCTTTCTTCTTTGATTGAATAAAAAGCTGCACTATCAGATTTTTTAATATATCTTGAATTTCTGCCCCATGCTAGGATATGATTTTCATTTACTGAAATAACTAAGAGTACAATCTTATTCTCTGAATTCTTAGCCCTATAAAATAATTCCTCTTTTTCATCAGTCATTCCTGGAACTAACGTCAAAGTATCTACTTGTTTTTCAAAACGAAAACTCAAATGATCACAATCAAATGCTCTGATTAGATAAATTCTTTTTTCTATTTCTTTATTAGCATAAATAGAACAGTTTTTTACTACAAATTCTTTATCCACTACTATTCCTGTATATCTCCACTCCTCCCATCTTCTCACGGGATTAAAACTGATTCTTCTCAGTTCAAAAGTTTTTTTGTTGTTGTGCTGATTTAAATTCAACTCAGTAGCAAAAAATGAATCTCTTACCGTTTGGACTTTAGTGAAATAACTCTCTGAATCTGCAGCTAAGGTTTGATTTTTTAAAAAAAAGACTCCCAAAAAAATTAATCTATATAAATATAAACTCATGGACAAATTGTTTATTCTAAAAAAAGCATTTCTCATCTTGAGTCTTTTTTTGTTATTTGGATGCAATTTAGTCGAGCAAAATAATTCAAAAAAGAAAATTAATCTAGCTCTCTTCGGTCTAGCGCTAGTGTCAACTTGTAAACTGCCTACTTCTGTTTGGGTTAGAAATCTAAAAGATTCCAAATCATCCTATTGTCTTCCCGTTACATTAATAGCAAGTTCTTCAGAAGCAAACCTATATGTTCAAAATGGTCTAAACACTAATCTTGATTATTCATCTGTTCTGAATGTTTTTAAAACAAAAATCTATCCTATTGAAATTGAAACTTTTGGTTTACCTTCTGATGTTGATGGAAACGGAAAAATTGAAATTATTATTCTTGATGTTCAAGATAATTTTGCAACTACAGGAAATTTTTTTGGAGGCTTCATTGATTCAATCAATTTTCAACAAGATACTCAAAGCCCGCTTCGTTCTAACCAAGCAGAAATATTGTACATCGATGGAGTGGAACTTTTAAAGCTAAGAGATAAAGATTTTAAAGAAGGAAAACCTGATGCTTTCTATGCCACTATTGCTCATGAGTTTCAACACTTAATTCGATTAAATTATAGCAAAGTTTTTGATGAACGTTGGATCGATGAAGGAACTAGTGAACTCGCAAGTGATCTAACAGGTTTCGGTCCGCAAACAAGTAGAACTTCCTGTTATCGTGGAGATTCTAACTGCAAAAATGCTGTCGTTGGTGAATCTCTTCTGAATTGGACAAACAGTGTCGAAAACTATGCCTATGCTTATTCCTTCATGAAATATCTATATTCAAATTCTGGAGCAAATGAAACTCAAAGGAAAAATTTTTTCTTAACTCTTTCTAAAGGACAAAATTCTATTAGAGCTAATAATGCAAAAAATTTTTTCCAGCTATTCACTAGCTCAACTAACTTTGATTCTAATGTGCTCACAACTGATCCAGTCTCAATCGCTGAAAGATTACTCACTGTATTTGTAGCTTCTTCAGTTAAATATAATACAAGTTCGGTATATAAAATCAATGGTGTAGTGCAAAACTTTTCATCTGTTCAAACTAAATATCCGCTACCTACTGAACTGGAAGAACTTTACAAACCTAATCCTATTGTTTCTAAACCTTGGCCCAACTCATTTAATTTTTCCCCTTCTGAATTTGGTAAATATGTTGGTAATCCAAATACAGTAAGTGGTTCCTCAGAATTTGTAATGGTTAAAGGTAATAATGATTTTGTTATCCTAAATACAAATATACTGAATGGTAAAGCAAGCACCCAAGGAACTGCAAATTCTAACCTTGAACATAAAAATTTTAATTTACAAAGGATCTGTCCTTATGAAGAGATTATTGAAAATGAAAAAAATTCTACTCGTCCTAAAAACTATCTTATTCCTTAACGTTGCTTATTGCTCTAGCATATTATCAAAGGATACTCCAGAAGTAATTCTGAAAGCTTCTAAAAAATACGAAGATGAAAAAGAAATTCTTAAGAGTTATACAGTAGAACAAACTGTGACTTCTGAAATAGTATCGGATGGTAAGACTACAATCGAGAAACGTAAGCAAATTGGATACTTTGAACTTCCAAGCACTTTTATAGTCACTATTCTTTCAAGAGATGTTAATGGAGTGAGGGTAAGCTCATCTAAAGAAGTTGATAAAAGTATCAAAAAAGAAACGCAATGGATCAATAAATCTGAGGTTCAGAACCATATATTTGAACCAATTGCTGAAACTGAAAATGTCATCAAATTTAAAGTAACTCCTAAAGAAAGAAATAAGGATTCTAAAAAAGGTGAGATTTGGATACAAAAACAATCCTTCAAAATTGTTAGAATTATAAGAGAACCAAGCATTCTTGAAGAAGGATATGAACTCTATAGAACTGAAGTTTTTTTTGAAAAAGACCTTGAATTCCAAGAACCTACTTATACTAAATTAAATGCAAAGTTTATTAAAAATGGTTCTGAGATTACTGCAAGGGTAGAAGCAATGTTTGATAATTATAAGTTTAAAAAGAAATGATAATTAACCAGATTTCTAATAGTGAAGCGTCGCTTACACTCGATTAGCAATCTAAATAGACAGGGAGCCTGTCGGCAACTTGGGCTATCGCCCAAACCCTTTCACTTTGAGTTAGAATTGCATTCAACTTTCAACCTCTATTTCATTACTTCAGTCAAATTACATTAGAAATCTGAAAATTATCATTCAATTATTTTTAGTTCTTGGTAAAAATAAAATTTCTTAATTCTCTTTGTCATTAAATTGAATCCTGAATTTTTCACAAGCTCTACAAAAATAATTTTTTTATCAGGATATATTTCTCCAATTTTTTTGATCTCTTCTTTGGTTGGATTCCATAAAAGAAGGTTCTCATCTTCATCAATCAAAAATCCATTCTTATCAATCTTCTTAACTGTTGCATAAAGATTTCCATTTCCAATATTTTCAAAGGACTTGATCTGTGCATCCGAAAACTCAATTATTTTATTTGAGTCGAATTCCGACTTAAACCTTCGATAACCTTCTAAAACTAAAGCTTCATCTGATGTTTTAAATCCAATGATAGCATTTTTTAAACCTAAATTGGTAATGTTGTTTAATCTAGAATAACTAGGTGATCCAGAATTAAGATAAGCCCCTCTAGATTGAAATAAATTTAATAAACTCATCAAGGATAAAAGTAGTATTATATAATTTCTCATTTTAACCTGATTCATTCCAATCATTTTTATTTGAGAAAATTTTCTTATCTCCAATAAGAATAGTCTTGGTATAATAAGAAAAAAGGCATAAGACGAATCTACTAAATAGCGACCCTGATAGCTCTCTCCCCCATCATGCCAGTAAGAACCAAATAAAATCAGATTTAAAAACAAGATCAATAAAAGGCTCAAGTCCTTTTTAGAAGAAGCTATAAATTTGTAGTTTCTGATGATTAAATATATCAGAATAGAAAAGAAAGGAAGGTTTAATAAACCTAATTCATGTGATAGAAAACTGAATTCTTGTAATAAGACAAGACAAAGTTTTGAAAAAGAGTGACCAACAGTCCCAATAGTGGCGAAGCAACCTACTCCCTCCCCAAATCCAATTCGTTGACAACTTGCAGAAAAAAATTGATTAAAGTATTCATCAGTAAAAAAGAAGGTTTTGATAGGAAAATTTTGAGTGTATAACTTCCAAAATCCAACAGAAATCAGAATGGAAAATCCAAGTATAAAAATATTCAATAGACTATTTTTTCTATTTCTTTTGAGTAAAATAAGAAACACAGACTCTACTATGATTAAAGAAAAAATTGTTGGTAGAAAGGATTGAGGTCTGATAAAAAATGAAACGATAGCCACCATTGGTAAAAGGAAAAATCTTAAACTAGATTTTTGGATGAAAATTAAATGAAATAAAATTAAGAAAAAAAGAGAAGCAATATGGGACATGAATGTGGTAGAAAGTTCTAAGTGAACAGCTGAACATAGATAAAGTCCAAGTGCAAATAGTTTCAGGTTTTTTCTGAATGGAAATATAGTTTCTATAAATTTTTTAAAAAGAAAAAAACTAGCTATATAGAATATTAAATTCGTAAAGTTAGTAATATTTATAAAACTAAAGACATAAAGTATAAAAGAAAAGCCGTGATGATGAGCACTAAAAAATTTATTATCTCTAAAAAGAATATAGGGAATCTGCATGATCTCACTCATTCTTTTAAAATCAATTGTTGAATTTAATTCTTGCATTAGACTTTGATTCTTAAAAATCAAATGTTGAATATAATAAGCTACTTCGTCTTCAAGTTTTGGAGTAAATGAGTCATTCAGAATAATTCTTATAAACGATATAAAAAAAATGATGCTATAAAAAATGCTCAAGGGAATTTTTATATTTAATTCAATAAATAGTTTCCAAGTTAAACAAATGAATAACATGCCCGCTAGTGGATAGGTTATTGAAAAATTAAAAATATGAGACCAATGATTCCAAGGGAAATTACCTGAAGAAAATTGTATCGAAAAGAATGGTATATGAATTGTGATATTTGAAGTAAACAAGGCTATTAGAATAAAATAAAATTTCTTAGAGTTTAAATTTTCAGAATTCGATTTTATTATCTTAAATACTTCATAAGCAAAATACAATCCTAGGATTACAAAAAATTCATTGAAAATCCCAGAAAGAAAAACTTGTGAATCGTATAGATTCGTTTTTTTGAATAAAAAAATGCTTGGGGATCGATTGAGAAAAGAAACTAACGTTATTGTGAATGTTAGAAATAGAAGAAACCAAAATTTAGGTTTTAAACTTATTCTGGTTTCTTCTATCATTCAGATTATGATTTGCAAGAAGTTTTAGCTTCTTGGAATTTAGTTTTTGCTGCCTCATGACAAGTTTTTTTTTCGTCACCTTTTTTGTCTTTGCATGCATCATGACTTGCTTGTTTCTCAGCCTTAGCTTTTTCTATGCAATCTTTTTTTGTATTTCTACAACTTGCATTTGCTTCAGTAAGTTTGGACTTAGCTTCTTGCATGCAGGATTTTCTCTCATCCCCTTTCTTTTCTTGACAAGCTTTTTTTGATTCTTCAAAATCAGCCTTGGCTTTTTTATTGCATTCGCTAGGTTCTGCTGCTAGTCCAAAAGTAACTGATATAGTAAGTAGAATCAAAATTGATAGTTGTTTCATAATATCTCCCTTAGAAATAAATTTTTAAAAAGTATATATTAATATATCAATTTGGGAAGTAAAATTTTTGTTTTTCAGAATAATTTTCTTGCCCACTAAATGAGTGAATAAAAAGGATTAATTCATGAAATTAATTGTATTTATATTTTTGGTATTGGCTAATTGTTCAGATCGAACTGTGAAAGAACTTTTAGAACCCAAAATTTCTGCTGATACTCAATTAAGGCTCACAACAGCTCCCTGGGATCACAGCCCCTACTATCTACTTGATGGAAACACTAAAACTTCTTGGTGTTCTGAAGGTGAAGGAATCGATACTGCAATCCATTTGAAACTTAGTGGACTCATTGAAGTCGATGCAATTCAATTTGTAAATGGACTCGCAAGAAGTCTGGAGGTCTCAAATAATAATCCACAGATTGCTAAACTAGAGATCAGTTCTAGAAAATCGGAAACTGATAGATTGCAAAAACAGGGTTTATTAGAACTTCAAAAAGTAAAATTTTCGGAAAAAAAGGAACCTATAAAAACTTTAATCAAACTCGAAAAACGAATCGTTGGAAGAGATTTTGATTTTACGATTAGAGAAATTCATTCTGGAAAGCTATCCAAAAATCTATGTATGACCTCTTTGGAATTAGGAAAACTTGATAAAGACGGAAAGTTTGAAGCCTATCCACTCAATCCTAAAACTTTTATTTCAGATAAGATCAAGGACTTAGAGAAAGCAAAATCGCATAACGTTGTTTTTGCTGCAATTAAGTTTTTGAGTTCCAATCCTCTACTTCTTTGTAGTTTTAAGGGATGCATGAATCTGAAATTGACTGAAGATGGAATTTTTAAATTATCTTATACTGAAATCCACGCGGGAACTAAAGAAGATGGAACTGAAGTTGTTCCCAGTGTAACAGATATCAGTGGTTCTTATGATATTGATAATTTTTCGGGTGAAGGTATTGAACTAAAGCTTAAGTATAACCTAAGCACTGGGGGAGAAATTCAAGAAGCTTGGGTTTTGAAGAGAGTCAAAAAAGAAGATGTAGAATTTGATAAATTCAAAACTTTGCTTGGAGAAAATTTTTCAAACTATGATGGCAAAAAGAATTTTCTTATCTCTTTAGTGAAAAAAGGCAACCCCGATGAAATCTTCTTTAATTACACAATTCCTTTTGAATATAAATCAGCCGAACAGCCAAAGGAAAATCAATAAAAATGAAAACTATTCTAATCTATCTTTTTGTTTTCATTTTTATTTCTTGTTCTGGTTCAAAAGAAAATCCAGCAATAGCAAACTCTAAGACAGAACAAGGTTGTGCTAAAGAAATCGCTGGAATGAAATGCATTCCTGCAGGTGAGTTTATTAGAGGCAGTAATAAGAATGACGCTGATGAAGTTCCTGAATCTAAGATATACGTATCGGAATTTTATATCGATACGTATGAGGTTACAAACGAGGAATTTAATAAATGTCTTGCTGCGGGAAAATGTATGGAGAGCAAGAAGAATGGAAAATGTAATTATGTAGGTCCAGCTTATGGTGCATTATATAAAGGTGATAAACAACCTGTGACTGGAATCTGCTACTACACTGCAAAAGAATTTTGTGATTTTGTTGGGAAAAGGCTCCCTACAGAAGCTGAATGGGAAAAGGCTGCTAGAGGCACGAACGGTGATATGTATCCTTGGGGTAATGAACCCGCTGACTGCACAAGAGCCATCATTGAAGATGAAAAGGGTAGAAAAGGTTGTGTTCCAACTAAACTAGATCCACCTAGGAATATGCCAACAGCTAACGTTGGTTCAAGACCAGTAGGAAGATACGGTCTATATGATATGGCGGGTAACTCTTGGGAATGGACAAGTGATTGGTATGCAGGTTCCTATGAAAAATGTGGTCAAGCATGTTATGGTAAGGATCCTAAAGGACCTTGCAATGGTGCTGATGAATGTCCAGGATACACTGAAAAAATTCTAAAAGGTGGTTCATGGTGGTGGCCAGCAGAATATACTAGAGCATCTAAAAGAAGACACAATATTCCAAGCAATAAATATCCACACTACCATCATTTTGGTTTACGATGTGTAAAATCTAACTAAACAGTATCGAGAAACAATAGTATTCCTATCCAAGGAAATGGCTATAAAGCTAAAGTAAACTGGATAGGCATATAATAGACATCACGTTGTGATTTGTCGTAGTTTGGATCTGATTTATGGCGAGAAATCTCTGATAGTCCAATAAAAAAATTATACCAAAAATGAAGAGCTACTCCTGGTTTAATATCATATCCATTCATAACATGTACATAACCAAGATACAAACCCGCTAAAAGTCGGGAAAGCCTTCCTTCTGCTGCATCAGAATTTCCTTCATGAGCAAGCATAAATATGGAACCAGAAGCAAATATACCAACGTTAGTTCCATAGGTTCTAGTTAGGTTATAATTCATATATCCTCTAAAAAAAGCCTCCTCCCCAATTGCAGGAGAAATTCCTGTTGCAAAGGCTGAAAGGTATAATGATCCGTCTCGTTTAACACTGCTAGGGGTTAGGATTGGATTTTCTGAGCTTGGATTTAGACTATCTAATCCTAAGAGTCCCCCAAAGATAAGAAGTGGGATATAAACCATTTCTTTTTTGAGAATACTAGGTTGAAATGGTGAAAGAGAAATTTCGAGTAACGTTTCATTCTTCTTCTCTGTTCCAAGACCTCCCCCATCTCGAAAAGAAGAATAGACAGAATACATCATTACCGAAATTACAGGATTAGCAAGCATATCTGAATAGACAGAACTTCTACTTGTTCTAGAATATTCCCCATATTTGATGAGTGGATTCTGCTCTGCGAGTTGACCTTCTTTGAGAAGTCTTGAGGTTCTATCAAAATTTGTCTCACTGAAAATGGGAAGATCGTTATATACAAGTCCATTTCTCTGCATTCCATATCCAAAGAGTGCATCTTTGAAATCAAACTTCACTTGCCTTTCCTCAAACCTAATATAATCAGGTTGGGAAAGAAAATGTTGGCGAAGGGAATAGAAGGATATAAAAGTTCCAAGTTGAATTCCACCATCAGTAGTATTGCCAAGATACGCCTGCCCAAGACCGGGCACTATACCAAGAGAGGCAGCAAGATAGGGGTCTTTTTTATTTTGAGGGGGATACTTTTCTTGTGAAATAACTGGAATTAAAGGAAAAATAAAGAATAGAAAAATAAGATGTTTCATCGGGGTAAGGACTACTTTTGCTAGATACTTTTTTTTCCGATAGAGAAACTAATGCAATCTTTTAAACCAAAGCCAATCCTAAATAGAAGTGAACTGAAGCAGATCAAAAAATCTAGGACAAAACTTCAGGGTAAAAAAGTAATTACAGATGATGTCAACAAACTCAAATCACTGAAAGTTACTCCTGATATTGGTGATGAAGAGAAAATTAATTACTATAAAGAACCAATTTGGATTGAATACTATATTCCTAAAGAATCCAGATTTGCTTTGGAAACAAAATATTTATTTATCAAATTAGTTGATCCAATCCCCCGAGAGAATGATAAAATACTAAAAAAAATTATTTCCGATAATAAGTTTCTAGATATTGCTGAATACTTTGAAGGCAGTGATGAAATTTCAATTCAAATACAGAAATCCTATCAAAGTCAAAAGTCCATTGTATTTTCGATCAACGATATTATGGCTAGGTATAAGATTACAGAAGATCCAGAATTTTTAAGACAAGCAGTCTATCTCACTGAAACTCTTATGATGTTTGAACCAACACTCGCTACTCTAGAACTTCTAGGTGACTTCACAATTCATAATCTACATTGGCTCATTAGAAAACTCAATCAATCTACAGTAGAATTTTCTTTGGAAGATAGAACGATCATGCTTCTCATTAAGCGTAGAAATGAGTATTGGGAAGAACATGAACTTCCTGAAGATGAAGAGTTTGAACTTTTTGCAGCACTATTTTTTGAGCAAGCATATCCTCATAGAGGTGCATTGGAACTTTCAGACCAAGACTTTCTTTTGGACTAGCAAAACTTACTTTCTTTCTTGAATAAACACAGGAAAGATTTTCATAAATTCTTTTTCCTCAGAAGATTCATCACGTCTCATCAATTCTTCTTCATAAGATTTTGCCATATCATTCTTCCCTTGTTTTTTAAGACCATAGATTAATACTTCTAATACTTCTCTATTGTTTAAAACTTTGTATAATGAAATTAAATTATCTGAATCAAATTCTTTAAGTTTAATATTTGAAATTAAATCTGAAATAGAGTTTGCATCTTTGTTTCTACCTAAGGTTATGTATGCATTACGAATTAAATATAAAATTTCTTCCAGATTAGGTTTATCTTTTTGAAAGGATTGGTACAATGCCCTTCTCAATAAGTTTAAAGAGTATTGACCTTGGTGATTTTCTTCATAGAATCTTGCTAGTTCTAAAGAAAATTTTTCCTCATCAAAAAAAATTGCTGCTCTATCGAGTAGATATTTTTCAGATTCTTCACTATTTCCTTTTTTTAAACTACAACGGATGATTTGATTATGCAATTTTTTGGATCTTGGTTTATAAATAATTTCTTTCTTAATTTCTTCGATGCACTCACTATACTTACTTTTCTTAAAGTTTGTTGTAGAACTTTTGATTATTTCTTCCTCTGATTTACTTTTCTTGGACTCAGCTTTTGCAATTGCATAATTATAGTATTTATGATTTCCTAGTCTAGAAGAAATCACAATGGAATCAAATCTTAGCTCAGGATTTTCTTCTAGAGATAAATAAATTCTTAAATAATCAAAAGCCAAATTCCATTTTCTATCTTCTCTATATATCTCATAAAGTCTTTTCGCAACATCTTTTTGATCCTGCTTTAATTTTATGGAGCTAACATAATTTTCGGTCGCATCTAAGTATCTTTCTTCTTTGTCTAATAACTTTCCTTTGATTGCATAGTACCTAAAATCTTTTTGTTCATACTCTCTATCTAATTTCTCTAATTTTTGTTTAGATATATTTAATTTATCATTTTGAAAATAGAATTCAGCTTCCTGTAAAATTGTTTCATATCTGCCATCGATCTCTCTGCCTAGAATCTCATTCACTTGACTTGATAATAAAACTAAAAAGAATATCAAATTCAATTTGTTAAAGCATAGAATCAAATTTAACTCCCATACGATTATTTGAGTTGTTGAAAAAATAAATTAGAGAAGGTGGATTCTTTATAATCTAATTTTTCAAAAACTCTATTCATTATACTGATTTCTTTTTGCCCGTATAATATATTATCGTCCCTGATAGCAAAGAGACAATAGTCCCAGAAACTAGGGAGACTATGTATCTTGTTTTATCAACTGCTTCTTCGGGTGGAATATAGTATAGTCCGAATGTTACCAAAATACAAATTTCTGCACTGATTACGAGTAACACTGCTCCAAATATATTTACTGGGATTCTAAATGGTCTCATTACATTTGGTTCTGAAATTCTCAATTTAATAAATGCAGGAAAGATCATCATATAAGGGAATAATAATAACATGGAAGAAAGTGCAAAAATAGTCCAATATATTTGTTTGATACTTTCAAGACCTACAAAGTTTAAGACGCAAATGGAACTAGCAATGATACCCATCACATAAAACGCATAATCAGGAGATTCATACTTTGAATGTCTGTGTGAAAAAAATTTTACTTTTTTATCCAAACCAGTTTCAACCATTACACCATTGGCTCCAATAGACCATGCGATCATTGTTGCAAAAAGTGCAAAGAGTAAAGTGGTAACCATTAGGTAGTATAGCCATGAGTAATTATTGCCAAGACTTGAATTGATAAGTTGCATAAATGCATCATTCAATCCTGTTACAATGTTTATATCTTTTCCTGGAATCACGATCAAGATTCCAATAGTGGATAGGATATAAATTATTGATATTATTAGTCCCGAAATAGCAATCGATCTTGGAAAATCTTTCTTTGGATCTTTCATGTCTTTAGATAAAACTGAAACAACCTCAAACCCAAGAAAGTTAAACAATATAACAGGCACCATAGGTAGTTTTCCAAGAGAGAAAATAGAATAGTCACTATGTATGAAATCTGTTTTACTCTTGTGACCAACTATATAATAAATACCTAATATAGTTAAGACTACTAGTATTCCAATTTTTAGAAATGCTCCAATGTTTGTAAAGATTTCTCCTAGATAAGTGTTTCTCACTCCTACCAAAACTGTAAGCCAAACAAGCCCCACTGTGATGGAAAGTCTTGTGACTTGAATCCATTCTTCACTTAGAAAACCCAAAAACACTGTTTGAAATATTGTTGCAAAAGTTATATATACTGATGGCATCCAAAGTCCAACGTCTAACCAGAATATCCATGAGACCATAGTTCCTGCAAAATCCCCAAATGCACGATTAACCCAATAAAAAATTCCCCCAACCTCTTCTTGAGTTTCAGGGAATGCTGATCCCAATTCAGCAACAACTAAACCATAGGGAACAAAAAAGAATATGATTCCTAGTATCCACCAAACAACACTTTCAGCACCAATTCTTGCAGCAGATGGAATGGAATCAATTGTGATAATGCTACAAATGATATATAACGAAATTCCTCTTAAACCTAGCTTGGGTTTTTTATCTTCTGAGTCCAAATTATGCAACTTCTTTTACTTTAGGAACTTGTTGTGTGATACAATGAATATTTCCTCCACCAAGGATAATTCTAGTCCCGTCTAACGATACTATTTTTCTATTTGGAAAAAATTCTTTTAGAAAGTCACTTGCCATTTCGTCCATTTTCTTAGCATCTCCTCCAAACTTAGGCAGGATGATCCCACCATTCACAAAATAAAAATTTATATAACTTTGACTCAACCTAATTTTATTATAAAATCTCTCAGGTGGTTCTTGAATTGTGACTAAGTTTAAGTCGCCAAACGATTCAATGATCTTTCTGTTTTCTGTATATCTTTTTTTATTTGCAGAGTTATCTTCATTTGAATCTTGCATTAAGATTGTTTTTTCATCTATAAATACTGCAATATTGTCGATATGACCGTCAGTATCATCTTCATATAATCCATATGGTAACCATATCACAGTTTCTCCACCCAATTTTTCTTTTAATTCATTTTCAATTTCTATTTTAGTATGATTTGGATTTCGATTTTTATTCAGTAAACATTCTTCTGTTGTTAATATCTTTCCTTTTCCATTAACATGAAAAGAACCACCTTCCATGATTAGTTTAGATTCAATATAAGGAATTTTTAAAGTTTCAACCAATTCCTTAGCTACTTTAGCTTCTTTATCATATGGTATATAACGTTCACCCCAAGAATTGAATCTCCAAACAATTGCACTTAGTGTTTCGTTTTCATCATCAACTAGAAATGTAGGTCCGTTGTCTCTCATCCAAGAATCATCATGTTCCAGTTCTAAAATTTCTATTTCAGAGGATAGTAGTCTTTTAGCAATATTGATTTTTTTTGGATCACAAATCATCACAAGTTTTTCAAACTCTGAAATTTTATTTGCTACCTCAGCATAAGATTCCTGAACCTCGCTGATCTTTTCTTTCCAAAGACTCTCCCTGACGGGAAACTCCATATAAGTTTTAGAATGTTCCTTCCACTCCTCAGGCATGAAAAATTTTTTTCTCATAAACTATCTGCTTTCCATTTTTCTAGTTAGTAAAATGGGTTTAATTTCCTTGATTAAATTATTCAATGAATAGTATCTTTTTTCGATAGTATCATAAAACGATATTACTAATACTCAGATTTCTAATAGCGAAGCGGTGCAGCGACTTAGCGGCGCTTACGCTCGATTAGCAATCTTAATAGATAGGGAGCCTGTCGGCAACTTGGGCTCACGCCCAAACCCTTTCACTTTTAGTTTGAATGATTTTAGATATTGAATCAAGAGAGGCATGTTGTTGGTGCTTCAACCAGATACTCAATCGAATTTATCCAAACAAGCCTAATGAAACTCTTAACTAATTCTTTTGTCAAGTTTTTCTTTAAGAATCTTTCCTAAATAAGACTTGACAAACTTTTTAGAAACACTTTACTAAAAGAATGCAAGGTTCAATTCTAGAAATTCCTGAGTTTAGAACAAGGATCAAACGATTTTCTATTGAAGAATACCATTCTCTTGGAGCTAAAGGGGAAATTGGGGAAAACGTTGAACTTATCCAAGGATACATAATACAAAAAATACCAAAGTCTCCATTGCACACACAAATTGTAAATTATCTTTTTAGAGTTTTTTTACCCTTAGAGTCTAGAGGATTTCTAGTTCACAAAGAAGATCCGATCACTATTCATGACTCAGAACCAGAACCAGATATCAGCATTGTTGAAAAAATTTCTATTGATAAAAACTCTGAGCATCCAAAGACCGCAAGACTTGTGATCGAGGTTGCTGTGACTAGTTATGAGCTGGATCTTTCTAAGCTTGAGGTCTATGCTAGTGCTTTGATTCCAGAAGTTTGGATTATAGTTCCAACTCGCAAAGAAATTGAAGTATATTCAAATATTTTAGATAACCATTATATTACAAAAAAAATACTATCGCTTGACGAAAGTATTCAGTTTGAAGGAATTAGTTTAGATATAAAATCTATTTTTTCATAACAAAAAGTATTGACTATAATCTTTCCATTTCTTACTCGTTTATTATCTTGGAGATGATTATGGAATTATGGTTAGATGAACAATTAGAACTGGCAAACGGAAGAGCAATGAAGATGCGAGTGTTAAAAACACTTGATTCGATCCAAACGCCTTTCCAAAAAATTGATGTATTTGAAACTCAAGCTTTTGGAAAAGTTTTCACGCTTGATGGAGTCATTATGATGACTGAGAGTGATGAATTTTCCTATCATGAAATGATTACTCATGTTCCGATGATTTCCCATCCAAACCCAGAATATGTTTTGGTAATTGGTGGTGGAGATGGTGGTACTGTCCGTGAAGTTCTAAAACATAAATCGGTCAAAGAAGTTCACCTTTGTGAAATTGACAAAGGTGTAGTGGACATGGCTCGTAAACATTTTGTGGATATTGCTGAGGCAATGTCAGATCCAAGAGTGGTTCATGCTTATGAAGACGGTGCAATGTATGTAGAAAAGAATAAAGGCAAGTTTGATGTAATCATTGTGGACTCTTCTGATCCAATTGGTCCTGCAGCAGTTCTATTTAGCGAAAGTTTTTATAAGTCAATGAGTGGAGCGTTACGCGAAACAGGATTCATTTCTACTCAAGCAGAGAGTTTTTTCTATCACGGTTCAATCATCACTGAACTTTTCAATTTTATACCAAAAATTTATAAAGAGTATGGTTATTATTGGACTGCGATTCCAACCTACCCTTCGGGAATCATTGGTTTTACTTGTCTCTCTAATAAGCTAAATCCTTATTCCATTACTGTTGATTCCTCTAGAATCCCAACTGGTCTAAAATACTATTCTGCAGAAATGCATAAGGCGGCATTTGTGCTTCCTGAATTTGCAAAGAAATTTGTAAAAAGAAGTTAAGATACTATTTTTTAGCCTATCTAAGAACTAGAGTCTATGAAACTAGTTCTTTTTGAATTGCTAGTAAATAATACTTTTTAGAAGTTTCAAATAGGAATTCAAATGAGTAAAAATCCTGTCTTAAACAATCCCTATTTAGAGCCCACTTTACATTATGGTACTAATAAAGAAGGTGAACTGGATTATGATGACATCCAGAAAGGACGAAGATTATTTGTTCCTGATTTAAATGTAGTTCCCACAGAGCAGATGAAGCAAAAGAATCTGTTGGGAACAAATCAACTTTATGCAACTTTCGAAAAACACTTAATCAATTTAGTTCGAAAAGAAGTAGGAGATTGGAGAAAGGATGGTTATAAAAATGTAACCAGAGTCACAAAAGAACTTCTTCTTTTTTGGTTTGAGAATCCAGAGAGACACGATATGAAAAAACTTTTCTTTGCACAAAGAGAAGCTATTGAAACGGCGATTTGGCTGAATGAAGTTGCAGAGAAATCCAATCCAGGACAAAACATTTTAAATATTCTTCATACAGAACAAAAATCAGTAGGCACAGAGGCTCATCAACAGTTACCGCGTATTGCTTTTAAGATGGCAACTGGTTCAGGCAAGACAGTTGTAATGGCTTGTCTTATTTTATATCATTTTTTAAATCGGCAAGAATACAAAGCAGATACTAGATTTTCCGATTACTTCTTATTAGTCGCTCCTGGTGTTACGATTCGAGATAGACTTGGAGTTTTGTTTGTAGATAAAAATGAGAAATCCAAAAATCATAGAAAAGATTATTATGCTGTTAGAGATTTAGTTCCTTCTCGTTTGGAATCCAGTCTTGGGAATCTAAACGCAAAATTAATCATTACAAATTATCATAATTTTGAACCTCGAACATTACAAGGTAATAAGCGTAGTCCTCTAGATGGAAAAATCATCGGACATGATGAAAATGGAAAACCAATTAAGCAAGAAGCAAAAGAAGATTTTCCGTTAGTGATTAAAAGACTTCTTGGAAAATTTAAAAAGAGCTCAAGGCTCTTAATCTTAAATGATGAGGCACATCACTGTTATCTTCCAAAAGAAAAAGGGAAAACTACTGACAATGAAGATAAGGACGAAAACGAAAGAGCTGCTGTATGGTTTACAGGAATTTCTGAATTAACAAAGCATTATAAAGTTTCTTCCGTTTATGACTTATCAGCTACTCCGTATTATCTGTCTGGTTCAGGCTATATTCCTTATAGTTTATTTGGTTGGGTTGTATCAGACTTTAATCTCACAGAAGCGATTGAATCGGGTCTTGTAAAAATCCCATTTCTTCCAGTGAGTGATAATACGCATGAACTTACTATGCCCGTGCTTCGAAATTTATATGAGCACGTAAAAAACGATCTACCTAAAAAAGGACAACGCACACAAAAGAAAGAGGCTAAGGAAGAAGGTAAAAAACTTTCCGAACTACCACCACAAATTCCTCCGCTTGTAAAAGGAGCACTCGATCAATTCTATAATCACTATAAGGATTATTGCGACAATATTCGATATAAAGGAGAGGCTGAAGTAGATTTATTTTCTAAACCTCCTGTCTTTATTGCAGTGTGTAATAATACTTCTGTATCTAAAGAAGTTTATAAATTTATTGCTGGATACGAGTATGTAGATGAAAGCGGAGAAATTCATACTATCAAAGGACATTATGATTTATTTTCTAACTTTGACCAGTTAGGTAGAGTGAAGAAAAAATCTCCAACCTTACTCATTGACTCTGAAGCTTTAGAAGATGGTGGTCAGATAAGCGATGATTTTAAAAAAATATTTAGTTCTGAGATTGAAGAGTTTAAGAAAGAGTATGCACGACAACATGGACATGGTTCGGCAGAAAGTATTTCAGATGCAGAACTTTTAAGAGAAGTAGTGAATACAGTTGGTAATCCAGGAAGATTAGGTGGGCATATTCTCTGTGTGGTTTCCGTTTCTATGCTTACCGAAGGTTGGGATGCAAATACAGTTACTCATGTTATGGGCTTACGTGCATTTGGCTCTCAACTACTTTGTGAGCAAGTAGCTGGTCGAGCTCTTAGAAGAATGAATTATCATTTACAAAGTTATGATAAAGAAGGGAACCCTACAGAAGATGGAAGAAAGATCCATACTTATAAATTTCCTCCTGAATATGCACATATTATTGGGATACCTTTTAAATTATATCAATCAGGAACTTCATCACCTGTAGATCCAAAAGAATTTACAAATATATTTCCGATTCCAGAACGTCAGGCGGAATTGGAAATTACTTTTCCAAACATAGTTGGTTACAGAGCAGAATTCTTAGAAGAGAAACTAACGTTTGATTTTTCGAAAGTGCCCAATTATGAAATAGATGGAACTAAATTTCCAATCGAGACAATGATGGCGACTGGTTTTTCTGAAGCAGAAGAAAAGTTAGAGGTTAAGACTGTCCTTGAAAAAAGAGAACAGGAAATGATTTATCTTCTGACAAAAGAACTCATAAAATATAAATTTTCAGATGTAGATGGAAAGCCCTATTTCCAAAAATTCCAAAGTTTAAAAACAATCGTAGAGTATTGGTACGAAAATAAAATTGCTCTCTTAAATATACGTGATGTAAAATTTAAAAAGCTACTCTACTTCCATGATCCCAAAGTTTTATCGGAACATATTTCTAAAGGAATCAATCCTCATTTAAACACAGAAGAATTTATCAAACCAGTCTTTAATCATTACAATCGTTTTGGAAGTACAAAGCATGTTTCGGGAATTACTTCTAAGGGTGTATATGAAACAACAAAAAGTCACATCAATTATGTAGTAGAAGATTCAGATTGGGAGGCTATTTGTGCGAAAACGCTGGAAGAAATTCCAGAAGTAGTCAGCTATGTAAAAAATCAATTCTTAGGATTTACAATTCCGTATATCAAAGCGGGAAAAGAGCATTTGTATTATCCTGACTTTATCGCAAAGATAAAAACTAAAGATGGAAGTTTCAAGAATCTAATCATCGAAGTTACAGGAATGGATAGAGGGGGCGACAAAGAAGAAAAGAAATGGTATGTGAATAATCGCTGGTTGCCTTCAGTTAATTCTGTACGTGAACAATTCGATTATCCCGAATGGTTTTTTATTGAAATTTCTAAAGATATTCGAGATATTAAGAATCAATTGTTAGATAAGATCGCAGGAATGATTTAATATGAGAATTTACTTAGACAATTGCTGCTTCAATAGACCATTTGATGATATGAGTCAAATTAGAGTAAAGTTAGAAGCTGATGCAAAGTTATATATTCAAGAAAAAATTAGACTAGGTGTGATTGAGCTTATATGGTCTTATATTTTAGAATATGAAAATTCCTTAAATCCGTATAAAGAGAAAAAGAATCAAATTCTAGCTTGGAAGTCACTTGCTTTAAAAACAATAGTAGAAAATAATAAAGTAAAAGAAAATTCTAAATCATTTATGAAGTTAGGAATCAAAAAGAAAGACTCCTTGCATATCGCTTGTGCGATTGAAGGAGGTTGTAAGTATTTTCTGACTACCGATGATAAGATTTTACTTAAGGCTAGCTTAATCAAAAAATAGAGATTGTAGATCCAATTCAGTTTATCAAAGTTATAGGAGAATAAAATGATTACAGATACAGAGTTAAAAGTAAAAGCATATCGTGTATTAAGAGAAAAATTAAATCTTGTAGATGTTGAAAGATTTATCTCTCTCATTCAAAAAGATAAATTTGATTATACGAAATGGAGAGAAAACATTTTAGAAGATTTAAGTCTAGATGACTTAAGCAGTAAGGCAATGGATTATTATAAGAAAAATAATTCCTCTCATATAAAGAAAAAAAGAAGAATTAGCAAATAACTGAATATATAATTAAAAAATAAAACGAGGAGTAAAAGATGCTACCCATACAAATCATGATTCCAGAAAATTTAATTCTGCAACTAGGAAGTTCTATTGAAAAAGTAAAAACAGAATCACAAAAATTGCTTGCGATTAAACTTTTTGAAGTAGGTCATATAACGACGGGGCAGGCAGCGAGTATGTGCGGAATGAATCGAATAGATTTCATGATAGAACTGAGTAAGATGAATATTCCAATTGTGAACATGGATAGAGAAGAAATTATTCAAGAAATAGAAGAGGCACTTACGAACAGGAAGAGTGATCAATGAGTAAGAATGAAATCATAAAAATTATACAGGAATTCAAAAATGAATTTTCAGAAAAATATGGAATTTTGCAAATTGGATTATTTGGCTCAGTAGCAAGAGGAGATAATAAAGAAGATAGCGATATTGATATATTTGTTTCGATGAAATTTTCAGACTTAATTTTACTTTCTAGAATGAGACAGGAACTAGAAGAGAAAATTCACTCTCACGTTGACTTAATTCAATATAGAGACAGAATGAACCGAGCTTTAAAAGCACGAATTGATAAAGAAGGGATTTATGTATGATAAAGCTCTTGTAAGTGAAATCCTTCTTCAGATAAAAGATGCCGCTCAACGAATTACATTCCGAATCAATAAGATCAACACTCCCCAAGAATTTTATGAATCAGACGAGAATAGAGATAAATTAGATTCTATTTGCATGATGCTAATTGCGATTGGGGAAAGCCTTAAAAAAATTGACCGAGTGACTAATGGTGAATTGCTTCCGAAATATCCGGAGGTTGATTGGAAGGGATTTAAAGGAATGAGAGATATTATCAGTCATCAATATTTTGATGTAAATGAAGAGGCTATATTTACAGCAGCTACAAACGATATTCCTTTACTAATCATTACACTCAATCAAATCATTCTAGATATAAAGGAATTCGTATGAAAGATAAAAACAAACTAATAGATGCAGTATTACATAGTAGTTTGAGAATGCATATTCCTTCTCAAGAAGAAGCGGGAACAGAATCAGCCAGTCCAAAAGTAAAAGAAGGAAAGAAAAAATTAGAGATTCCTAAAAACCCAGTTGTGAATAGAGGACAAGACCCTGAATTATTTTGGTTGAATAAATATGGCAACGACGACAGGGATAATCTACTCAAAATAGATATTCGTTCATTGTATCGATATGAACATATCGCACCAGAGCAAATCATCAGTAGCCTCTATAAAGTGGTGGAAAACAAGAAGAACAAACAAGATGATTTATTTTCTACCAATGAACTTTTCGGAAATGCACTCGACTATGATGAGTTACAAAAAGTGAGTGAGTATTACACCCACGAAGATGGTTGGTCAAATCGCCTTATACAAGGAGACAGCCTTCTTTCAATGACTTCTCTTTTGATGCAAGAAAACATGGCGGGCACAGTGCAGTGTATGTACTTCGATCCACCGTATGGAATCAAATACAATTCCAACTGGCAGATGAAACTAAACGATCGAAATGTAAAAGACGGAAGTGACGAACACCTAACTGGTGAACCAGAAATGATTAAAGCATTTCGAGACACTTGGGAACTCGGAATTCATTCTTATCTCTCCTATCTCCGCGATAGACTCCTTGTCGCAAAAGAGTTATTAACCGACAGTGGTTCTTGCTTTGTGCAAATCTCAGACGAGAATGTACATCTTGTACGTAACATCATGGATGAAGTGTTTGGGAGTGAGAATTTTGTAAGTTTGATTACGTTTAGAAAAAAGACAATGCCACTTGGGTCAAAAACATTAGAGGGAATGTGTGATTATTTAATTTGGTATTCCAAAGATATTCAAAGTGTTAAATATAGACAAATATATGAATCTATGAATGTGGAAGGTGATTCAATTTGGTCTTCCGTTGAATTAAGCGATAAAACCAGAAGAAAAATGACATTTGAAGAAATAAATAATCATAAGCTTTTACCTAAAGATAGTAGAGTTTATAGATTAGTCTCTATGTCCCCACCAACTTTTAACCCAAATGCCATTTATGATTTTGAACTAAATGGAAAAATTTATAAACCCAGTGGAAAAGGATGTTGGATTACTTCTAAAGAAAGAATGGAAATATTAAAACAAAAAGGCAGATTACAACCTGTCGGAACTAGTTTAAATTATGTTTATTTTTTAGATGATTTTCCTTTAAGAAAAAGGACAAGTCTTTGGAGTGAAACTGTTGGGCCTTCTTCTCGTATTTATACTGTTGAAACAAGCACGGAAATTATAAAACGCTGCATCCTAATGACAACCGACCCAGGCGATTTGGTATTAGACCCAACTTGCGGTTCTGGAACCACTGCATACGTTGCAGAACAATGGGGAAGACGCTGGATCACGATGGATACTAGTCGCATTGCTTTAAACATTGCAAAGACCCGTCTTATGACTGCTACATTTCCGTATTACAAATTGTATGACGAAAAAGGAAAAGATATACGACAAGGATTTATCTATAAAAAAGTTCCGCATGTGACCTTGAAGTCTCTAGCCAATGATGAACCTCCCGAAGAAGAAACGTTATACGACAAACCGGAAGCAGATAATAAAAAATTGCGTGTCGCTGGTTCGTTCATCGTAGAGACTCTACAAAACTTCGAGCCTGTAAGTCCCGAAAGTTTAGAAGATGGAACTACTCGGAATGAAGATAGTGCCAGTTTTGAAAATAGAATTTTTGAACATCTAAAATCAGCAGGTGTCAAAAATGGAATCAAAAACGAACAAGCTGTATTCATCCGTATAGAACGACTCACAGATGCTTATCTACATGCAGAAGGATTTTATAATACTCCAAGTGGAGAACACAAAGCATATCTTCATATTGGTCCTAAGTTTGGAACTGTAGCCAAACAAGCAGTAAACGAATCCATGAAAGCATGTCGCCAGAGAGGAGACGCTGATTGGCTTATCATTCTTGGTTTTAGTTTTGAAAGCACAATCGAAAATCAAAATGTTACAATGAGTGCGGGCAGTTTTGAAGTTACTCGTGTTCGCATGAACGATGATTTGATGCAAGATGGACTTCTGAAGAAAGACAAGAAGGCTGCTTCTTTTGTTACGATTGGAGAACCGGATATTGGGATCGAAAGTTTTGAGTTTTTAGTTTTGAGTGAAGATGTGACGGTAGGAGTTAATGAAATCAAGAAATTATCAGGACTTAATAGTTTGGCAGAAATCAATAATCTTAGTAGAGAGGATTTACTCCTCTACACAATCATTTCCGAAGGAAGAGATGTATGGAATTATCTCGCAAATGAGGAGGGCTGGAGTCTCTATAGCAGCGAATATAGCAGAGGGTCAGGCGAGAAATACAAAAGGGGAGTTCCAACAGTTTCTTGGAATAGCCCAAGGTTCGAGAGCAGAATTGGAAACTTTACTACTGATTTCCAAGAATTTGGGGTTTATGACGAAAGAAGTCTTCGAGAATTTGTGGAAAGACTGCGAAGAGATAAACAAATTATTAGTAGCCTTGAAAAGGTCTCTAAAAACTTAAAACTAAGAAAAGAAGTTTCTAGTGACTCTACTAAAAACTCAAAACTAAAAACTAACAACTATTCCCAAATCACTATCAAAGGTCTTGATTTATATGATCCAATCAAAGATGAAGTCAAAGCTAGAAATATTGAAGACATTGCTTATTGGATGGTTGATACAAATTATGATGGGAATAACTTTGTAGTTCGACAAGTCTTTTTTTGTGGTGGCAGCAAAGACGAATTTGACGCTTGGAAAAAAGGTCTTTCTTCTCTTGCTTCTGATAAGACTAAAAAAGACGCTGAACGTTTACTAAAGATTGAAATTGATGAAGAAGCTTTTGCGAGGCTTTACGGTTTTATTTCCCATCCGTTTTCTGTTAAGAAAGAACAGAAGGTGGCTGTAAGAGTGATTAGCCAGTACGGGGAAGAAAGCACTAAGGTATTGAAAATATAACCCACTTAACAAATTATTATATTGATTTCTCTAGAATTACACTAGGTCAAAATAGTAATATCATCACATGATACTACTATTTCTTTACAACTACTCTGAGTTTTTGAGGCGAAAGATAAAAAGTAGCAATTGCACCAGGGGGAAAAGGATAGATTCTTTCAGGAAGACAATCAATGGAAATTCCACCATTCATTTCTGAGATAATGGAAATCGAATCTAGTGCAACAAAATTAGTCAGTTTATAATTTTTTCTAGCCTTTCTAGAAAGTTCTCGAGTGAATACTCTAAATTCATTTGCATTTTTTGGAAACTCTCCAAGCGAACTTTTAGTATTTCCTAAACATGCTGTTAACCAGCCAGTCGAACCTGCACCAGTGTATAATAAAAGTCCTGAACTCTTTTGTTCTTCTCGTTCATCATCTTTACAAATGATATATCTGCTGGTCAGGTCGGGACTAGCATTCCTAACTGAAACTTCATTTACGGAACTTACTGTTTCAAGATAGCCACCATTTGGGTATTCAATTCTTGCTGAGATTAATGACCATTCTTCAATTTTTGTTTCCTTAAAATCATCTTTGACAACTTGTTCTAAACTATTGGGATCAAAAGCGAGTAACGCTCCTAGTGAAGTTTTTGTATCAGAATTACACCCTAAAATTTTTGTTCCTTTAGTATAGTGAGCAACATAAGTGAAGTGATTATCTCCACCCAATGCAATCACTAAATCAAAATCCTGTAAATTGAGCTTATCTAGTTCATCTCTAAAAATGAATTTTCCTTTTGGAAATATCTTTCTTAAAATTTCTCTACTTTCTAACTGCCTAATATGGGAATTATAAATTCTATCATAAGAATTATTTTGAATTTGGGTAATTTTTTTATAAAATTCCTGATCAGGATATATTATTTGGTCAAGTTCAAATTTTGTTCTTTTCTGGACAATAAGTACTTGATTCATAAGTGGAATGATTTATTTGTATTCGATTATTTACCACAACTAATTGTGAATTAGGGGACAAAATGCTAGCAAATCTAGACCAAATGAATATTGATGAACTAAAGAAATTAGTCAAAAAACTTCAATCTGAGAACAAAGTTCTACGTGATGAGGTTGACGCAGTTCTTAAATCCCCTTACCTTCCCAATACTCTTGCTAAATTGAATTATAAAGTTGTCCTAAAAAGAGATGATATAGTCAAAAAAGAGCTTCATTCTAGGGTGAATGAAAAGGAAGGCTCCCTTTTTGAGATCAAAAATCAGATTAGAAAGTATGCACCAATCCTAGGCTTGGACCCCGATTCCATTAGAATCATTGTAACAGAAGCAATCCAAAACATTATTGAGCATGGTCATGGAACTTTTGCTGAGATAGAACTTGAAATTGATAATACCATTCCAAATCCCTATTTCAAAATTTCCTTCAAACATGAAATGATTCCAGGAAATCGTTATACACTTTCTCAAATTGAAGAGAATGCAAAAAAGGGTGACGTTAATTCAGATAAATTCGATTTTGAAGATGCTAGAGGTAGAGGTGAATTTCTTATGAAAGAAATTGCCGATGAAAGACAAATCTTGAACGGTGTAGATGTTGCAGAGAATGGAGAAAAAATTCATTACTTCAAACGAGTTTTAATAAACTATAAAGATCCTAAAGGACCTAGGGTAGAAACAAGTTTTGATGAGATTCGAAATGAATTAGATAGACTAGATGGAGATGAGGTTGTTTGTTATTTCCATATTGATCACAAAATGAATCATCTAAATCTAATCACAGTGATTACGAACAAGAACAAAGAATTTGTTGTGAAACAAAGAATGGAAGAAGCAGGCTTAAAACTAGTTCATAGAGATACATACTCAAAAACAATTTTCTCTTCTTTCAAACCAGACAGAAATTTTACTGAAGAAGAAATCAATAGCTTATTTAGTGAAGTGAAAAAAGTTGTAAGTGCTGAGGTTGAGCATAGAATAATTTAAAAAATTCTAGACAGAATATATAGAATTTTTTTGCTATTATATAAACGATAGTATGAGATTATTTCTATTACTCTTTCTGATTCAGACAATTTCAATTTTCTCTGATCGAATCATCGAAAATGATATCCCACAAGATAGCTATCGTGAAATCACTTATAAAGATTTAGATTATAAGATCATCATTCGAGCAAAGGAGTTTAGACAAGGCAATCTAGCATTTATAAAACTCAAAAGTAATCATGATGATAAAAATCTTAATCCAGAAAAATTTAAACTAATCTGGGCTAAAAAAGAACTTATTCTCTCTCCATACAAAAAAGTTTTCTTTGCACCAATGCCAATTCATCCTGAACAAAAAGTTGGTGAGAATGAGCTAGTCATTCAACAAGAAAAAGAAGATAAACTAATCATAAGAAGACTAGTAATTAATATTTTGAAAGGTAATTTTCCTGAAAAGAAAATGTATTCTCTCACTAAGGTTCCCAAAAAATACACAGCACATAAGTATTCACAAGAAACTTTAGAATTTATAAGTAAATGTGAAAAGAAAAAACAAGAGGCATTTGCTTCTAATTCACCTCTTGGTATTACGGGAAGATTTGTAAGACCACTCGAAAAAATCTTAATTACTAGTCCGTTTTATATTAGAAGGATTTATGGTCAGAATCGTAAATCCAAACCTCATGGTGGAGTTGATCTTAGAGCACCAACTGGGGAAAAAATTTATGCTATCCAAGATGGAAAGGTTTTGATTGCTGAGAGAATGTTCTTTGAAGGAATTTTCACAGTGATAGATCATGGTGGGAAAATTTTCTCTCTTTACATGCATCAATCTAAAACCTTAGTTAAGGAAGGAGATCAAGTTAAGAAGGGAGATCTAATTGGTGAGTCGGGATCTACTGGTGTCTCTACAGGCCCACATCTTCATCTAGGAATGAAAGTAGATGGTACCGTTGTAAATCCACTCTCAGTCCTAGGTAAGCACTTATTTTAAACTATTTTTTGGAAGTTTTAATTTTTGCTAGGTCTTTAGC
The DNA here is from genome assembly GCA_033762425.1 of Leptospiraceae bacterium. Lineage (GTDB taxonomy): Bacteria > Spirochaetota > Leptospiria > Leptospirales > Leptospiraceae > JANRLP01. Next base: position 57,455 of record JANRLP010000131.1, read on the forward strand.
AAATTTTTTAGATGCTTCTTCCAAATCAAATTCGCTTTGAAGATTTAACCAATACATTGGGTCTGTTTTGAAATAACGAGATAGTTTTAGAGCAGTTTCAGCTGTAATCGCTCTTTTTCCATTCATTATTTGACTGATTCTAGTCTGGCTCAACAAGGTTTCTTGTGCAAGCTTATACGTAGAAATATCCATGTTATCAATAAATTTCTTTTTTAAAATTTGACCTGGGTGATTTCCTTTACTGCTCTTCATCGTGATAATTCCTTAGATTAGTATCTAGTTTCAATAGTATTTACTATCGTCTAAAAATAGTATCGTAAAAGAGTAGTAATATCTTAATAAAAATTTTTTTACTTTTCTACTAAATAAAACCCTTTTTTATCGGTATAACATCCATGTTCCCTATATGGTGAATCTGAATAGAAATAGATTTTTTGAGCATATCGCTCATTTTTTTTAATACAATACCAACAAATATCCATTCTTACTGCCCATTCACACTCTTCTCTCCTAAATATAGGAAAAACTTTTAGCAAAGGTTTTACTTCCTCTTTAGGTTTTTCTTCGGGAGAAATTGAAAGTGAAAAACAAATAAACAGCTTTACAAAGAAGAATTTGAATTTATTTGTTACCATGGATGGTTGCATGAATTTTTGGCAGAGGCTTTCAATAAAAAAAAGAATTCCAATAGTACTTTTATTATTTTTATCTCTAGTTAAGCTATCGGATTATATTATTTTTGATAAAGCGTTTTATTCCTTTCCCAATGAGCTAGAATGGGACACATCTCATTGGTATAATTTTGAACATAACAGAAAGAAGGTCATCCCAAAATCTCAGTCTCCTGTCTTGATTACAGGAAGTTCCATCGCTCTTTATTCTGCTTTACCCAAAGTGATTGAATCAGAGCTAAAAGCAAAAGATAAAAACCATCCCGTACATCTTTATTCACATGTAGCTTTAAGTCCAACAGATCTAAGCTATTATATTGAAGATGTAATTCAAAAAAAACCAAGTCTTGTTTTGTATATTCTTCATTCAGGTGATTTTCAGTTAGACTATTTTGACTACAAGTTCAAAAAAGCAGAACATGAAAAGTATACTGTAGAATCAGTTGGTGAGATTGATGAGAAAAGAAGAATTCGAGATTATCCAGGAAGATACCCTACTAAATTTTTCTATCCATTTAAATTTGTACTAGAGAATGGAATTTTTGAATTAGGAAAAGATTTTTATTTTTCTCTACTCACAAAATCTTTACTGAATTCAAATACTATAAGATCATTTTTAAAAGACCCATTCAAAGCATATAATGAAAGGCATTATCGAAAAGGAAAAAGTTACCATAACTATACTGGGAAAATTCCTTTTGAGGGGATTTGGAGAAAGGGTTGGACTAGAGAAGAGTTTACTATAGAATGTGAAATTGGAAATGGGAACTTTAAGGACAGTATTTATTTAGTTGAGCCAGCAAGAATTAAAATTGCAGAGCAAGGAAAAGAGATTTTTAATCAAGAATTTCCTAAGAGTGGTTGGAAAGAAATTTCGATTCCATTTCCAAATAAAGAGAAAGTAATTTTAAAATTTGAATCTAATGTAAAGATAAGTTCTAAGAAGATAGATCCAAAAAATTATGGGAAAGAATATTTTTACGGAATGCGTCTTACACAAAATTTTTGTAGAAAAGAAATCGAGAGAGATATTGCTTTTGATAGAAGAGAATCTTTAGAGGATATAACGTTACTCGAAATGACTCTAGATGAGTATAAGAGTGATTATCAGAATAGACTTTACAAGGATATTGATAAACGATTTGAGCTTGGCAGATTAAATTTAATTAGGCAAATAAAAAAAAGTATTTCTAGTAGAGAGTTTAAACCTTGGTCAGAATTTTTTGAACTTGAAAAAATCGCTAAAAGATTGAATCAAGAAAAAATTCCTTTTATTGTAATTAATAATCCAGAAAATCCGTTAGAAGATTTTTATGGTGATAGAGTTTGGTTTAATGGTTATTTGAAGTATTTAGAAAAACTCTCTGTTGAAGAAAAATTTCAATTCATCGACCTAAGTAATACTGCTATTGAGCCTAGGTATTTCATTGATGAAAACCACTTAACAACGATAGGTGCTAAGTATTTAAGTAAAGTATATGCAGAGTATATTGGAGCCAAACTTTGAAACAATATCAATCATTTTTAATATTTATAGTTCTTTATCTAGTAGTTAGTGTATTCATCTGGAAGAAGTATTCTTGGAATATAACATCGCAGGTACATTTTGGAGAAGAGTTTGCAAAACAAAACTCTTCTAAAATGCCCATTGGTGCTATTGTTGAAAAAGGTAGTGCAGATGACTTAGGTGCTGGATACGATGGTCAGATTTTTTATTTTTATTCAAGAACCATTAGTGAACTAAGCTTAGATTGGCCTAAAGGATTTGATGAGAGTTATAGGGCACCGAGAATTGGTTATCCCCTACTCATTGGTATCTTTGGATTCTTGGGAAGGAATGCAGCAATTTTAGGAATGTATTTCCTAAACTTAGGTTTGTTATATTTATCGTTTCTAGCGATTAGAGAATTGTTGGGTAAGCAAAAACATTTAGCAATTTTTTATTTACTTTCTCCTTTTGCCCTTGGAAGCTATTCAGTACTAGTAAGTGATTCAGTGATGACTTCACTTGTAGTTTTAGCTTACTACTTTATGGTGAAGAAAAGATATCTTTTCTTTATTTTAATCTCATCATTAGCAATTCTAACAAAAGAGCCTGCACTATTTTTATTTTTTCCATTAGGACTTGTAGCACTAATTGAGAAACGCTGGAAAGAAGCGTTAGTCGTTCTTGCTACTCTAATCATTCCAATTTTGTGGCAAGGTTATCTCAAGATAACGTTTCCTAATTGGTCAGCAACAAGGCTAACTGATTTCCTAACTCCTGCTGAAGGAATTTATACTTATATCAAATCTTTTGGAAATACTAACATAGAAAATTGGAAAGAACTTGCTAGGCTTTCTTCTAGAATACCACTCTTAGCATTATTAGGGTTAGGAATTATTACCTTATTTACTGGGAATTTCCGAAAAGGATTAGTATTTAGAATTGGACTTGTGTTAAATTTTTTTATGATAGTAACAGCAAGTCATTATCATTTCTGGTCTGTTTATGAAAATATATCAAGGATGTTTACAGTTTCAATTCCACTTATGATCTTCTTAAAAAAAGAAGATGAAGAAGCTAAGGTGGAACCATATCTTTGGTTGAGCATTTTCATTTTAGTACTTTTCTTGATAAAGGTTATTTTTATCCAAAAAGCACAAGGATATTCAATTTGGACAGGTTAAATGTTATTGTAGCGGGAGCAGGCAGTGGAATTGGTGCATCCCTTCTTTCAGAGCTACAAAAAAAAGAGCATGTCTACCCCATTGGATTTTCTAGAAGTGGAAATGAGTTAAGTGAAAAGAAACTTGAATCAAAGAATTATTCTTGTGATGCAACTAACGTTGAATCTTTGGAAATTTTTTTTAAAAAGTATAAGAATGAAAATAACAAATTAGATGCAATATACTTTACTTTGGGAAATGGGCTATTTAAAAAAATAGAAGAGATCACAAATCAAGAGTTGATTAGTCATTTTCAGTTAAATGTATTTTCTATTTTTCAAATTTTAAGTTTAGCAAAACCCCTACTCTTTAGCTCTAAGAGTCCATTCGTTTGTTTAGTTTCATCAACTGCTGGAAAGATTGGATTTCCAGATTCCACAGCTTATTCTGCTTCCAAACATGCAATTGCAGGTTTAGCTAAGTCATTACGTGAAGAATGGAAGCCAAATGGTATAAGAGTATTCACAGTTTATCCTGGAGCAATTTCTACAGAAATTTGGGAAGGCAGAAAAAATTTTTCCAAAAAAGATATGATAGAGCCAGAGGAGTTTGCAAAATTTCTTGCAAGCTTTCTAGATTTGCACCCATCAATTAATATCGATGAATCCTATGTTCTTCCAATAAAAGGTATATTATGATTATAGGGATTAGCTTTTTTATTTATTTGATAATATCAATTCTATTTAGTGAATTCAAGCTAAACTCATTAATTGACTTTTTATCAATCCAAGTAGTTGTTTTGGGAATAAGCTATAAGTTCTTTAATTTCAGATTCGGCTTGAATTCGGAAGGAATTTTTGTTGTTAATTCATTATTATTAAATTTATTTATCTGTACGAATGGAGTTTATTATTTACCATTAACAGATATTCCAAGACTATCATTATACTTTAAACTATTATACATGATTAATAGTTTTTTTATTCTTCAATCGTACGTTAGGATTAATGGAATAAAAATTTTCTTTTTAACAACACTAATATTTGTTACCAGTATTTTTAATTTGAACTATTTTTTTGCGATTAGCTTAAAGTCATTGCCAGTTTTTGTATATGTAGTTTATTATTTTTCAATTCAAAAATTTAAGAAAGAAACTTTAAAGGTAAACTTATTAGATATATTCATATTGCTTTTTGTAGTAATAATTATTGTATCAAATGTTGCGAGTTATAATCAATATAGATCTATTTTCCAGATTCCAATTTTATTGAGTTCATTAGCAGTTGCTTTTGTTACAATAAATTCTAATCATTCTGAAATAAAAAAAATAATAAAGATTTTATCAATTTCTTTTGGAATACAAGTGCTTTTCTTGAGCATTTTTATTTTTCGGAGGATTATTGTGGATGGTTGGGGATACTCAAGCTCAATCGCAGGATTTCATGTAAATGGAGTTGGAGGTTTTGTAGCCTTATATTTCCCAATTGGAATTCATCTGGTCATCATCTCAAGAGGATTCAAGAGAATTTTACACTTTTTAGTTTTATTATTGATTCCGTTTATAATCATTGTTTGCAATAATAGATCTTCTATCATTTCAATAACCTATTCTACTATTGTAATACTAGCACTGAAATTTATAATTCATAGAGACAAAACTAACCATAAACAGAGATTTCTTATTATTAGTCTTTTGTTATTTACTTTAACTATATTAGGATTATACTTAAACAATAAGTTTCAGTTGGTGAACTTAGAAACACTATTTATAAGATTTAAGATTTGGAAAATGTTTATAGTGGATGTATTAGAGAATAGACCATTGATAGGATTTGGAGCAGAAACAAATGAAATTAATGCATATATTCTTAGTCAGAATTCGAGTATTGATGAAATAAAGTTTAGGAAAGATTTATTTCAAGAATTTGGTTTAGATATGCATAGTCATAATTATATTATTGGAATTCTATTTCAATATGGATTCATTGGACTAGTTGCATTTTCTATTCTATTTTTTATTATAGTGTCTTCAGCTTATCAAAAGGTTATAAAAAATTTTTCTATATTTCATTCTATTGGAATAACTTCTCTAATAAATATGTTTCTTTATGGGATGTTAGATTATAATCTATCTGAGCCGGGAATAATTATTAGTGTAGGAGTATTCCTCGGAATATTCTTTTTTAAGAGTAACGATAAGCCTTTGATAGAAGTAAATTTTGAGATAGCCAATAAGATAAAAAAAATTGTATTATTGTTAGCAATAGTTGCTTCAGTATTCATGACAGTTGATGCATTATTATTAAATCAGAAGATATTGCCATTGAAACCTTATTTTGTTTTTGATAAGTATGGTTTTTATAATTTATCAGAAAATGTTCCAAGAGAAAAATTAGTAGAGACTAATAAACTAAATCGATTCACTTTTAATCCAATAAATCATTATTCATATCAATTGGATGGAAAGATTAGAGAAAGATTGTTTGGAGATGAAACAGAGAATTTAATTGAAGTTGAAAGTGATTTAAAAAAAGCAATCAACGCTTTTCCAAAGTATCCATATTATTATATTGAGTTAAGTCGAATTCAAACTAAATTAGGAAGAGATGAGGCAATAAAAAATTTTCAACTAGGTAAAGAATTAGATCCACTAGACTATTTTGTGAAATAAATTAAATCTCAATATTTTTGCGAATAGTTTTCAAATCATTTTTTGATACTTTTGATCTATCATAGATTTCAAGAGTTGTAGACGCGTTTTTATGACCTAACCTTCTCTGAATTGCTCCATAAGAAACTCCAATGTTTGCAAGTGCAGTTGCATGAGAGTGTCTGAGAAAATGTGGTGCGAGGTTTCTTCCAAGATAGTTTTTGGAAATCTTAGAAAGTTCATTATGCCAATGTTGTCGGGTATATTTTCCATTCTTAGATCTAGGATTATGATTTTCAAAGAGAAATTCTTTAGAATTAAATTCCGATTTAATCTCATTAAGAAGCTTTAGAGGAATACCATCAACTTTTCGTTCTTTAGATCTTTTACCACGTCTTATGATAATGATAGCATCTTCATTATTTTGAAATATTTCTTTAACACGTATTGATATAGCCTCTGAAATACGTAATCCAGTATAATAAAGAAATTTAATCAAAAGAAGTGTTTTCATTGGTGCTTTATCGATTAGAACTTTCAATTCACTATCAGTAAAAATTTTTGTATCTAAAACTGCTTTATCTACTTCAAGATATCTTAGGTTTTGTTTGAAAAAGTTATCAAGTTTAGCTTTTCCTTCTAAACCTTGAAAAGAAGTGAAACTTAGAGTGAGAGCTTCTTTTAGTGAAGCTAGAAATAAATTTATACTTGAATTAGAATAGGGATCACCATTTGGCTGAACTATTTTTTCTTCTTTAAGTCCTTGATAGAATTCTTTAATCCTAAATTCATCTATTAATTGATTTTTATTCCATTCATTGAAGATTAAGATTTTTCTTTTATAGACATCATTCTCGGGCAAGAGCAAGTTAAAGGATTTTTTTTGTTTTGTAAGTAAGGGCTCATCAGAAACTAAGTTAAGCATAGTTGTAATATAGTAATCGTATAATTGAAGCTAATACTCAAGTAGTTGTAGTTAAAGTTTTTTTCTTCTCCAGTATCCTGCAAGTGCACTAGCAATTAATGAATGAAATAGACTTGATATTGCTGAAGGAACTGCAACAAGAGGATCAAGAAAATTTTCTTTTGCAAGAAGAACTCCTAGTCCTGAATTTTGCATTCCAACTTCAATGGAAATAGTACGAGAATAAATTTCAGACTGTTTAAATAGTTTCGAAAGTATATAACCAAATAAAAATCCTAATGAATGCAAAAGAAAAACAAAAAGCCCTATTTGTATTCCATATTCAAGAATCGTTTTACTGGAAGCACCAATAATGGATGCAACAATTAAAATAATCAATATTACTGAGATTTGTGAAGAGAAAGGTGTTACAGATCTTGAGAATGAAGGTAGATAACGATTTATAAGAATTCCTAGCCCTACTGGTAACAGGATTACTTTTGCAGTGCTAAGGAAAAGTCCTATAGCATTCACATCTACTTTACTACCAATGATAAGAGTTGTTAACGCTGGGGTGAGGAAAATAGCGACTAACGTTGAAATTGTTGTCATAGTAACTGAGAGTGCTACATCAGCTTTTGAAAGATAAGTGAGAACATTGGAGGCTGTGCCACCAGGACAACAAGATACAAGAGCAATGCCAACTCCAAAGGGAGTTGGGAGGTTGGAATAATGAAATAGCAAAAAGCCTAATGTTGGCATCACGCTATATTGAAGAAAAACTCCGAGTAAAATTGGTATTGGGTAGTTCAATAGTCTTTTAAAATCTTCAATAGAAAGAGTAAGCCCCATTGCAAGCATCACTCCTCCTAAAGAATAAGTGATTAAATCACCTTTGAACCAAGAAAGTAAGTTTGGGAAAAAGAGGGATATCAAAGATACTAGTGATATCCATAATGGGAAATAGGTAACTAGAAAAGAAAAATTTTTTTCCAAGTTATAGAAGGCCTTTGATTCCTTTGAGAGTTACAAGAAATGTTCCTAGTGAACTTCCAATTTGTGGAAGGAGCAATACTAAAAAAATTCTGATAACTCGATTCTTCCAGTATCCAAGAAAATGTTCTGAATCTTTCGCAATATTTTCAAAATCTTCTACAAGTGGTTTTCGCAACCAAGATTCACAGAGTGCAGCTATCCAACCAGGTTTGATAATTGGATTAAAATTGCCAATAGGTGCCGTTACAAACGCAAGTAGAATGGATAATGGATGTGCAAGTGCAATTATTGCACCAAGAGCGGCTAACGCTCCTTTGAATAGAATCCAATTTAAAACAAGTTCAGTTCCTGCAGCTTGCCCTGATTTATAAAATGTGAATGCCATTAATGATAATACTACAGCAGGTAAAATCAACCAAGAATATTTTTGAGAAAAGGTCTGTTTTGGAATTACTTCCAAAGGAGTTAAGTCATGATCCGACTCAATTGCTTTCATGACTCCTTCAAGATGCCCTGCTCCAATTACTGCTAAGAGTTTTTTTGAATTTTCAGAATTTTCTCTAATCTTTTGGGCAAGATAGATATCACGTTCGTCAATGATTACATTTTTTACTTCATCAAAACGGGATGGTAGATTTGTAAAAATATCTTTTAGTGCATCATCAGACTTCATCTCTTCAATCTTTTCAGGCGTTACTTCTTCTTTGACAATGAGTGAAGATATAAGTGCCGAGATCAAAAAAAGTTTTGAGAAAAAACTAACGCTTCCCCAAGATCTCTTAAGAGTTAATTGTACATCTCTATCTATTGGAACTAATTTAGCTTGATTCTCTTTAGCAAGTCTTATTGCTTCTCTCATTTCATCACCAGGGTTTATTTCATCATTACCTAATTTTTTTTGAAAAGAAGAAAGGATAAGACTAGAAAGTAAAAGATACATTCTTCGTTCTTTAAATACTTTAAAGATATCTTGCTTTCGCCAAATATCTGGGTCATCCATAGATTTTAGTCGATTATCGCAAAGTTCTACACAATAAGTATCTGGATTTAATTCTTCACTTAGTTTTCTAACTGCTTCAACACTTGCTTTACTAACATGAGCTGTTCCTAGGATAGTTACATCACAGTTTTTTATTTTGATATTTCTGATCGGTTCTTTCAAAGGTATATCCTTGATAGTCAGTTTTTATCGCTGTTTTATGTTGCAAATTAGAAATTTTCTTTCATCCATCTCTAGGCGAAGGGCTTTTTACTCTTAGTAAAACCCATTCCCCCGTGTTGAGGTAGATTAAAGTGGTAGAAAAGCTGTAGTTCTTTATAATAACTATGTCAAGATCGACTGCGAGTTGAA
>JANRLP010000132.1:0-4283 GCA_033762425.1 Leptospiraceae bacterium
AAGCGACTATTTTTTCCAAGTCTGATAGAATTCTTTCATAACCAATAGGAGAAAAATCATGCTTGAAAATTTAGCAGAAATGTTTTTAGAAACAAAAAAGAAGTTTGGGGAAAGACCAGCATTTGCCACAAGAAATAAGGAAGTTAATGCAATTTAACCGCCTCTGCTCTAGACTGATATAAGAAATGCAAAATTTGAAAGTTAAAAACTAACACAAGGAGAAACTAATGGATACAAGAAACTCAAAAAAAATATTAGAAACAATCGGATATGGTATTGTCTTTACTCTGGCATTTATAGGAATTGCCGTCTCAATTAGCGGTTATCTTTTACCGCATGATTTGTATAGGAAAATAACGATATTACTCTATGGATCATCCTACGCAACGGAGCAATTACCTCTTATGGCGAAAAGCCCAGTGGTCGAATTTTTCCATCGGTTCGCTGGCTTTTTATATATGGTGATAGGACCTATGCAGTTTATGCCGAATATCCGCAAACGTTATCTAACCCTTCATCGTTTGGCTGGACGTGTTTTTGTAACACTGAGTATTGTATTAAGTGCAACCGGACTAGTGATGGTTGTTTTGTTTCCGTTTTCAGGCATACAAGAGAGTATCCCTACATTCTTTTTTGGGTTGATTTTTTTCTATTCTAATTGCAAGGCTTTGTTTCATGCAATGCGAAAAGAAATAACTCTCCATCGCGAATGGATGATTCGTGGATTTTCTATTGGGCTTGGAATTTCTTTAATCAGAGTAATTTTTTTAATCTTCTCCTATAGCACCAATGGGTCAGATAAGGAAGTTCTAATCACATCCTTTTGGTTGGGTTGGTCTATGAGCATGCTCGTTGGCGAATGCTGGATAGGCTATACTAGAAAAGATCGCAGCGTCTAGAGTAAAATAATGAAAATTCTTGAATACATATTCGTGCATTTCTGCAACTCCTACTTTTTATTAGAAATCGGAGTAATAGAAAAAAGACAAGCTTCAATTCGGTAAGAACTATGACCTACCTTTACAGAAAAGCCAGAGAATCAGAAAAAGAAGTCATTTTTGAATTGTACCACTTGGCTCTGTCTAGTTACATTTCTGAAATTTGAGGCTGGGATGAGGATTGGCAAAGGAACGACTTTGAAATACATTTTAAGCCAGAAGAAATTTCCTTGGTTTATAAAGAAAAAGAACTGGTTGGATATTCTCAAGTTGAAAATAGAAATGACTCTTTATTTTTAAGGATGCTTGCAATTCATCCTGAACATCAAAGAAACGGCATTGGAACAACATTGCTAAAATCACTAATTGCCTCTGGTATCGAGCATTCTAAAAGCATTTGCCTACAAGTATTCAAAATTAACATTAGAGCAAAGAGTTTCTATGAAAAGTATGGTTTCCATTGTGAGAGTGAATCTCCATTTAGTTATTTTATGAGATTAAATTGCCAACTTTAGGGGACTGTGTAACCGCTTGCCGCAAAGGCACAGATATGGAGAATATTTAAAAAATGGGTAAGTTAAAAAAGTACACTTTTAAAGAATTAGAAAATAAAGGTAAAAGAAATATCAATCGCATCAGATTCTGCCTAGGGATATTTTATACAATGTCAACAGTTTTATTGATTAATTCTTTACCAGCCTTTCAATTGGGATTAAATTTCTTCGGGATCTTCTTAACTTTTATCTATTGTTTTATACAATATTATTATTCAAAAAATAAAGCATTTAATAATACATTGGCAAAGGTATTTATTTTCTTTGACCTAATTATTGCATTCCTTGTTACAACGGGTTCTATGTTCACAGATGCTGCTTCTGCGACAGTGCAATTGAAACACCCTATCCTTTATGTACTGTCTTACATTTATTTAATTTATTCAGCGTTTCTTTTCTCTGCAAATTTTCTAACAATTGCTACTTGGTTTTCAGCTTTTCTATTGGTTATAATTAATTTAATAGCAATTTATATGGGCGTGGATTATATAGACGCAAACGATGGGTTATTGACTACAACACAAGCATCTATTCCAACCGAAATAACGAAGATTCTATTTTTAATTGTGATTGGATATGTGATAAAATCAGTTTTAAATCTCCTTATAGAAATGCGAGATGAAGCTAAATTAAAATCGGAGATTTCTGAAAAGGAATCAACAAATGCTAATGCTGCATATTCGATGATAAAGAACATTGGATTAAAATTGAAAATATCTGCGAACGAATTAAAGGTTTCTATGAATCAATTTAATATCGAAATTCAAGCCCAGTCATCGAGTATCGAAGCAATTGCGGCATCGATGGAAGAATTCAGTTCTTCAATTAACACATCCTCCTCTAATATATCAACTCAACATAGAAAAGTAGATTCTATTTCACAAGTAATTGGTCAATTTGACCAAATATTAAAAGAGGTAAATGAATCATCAAAAATCATGGTCTCATCTATGAGTAATTCAAAGCAGGCTGGAGAAAAATTAGAAAATTCATTTCAAGAACTTTCAGTTGAATTAAAGAAAATCAATGAATCGTTCCAGAAAGTCAGCGAAATGAACAGTTTAATGTCAGAAATTGCAGATCAAACAAACTTGTTAGCTTTAAATGCTTCCATTGAGGCAGCAAGGGCAGGAATACACGGCAACGGTTTTGCAGTCGTTGCTCAGGAAGTTGGTAAACTGGCGGAAAAAAGTTCAACAAATGCAAAGGTGATTGAAAAGATTATAAAAGAATCAGACAAAATTGTGAAAAATGTTAATCTTTCGGTATTTGAAACTAAGGATCGACTGAGTAAACAGAAAAATGGGTTTAATGACTTGATATTGCAAATTGGCAAAGTATCTTCTCGAATAGAGGAACAGAAAAAAATTATATCAGAAATCATTGGTTCGATATCAGAAATCAATGATTTATCAAGTCACAATGAGTTGAATTCCCGCGAACAGTCATTAACTAGTTTGCAAGTTGCACAAGAAATAAGTAATCTTGATGCGGCAGTCTCAAATTTAGCTCTAAATGCAAACATCATACATAGAACCATAAATGATCTGAATTCACAAGCAAATACAATGACATTATGATTATGTATAAAGCATTTCAAAAACAGAGAGGTGGTAAATGAAAATATTTTTAATATCTGATACTCATATGAATCATGAAAAATTGCTAATCCCGCAATGTGATTTGCTCATTCATTCTGGAGACTTTTCGAGAAAAGGAACCTTTAGCGAAATGGAAATATTCTTAAAATGGTTTTCCGCACAGAATTCAAAGCATAAGATTTTAACCGCTGGAAACCATGATTTTTTTGCAGAACGCTTTCCTGAAAAAGCAAAAGAATTGGCAAAATCTGCTGGGATTTCCTTTTTGCTGGAAGAAGAATTGGTTATTGAAGGACTGCGGATATGGGCTTCACCCATTAGTCCGATGTTCAGGAATATGGCATTCAATAGGGAGCGAGGAGAAAAAATCAAAGCTCATTGGGATCTTATACCTGAAAAATTGGATATTCTTATAACGCATTCTCCACCCAAGGGGATTGGAGATAAAACGATTTTAGGATTTCATGTCGGCTGCTCTGATCTTCTGAATAGGGTGAAAACAGTAGAACCAAGGCTCCATGTTTTTGGGCATATTCATGAAGCTTATGGAGAATATTCTGATCAGAGATTTCCGAAAACCAAATTTTTTAATTCGGCTTCAAAGAAGTTTTTCGGGAACCGAGTTAATATACCTTTGGAAACTTCACTGTGAAATTACCACCACTATTCTAATTTTCAACAACTCTATCGTACTCCGTCTAGCAATATTCAACAATTAATGCTAAGTAAAAAAAACTTACCACATTTCTTTAAAACATCTCTTTAAGAAAAAGACACAATCGGTTTTTGCTTTAAAGTAGATCAACTATTCCGGTTGTATAAGTCTCTCTGGTCTTTCAGAAGAATTAGAAATAACTCCTCACCAACTCTCGCAAATTTTAAATGAAAAGCTAAACCAAACATTCCCTCAATTCATAAACGATTATCGAATAGCAGAGGCAAAAAAAATTATGCTCGAAGAAAAAAAACGCACATTACTTTCTATAGCTTTTGCAGTTGGATTTAATTCTAAAGCGTCATTCAACAGATCCTTCAAACAGATAACAGGAATAACCCCGCAGCAATTCAGAAAAAATTATTTATAGAGTATCAAGTTATATTATCTTACTAAAAATCCTGTCTCAATCTATAACCTGAAGCGACTATTTTTTCCAAGTCTGATAGAATTCTTTCATAACCAATAGGAGAAA
>JANRLP010000133.1:0-51207 GCA_033762425.1 Leptospiraceae bacterium
TTCAACTCGCAGTCGATCTTGACATAGTTATTATAAAGAACTACAGCTTTTCTACCACTTTAATCTACCTCAACACGGGGGAATGGGTTTTACTAAGAGTAAAAAGCCCTTCGCCTAGAGATGGATGAAAGAAAATTTCTATCTTATCCGATCCATGACTAACTGAATCTGATCAACGAAGCAAGAAACAGATTGATGGGAAGCATCATAGAACAATTCACAGTTAGACTCTTTGTCAAGACTTAGATACTTTGCAGAATATTTTTCACCTAAGGCTTGAATTCTCTTCTCTACTTTTTCATCGATTTTCTCTTGAACATAAATTTCTCTATAGTCTTTATAAACTTTAGGAAAAATTAATATTACTTGTGTATCATGTTCTTGTGCAAGTTGTAAGAATTTTTCTAAAAAGAAAAACTGTGTCTCATGAACTTTATAGTTAGAAAAATAAATCTGTTTGATTCTTCTAGAATCGCTTGCTAATTTCTTTTCATCATTAAAAAAAGCAGTATAAGAAAGTTCCTCACCTTTACCTAAATTTAAAAGTTTGATCCTTGGATTGTTTTCAGGTAGATACTCATTTAGCTTCCCATTTCTAAATCTACTAAACAATAATTTATAATCAAGTTCGATCTTTCTGAGTACTATAAACTGATCTAACATAAATTCTATCATCTCATCTTTAGAAAACTGATTATAATATTTGAGAATAAATTCATTGGATGCAGCTAGTCTCATAAAAGGTTTATGCATGGCTTTAAAATCATCGTTGAATGCTTCTGGACTAACTGTTAAAAAAACAACTTTAGGTATAATTTTATTTTCATAAAATTTCTCTAAATAAAATAATGAAGTTGCTGGTATTGCCTGCGGTAAAGAAAAATTATATAATGTATATTCTTTCTTTTGTTTATCATTAAATCCAAGTTCTGTATATGGATAAGCCCTTGAATCTCCCATTGCTAGAATAAGCTTCTTGTCTAATTTAGTATTTTTTAATTTCTCAAATAAAATTTCTCTTTGTCTATAATAAACTACATTACCACCTTGAATGAAACTCTTCTCAAAAAAAGGTAATGTAAAAATAAGTTTGTCTAATACAAAAAGTATTATCAAATATATCAAAGGATAATATAAAAAAATTCTCCTCATCTAGTACCTACCATAAAACGCATCCATATTTCCAGAGTTATTAATCAATACTAGTAAGATGAGTAATGCAAAGAATGGAATTATAAACTTCTTGTAAGGTTGAATGAATTCAAACCGTTCTGGATACTCTTGTTGAAGATGAAATAGTGCAGCAAAAAAAGTTGCATAAACTCCTGTTTCTGCATAAGCTAACTCTGCTCCCTTAGAAAAAGTAAATATTTTTCCAAGCATCATAACTGAAGTTCTAATATCCTTAGTAAAGAATAAAATCCATGTTATGATAAATAAATTTAAAACGAATAAATAATGAATTAAACCTCTAAATGGAATATTTGGTATGAGTCTAATTTTTCGAATTTCTAAAAATTTTTCTATTGATATATAACTCCCGTTTATGAAACCCCAAAGAATATAGTTCAATGTTGCCCCATGCCATAGTCCCCCTAAAGTGAAAGTCAAAATGAAATTGAAATAATTCCTCCATTCAGGAACCTTCGAACCTCCAAGAGGAATATATATATAGTCACGTATCCAGCTTGCAAACGTTAGGTGCCATCTTCTCCAAAAATCTCCAAATCCTTTCATTAACAGTGGTGATTTGAAATTTTCTGGAAGTTCATAACCTAATAATCTTCCAAAACCTCTAGCTAAATCTGTGAATCCTGAAAACTCTAAAAATAAATAAATTCCAAAAAAATAAGTTGTGAGTATTATTGCTGCACCTGAAAATTTTTCTGGTTCGCCAAAAACTGGAGCTACAATTGATAAAACAGACTCTGATAAGACTGCCTTTTTAAAAAGTCCTCTCAAAATTAGCCAAACTCCATCTACTAAATCATTCTCAGTGATTCTAGTTTTCTCAAATTGTGATTTCAGTTCGTTAAACCTTAAAATTGGTCCTGAAGGAATTACTGGAAAAAATAATATATAAGTTGAAAAATCTAAAAGATTGATTTCTTCCTCTATTTTTCCCTGCTTCTTATCAACTGCAATTGATATAAACTGAAAAGTATAATAACTGATTCCCAAAGGAAGAGCAATTTCAAAATCTTTAACTTTTATCAATTCGCCTAAAAATAAATCTATAGAATTTTTTTCTGCTAAAATCCCAAACCCAGTGAGATCACTAATTATTGACAGAAAGAAATAAAAATATTTGAAGAAAAATAGATTTAGTAAATTAATACTTACTGCAAGTTTTAAGAAATAATTTTTTTCCAAATACCTACTAAGTAAAAAATAATTTAGTCCTAGGAAGACTAAAAAATGTATTAAAAAAGGAATGCTAAAAAAAGAATAAAAAACTATTGAAGCAAAT
Source organism: Leptospiraceae bacterium (assembly GCA_033762425.1). Lineage (GTDB taxonomy): Bacteria > Spirochaetota > Leptospiria > Leptospirales > Leptospiraceae > JANRLP01. The sequence goes on from JANRLP010000133.1 coordinate 2,471, forward strand.
ACTAAAAGAATTTGCTTACGCTTTGGGTTTTCTCCGATGTTCCAATATACATAAAACATCAAAAGAAAAAAAACAAAAAATTTTAAACTCAAAAAACTCAAAAGAAATTTACTCCGAAATTATTTCATCTCTTTCTATCTTCTTAAAATGTCCCTCTTCTAAGCTCAAATCTTCTAATCTAATTTTTCCAATCTGAACTCTTTCTAGATCTAAAATTTTACAACCTAGACTCTCAAACATTCTATGAAGTTGTCTCTTCTTGCCTTCTTTCAACACTACCTTAACTAATCCCTTTTCTGAATCCAAAACCTCTACTGCTCTTGCTCTAAGAAAATCTTCCCCATCTTCTATTCCACGCAAGAATTGATTTTGAATTGTCTTTTCATCGGGACAAGAATCCACAGTTACATGATAAACCTTTTCTAATCCCTTTGAAGGATGAGAAATTTCTTGAATCAAATCTCCATCAGAAGTAAGTATCATTAAACCTCTAGAGGTTAAGTCTAGTCTGCCTGCAATATTCAATCTCTTATACTTTGCTGGCAATAATTGAAACAAAGTCTTATCATGATGAATATCGAAATGAGAAGATAAATATCCTTTTGGTTTATTAAAAGCTAAGATCACATCTTTTTCTGGTAAGTCTAAAATCTCATTTTTAAATTTCACCTCATCAATTCCAACCTGAACCTGAAATGAATAATCAGTGATCGTTTGCCCGTTTACACTAACATCACCTTTCTGAACAAATTTCTCTACGTCTCTTCTAGACCCAAGTCCACAACGTGCCAAGTAACGATTGATTCTAATTTCTTTCTCATCAACAACCTCATCTGATCTTGTCTCACCCAAAATAGATTCAGAATTTTTTCTAAGTTTCTTGATTAATTCCTTTCTGTCATCTGCCTCTAGATTTGCAACATTCTCAGATGCAGTCTCTTTCAATACAACACGCTTTCTAGCAGGTTTATCTTCCCTATTTGCATAAGTTCTTTCTTTGCGTTCACCACGAAATGGTTTATCTTCTCTGTTATCAAAAGTTCTTTCTTTGCGTTCACCACGAAATGGTTTATCTTCTCTGTTACCGAATGTTCTTTCTTTACGTTCACCACGAAATGGTTTATCTTCTCTGTTCCCGAAAGTTCTTTCTTTGCGTTCGCCACGAAATGGTTTATCTTCTCTGTTACCAAAAGTTCTTTCTTTACGTTCACCACGAAATGGTTTGTCTTCTCTGTTACCGAAAGTTCTTTCTTTGCGTTCACCACGAAATGGTTTATCTTCTCTGTTACCAAAAGTTCTTTCTTTACGCTCACCACGAAATGGTTTATCTTCTCTGTTACCAAAAGTTCTTTCTTTGCGTTCACCACGAAATGGTTTATCTTCTCTGTTACCGAAAGTTCTTTCTTTGCGTTCGCCACGAAATGGTTTGTCTTCTCTGTTCCCGAATGTTCTTTCTTTACGTTCACCACGAAATGGTTTGTCTTCTCTGTTACCAAAAGTTCTTTCTTTACGCTCACCACGAAATGGTTTATCTTCTCTGTTCCCAAAAGTTCTTTCTTTGCGTTCTCCGCGAAATGGTTTGTCTTCTCTGTTCCCGAATGTTCTTTCTTTGCGTTCGCCTCTAAATGGTTTATCTTCTCGATTCCCGAATGTTCTTTCTTTGCGTTCTCCGCGAAATGGTTTGTCTTTAGAGACACCAGAACCTGCCTTTCGGTTGTTTTGGGTTGGAGATTTACCTCTTGTAGGCTTTTTACTATCGCTTCTCATCTAATTTACTAAATTAATTTTCAAACATCATGAGCATAGTCATATTTTTTTCATTGGACTACCAGTAAATTAAGGATTTTTATTGTTTCTAGATTCTCATTCTGAAAAAAAGGTAAGTGTGAATCCTCTAAAGAAAAAACCAAGAACTAAGCATATGACTGAACCAATTCCAAAACCTGATTGGTTGAAAGTTCCAGTTCGATTTCCTAAAGAGAATGACTCGGTTTCCCTTGTTCGTAAATCGCTCGACTCAAGACTGAATACTGTTTGTGAAAGTGCCTCCTGTCCAAACCTTAATCATTGCTGGTCCAGAAAAACTGCAACCTTTATGCTCTCAGGAGATATCTGCACTAGAAGATGTGGATACTGTGATGTTGCTTCTGGAAAACCTAAACCGTTAGATTCTCTTGAACCAGAGAAAGTTTCAAACTCTGTTCTAGAACTTGGGCTTAGATTTGTAGTCCTTACTGCAGTCAATAGAGATGATCTCTCTGATGGTGGCGCTACGCAATTTGCAAAAACCATTCAACTCATCAAAGATAAAAGTCCTGAAACTAGAATTGAAGCACTCATTCCCGATTTCAAAGGAAGTTTGGATTCTCTTAAAATTATCTATGATTCGAATCCTGATATTATTAATCATAATCTAGAAACAGTTCGTTCACTGTTTCCACTAGTTGCTCCTCAAAAAAATTATGATACTTCTCTATTTGTTTTAAAAAATATTTCTATGAATGGATTTGTCACCAAAAGTGGGATCATTCTTGGAATGGGTGAATCCTTAGAAGAAGTTAAAAATTGTATATTAGATTTATCTAATATAGGTGTATCCATGCTCACAATAGGACAATACATGCAACCAACCCCTACTCATTATCCTGTGAAGGAATACATCTCTCCTGAGGTTTTCCTTGAGCTGAAACAGTATGCTCTAGGGCTTGGGTTAAAGCATGTTGAGTCAGGACCCCTAGTGAGAAGTTCTTATCATGCTGATTCACAGGCTGGTGTTTCTCTTCACAATGAGCATTAGACAAATTCTTTCCGAAACAGGAAAAGTAAAAAATACAATCTATTATGCACTTTATGATAAATTAAAAGATTATGAAGATGAAATCTCTGACTACGATCTTAGAGCAATTGTGTTTTCCATGTTTGAAAAAATTCTTGGTTATACAATTGAATGGGCTGATAGAGATCTTCATGGTAAGAATAAAATCTTAATTCGCTCTGAAGAAGATGAAGCAATTATTGATATCAGTGGACTTATGGAATCTTTAAAAAAAGTCCATACTGAATATATTAATAAAAAGTTTCAATAAGATTTTTATTGTTAAATTGATTCAAAATAATATATTGGATTTATGAATATCCTCCCGTTATCAAAAACCTCTCGATTGCTTAATGCTATTATTGGCCAAAAGAAAAAAAATCCAGTTTGCCCAATAGAAACTAACGTTAAAGGTAAGCTAGCACTTATCACAGGGGCTACTAGTGGGATTGGAAAAGAAACTGCTAGAGGTCTTTTAAAACGAGGGGTAAGAACTATTCTTAGTGCAAGAAACGAGACTAAACTGAATGAGCTAGTAAATGAATTTCAAGCGGAAGGAATAACCAAAGAAATGTTATACACTGTAACCTTTGATTTAGGGGATTTGAAAAGTTTAGATACTTTAGAGTCTCAACTCGAAAAGCAAATTAAGAATGAGAAGATTGAAATTTTAATTGAGAATGCTGGTGTTTGGCCTAAAAATTTTGAAACTACTAAACAAAATTTTGAAATAGCATTTGGAACTAACGTTCTTGGACATTTTGCTTTAAGAAAAATTTTACAAAAGAAATTTTTATCCAACACTGCTAAAGTAGTAATTGTTACAGGTGATATCTATATACTTGAAAAAGAATGCACTGGTGAATTAAAATACTCAGGTCCAATTGGTGGCATTAAAGCATATTGCCAATCAAAGTTAGGAAATATTTGGATTGGATTGGAACTTCAAAGAAGATTTCCTGACCTAAATGTTACTATCGTTCATCCGGGAGTTATCGCTACAAATCTTGGAGACTCAGGTGAACTAGGAATGAAATTTAAATCTTTATTTATGCTCTCACCTATAGAAGGTTCTCAAACATCGTTATACTGTGCAACTCAAAATACTATCAAAGGTGGATACTATCATAATACATTTGGTCTTTCGAGTTTTTTAGTTGGGGATCCTGCAATTAAGATGAGAGATGCAAACCTACTCTGGGAAAAACTAGAAAAAATTTTAGAAAACTAATCGATTGAAACTTTTAAATTAGTCATTTGAAACTTTCAACAAGAATTTTTCATTGAAATCAAAAAATCAAATCATAGTTGTCCCTTTTATCTTTAGTTTTTTTCTTTTTTTGATTGCTTGAAAATTGAAAAAGAGAAACATAGCACGGACTGTTTGGCTAATGTAGGTTTAAGTAATGGCAATAGATAAACGAAACGAAAGAGTTGTTATCACTGGTATGGGAATCATCCTCCCAGGAGCTGATAATGTTGCCGATTTTTGGAATCTACTCTCAAAAGGTGAGTCCCAGATATCTAAACTAACTAGATTTGAAACCGAAAATTTTCCCGTAAAATGTTCCGCCGAGCTGAATAACTTTGATTTCAAAAAATACCTTCCTGATCTAGATGAAAAGCTCTCAAAAAACTATAACCAAGAAACTCTGGCTCTTATGAGTGCTATGGAAATGGCTCAAAAAGATGCTGGCCTCAAGAAAAACTCTATCGATCCTTCGCGGGTAGGTTTTGTGGATTCCTCCTCTAGAGCTTCCCTTGCTTGGTGGGAACACGCTTGGAATCTTTACCACTCTAACAAAGATGACTCTCATTTCGATCGATATGCTGTAATGACTTCAATGGCTTCCAATCCCACTAATCTAACTGCAATTCGTGCAAACATCCAAGGTTTTGTTACTACAGTTTCAGCAGCCTGTGTTGGTGGACACCATGCGATCAGTCTTTGCTACCAAGCAATTCGAAAAGGTAGATCACAGGTGATGTATGCTGGTGGTCATGAGTTCCCACTCATCAAACCTCTAATGCAAATGTATTCTGACCCTAAAAGTAGGGTTATGTCCATGGAATCCGAAAATCCTAGTAGGGCAATGAAACCCTATGATAAAAAAAGAGATGGCTTCATTTTAGGAGAGGGGGCAATGGTACTTTGCCTAGAATCCTATTCCCATGCAGTACAAAGAAAAGCTAGAATCTACGCAGAAGTGTTAGGGGGCTTGAGCTATAATGAGGCTGACCATGCTCTCAGAATGGATCTAACTGGGGTAAAAGCGGGAAATGGTTTGAAAAATCTAATTAGAATTAGCAGAAGAGATTTGATGGATGTTGACTATTTTTGTGGGCATGGAACCGCAACCTATAACAATGATCTTGCAGAAAGCAGGGCAATTCAAAAACTCTATGCAGGCAAACCTAAGAAATATTGGGCACCAGTTGGCTCTGTCAAACCTATCTTTGGTCATACCTTTGGAGCAGCGGGTATCATCAATGCTGGTGCTACAGCACTTATGATTCATAACCAAGCAGTTTGTCCTACAATCAATTTAGATGAACCAGATGTTGAATGTGATCATGACCATGTTGCTGAGGGTTTGCGTAGAACAAGGGTAAAATTTGCAATTTCCATGGCTTTTGCCATTGGAAGTCAAACTTCATTTATTTCTCTTGGGGAAGTGGATTGAGCGAATCTGAAGTCATACTAAATCCATCCAAATTTTCCTATAGACCCAAAATTTTTGAAAATTTGGATGAAATGATTCTGGAAATGATTAGTCCAGAAATTCATATTCATTTTTCTGCAACGATTTCTAGACCAAACGCACTCATCTATTCTCTTGCTAGAGTTTTCCATAACACTAAACCTAATTTTACTATTAGTATGGCGGGCATTCACTCAAGTGCACACGCAATCACACTCTCAGGTGTTGCCAAAAAAATAATCACTGGTTTTGCGGGAGATAACTATCCAAAACCTGGTCCTAATCCTCTATATTCTAAAATCATGGACGGTCAACCTTTTGAAGTAGAACTCTGGTCCCTACTCACTCTAGTACAAAGACTGATTGCTTCTAGCATGAAACTTCCTGGCTTTGTCACCCGCTCCCTAGTTGGAAGTGATATGGCTACTGATAAACTTGGAAAAACACTTTTTCTTTTGCCCGACCCAACTAAGGTTCTAGAAGGAACATTCAATTTTAGTGAACATCATATCCAAAGAGCAGCAAGAACTGAAACCCATACAAGTGTTGCCTTTATTCTCCCACTCAGTCCCGACATTACTTTCATCCACGGATCGATTGGGGATGAAGATGGAAACATTATCATCTGTCCTCCTGCTGGGGAAGGACATTGGGGAGCAATGGCTGCAAAAAAAGGTGTGATTGCTACAGTTGAAAAGATTGTGCCTAGAGGTAAACTTCCTAAAGAACTCATTACGATTCCTGGATATAAAGTACTAGCAATGGCTGAGGCAGAGTATGGTGCTCATCCTCAATCCCTAAGAGTTCACAGTTTTAAAGAGATTGAAGCGTTAGGTGTTTTAGGTTATATTGATGATTATGAATTTCAAGAAGAGGCAAACAAGGCTTCTGCAATTCCGAATCTAGCAAAGCACTGGATGGAACGTTATGTGCTTATTGAAGGTGGACATAAGAAGTATTTAAAAGAAGTTGGAAAAGTTACTCTTCGCAGACTTCATGAAATCCCAGAAGAAACTGTCCTCAAAGATAAATGTGATCCTAAAACTGTTAATGATACTGAACAAATGATCATTCTAGCAGCTAGAGCAATTATAGAACATGTTGAAAGAAAAGGTTATAAAACAATCCTCGCAGGAATCGGACAAGCTCATATTGCAGCTTGGACTGCACAAAGAATTTTAGAATCCAAAGGAATCTTTGTGAATGTTATCACTGAGTTAGGTTTTTACAATTTAAAGCCTCATATTGGTGATGTATTTTTATTTAGTCAACTCCATGCAAATAATTCTACAATGCTCACAGATATCTCTATGATCCTTGGAAATCTTGTACCCGACGAATGTTTAGGTGTAATTGGTGCTGCTGAAATTGATTGGTTTGGAAATATTAATTCCACCAAAACTCATAAAGGAACTTTTATGGTAGGTTCTGGTGGTGCTAACGATATAGCTGCAACCGCAGATTGTATTGTGGTTGCTAAAGCAAATCGATATAGATATGTTAAACAAGTTGGATTTATAACTTCAGTAGGAAACCGAGTAATGGAAACCATTTGTCAATTCGGTAGGTTTAGAAGAGTTCCCAATTCAGATCAAATCTTTGAATTTACGAATTGGCTAATTCCTCCATCTGATGATGATATGGAGCCTTTCGAAGCTGTACTTCGATTTACCAATTGGCTTCCCCCTGATGAGGATGCATTTCTTAAAGCAGAAAAGCCCGTAACTCATGAAGAGTTAAAAATACTCAGAGAATTAGATCCAGAAAAAATTTATATTGAACAGTATGCAGTCTTTACGAAAATACCATAGAGGTTTTAGGTGATAGGAGAATTATTATGAAAGAGTTAATCAGCAACGGACTAGAATTTAAAGGGATTGGCCATTACCTTCCTGAAACTATCATCACTAATGAAGATATTAGAACAAGACTGAAGTACCCCGAAATGCATCCTGCTGAAAAAGCAGTTATGGGAGATATTGGAGTGAACAAGCGTCATAGATCCAGTGAAAAAGAAGACCCAATCTTTATGGCTTCTAAAGTCGCTGAGATGGCACTTAAAGATGCAAACATTTCTCCCGAAGAAATTGATCTATTCTTATTAGCAAATTGGACAGATAGATCTTATGTTCCTGAATTAGCTCCTAGAGCCTCTGATCTATCAGGAACCAAAAACGCTCTAGCCTTTGATATCAGTACTGCATGCAGTGGTTTTGTGCATGGTGTCATGATGGCTTCAGCTTATGCTGCTACAGGAAGATTTAAAAAGATTTTAGTTATTGGAAGTGAACGTTTCTCTATTAGAACAAAAATAGGTGGTTATGGAGAATTCACTGCAGGTGATGCTGCTGCGGGAGTTGTATTAGAACAAACTGGTAAAAAAAATACAGGAGTTTATGACTATTTCTTAAAGGACTACGGTAACCTGCATGATATTATCATGATAGGTCCACCACCACAAAGTTATATAAAAAGTTTTCCTACTCTTCCAGGCAATGCTTCAAGACTTACATTAGAGGCAATAGATAAACTTTTAAAAGATAACAGTCTATCAGCAAATGATATAGATTGGTTTATTCCTCACCCTGGAACAGATGTTGTTCTACAAGATGTGCTTGCAAATTGTCCTTTTCCAAAAGAAAAGATACTTTTCAATTTTCCTGAGGTTGGAAATACTTCAGCTGCTTCTATTCCAATTGTTATGTCAGAGTTTTATTCGAAAGGCAAGTTAAAACATGGGGATTTAGTTCTTGCTTGTGCTGTGGGTGCAGGATTTTATTCTGGTGGCTTACTATTTAGATTTTAGATTAAGGATTACATGGATTTAACGATTAGTTTCAAACTAGAAGGATACGAAATTCTTTCCAAAATACCAAGTCATTCGGCGAGGGATCTATTCATTGCTGAATCCAAAAAACTTGGTAAAAAAGTAGTTATCAAAAGTATATCAACTTTAGATGAGATGGATGCTTCTGTAATCAATCTTAGAAATGAGTTTGAGCTAATTCAGTTTCTAAAAGATGATATCAATCTTCAGGTCTTTGAAATCGTAAAGCATAATTCTGGATTTGCTCTTGTAATGGAGTACATTGAAGGAAATTCTTTAAAAGACCTACTTGTAGAATCTGTTTTTCCTTTAGAAACTTTTTTCCCAATTGTTCTTGAAGTCGTAGAAAGAATACAAAAAATTCATAATAGAAAAGTTATCCATAAAGATATTAAACCTGATAACATTCTGATTTCCAACCAAACGAAAAAAGTTGTAATCATTGATTTTGGAATCTCTACAAAACTCACTAAGCAAGAATCTAACTGGACTTCACCAAATATTTTAGAGGGATCAATTCCATATATTTCCCCCGAACAAACGGGAAGAATGAATCGTTCTATTGACTATCGTACTGATTTTTATTCTTTAGGTGTTAGTTTTTATGAAATGCTAACGGGAAGACTACCCTTTGTTTCTGATGATCTTCTGGAAGTAGTACATTCTCATCTAGCCAAAGTTCCTGATAGACCCGACCTATTAGTCACTACAATTCCTACTCAACTTGCAAACTTAATCATGAAACTTATGGCTAAGAATGCTGAAGATAGGTATCAGTCTTGTCGCTCACTTCTTGCTGATTTGCAAAGAGCATATAATGAATGGAAAGAGAATGGAACGATTTCAACATTTGAACTTGGTGCGAATGATTTTTCAGAAGAATTTAAGATTCCTCAAAAATTGTACGGAAGAGAAAAAGAAGTAAACACTCTTATCAGTGAATTCGAAGTCACTCAGAATTCAGGAAGATCAAAACTAATATTGATTGGTGGTTATTCTGGAGTTGGTAAGTCTTCTCTTGTAAAAGAAATTTATAAACCAATGACCCAATCACATGGTTATTTTATTACTGGTAAATACGATCAGTACAATAGAAATATTCCCTATAGTGCTGTCATTAGTGCATTCACAGGAATGATCAAATTCATTCTTACTGAATCACCTGAGTCCATTCAGAATTGGAAAAATAAAATTCATCAAGCGTTAGGCTCCAATGGTGGACTAATAACAGAAGTAATTCCTGAATTAGAAATTATCATTGGCAAACAGCAAGAAGTTCCTCCTCTAAGTCCACAAGAAAACGCAAATAGGTTCTATACTGTATTTCAGAACTTTATTAAAGTTTTTGCTGACCAAAAACATCCTCTTGCAATTTTCTTTGATGATCTTCAATGGGCTGATAATGCTTCTTTGGAAATAATAAAAAATTTACTAACAGATTCTTCAGTAAATTATTTATTTATGATTATGGCATATCGTGATAACGAAGTTGATAAGGTTCATCCATTCGCATTATTTTTAAACTCACTAAAAGAAGAAGGAGTTCAAATTGAATCATTGAATCTCCAAGCACTTGCCCTAGAGGATGTAAATCAACTTCTATCTGATGCGTTACATTCTAACAAAGAAAAAACAATTGATCTAGCTAAAATTATTTTTTCTAAAACAGGTGGTAATCCTTTCTTTATTGGTGAGTTACTAAAACAACTTACAATGGAAAATTTGATTTCCTTGAATAAGTCGGGAAACTATGAATGGTTTTGGGATGTTGAAAAAATAAAAGCTTCTGACATTTCGGATAACGTAGTACAGCTTCTTCTCAAAAGAATTAAAAAATTAAATGAACACTCCCAAGAAATTTTAAAACTCTCAGCATGTATTGGCTCTAACTTTGATCTAACAATTCTAACAGGTCTTACTGGTCTGGAGTTAACAACGATTGCAACTGGGCTTTTGGAAACAATTTCAGAAGAACTGATTCTTCCCCTAAACGATAGTTATCGAAAACTTGAAAGAATACAGAAAGAAAAAGAAAAGGTTCTCAATAATCATTCTAAAGAAATTAGATTCAAATTTCAACATGATAGAATTCTTAGTGCTTCTTATGAAAAATTAGAAGAAAAAGAAAAACAAGAAACTCATCTAAGCATAGCAAGAATTCTACTTGGGAACAAATCTATTTCAGAACTCGAAGACTCACTCTTTGATATTGTTTCTCATCTCAACCAATCACTAGAACTAATTAATCAAGAAACAGAATTGAATAAAGCTATAGAAGTAAATGTAAGAGCAGCTAAAAAAGCAAAATTGTCTAGTGCTTATAAGCCAGCATTAGAAATGATTCGTGCAGCACATTCACTTCAAAAAAGAAGTAAAGACTCTACTTTCAGAATCATAATTCTTAGAGAACTAGGAGAGCTAGAATATCTAAATGGAAATTTAGATGGCTCAGAAAAATATACAAAACAAGCACTTGAACTATCTAATGATCCAATCGAGAAAGCTGAAATATATAATCTACTCATAACACAGTATTCAGCTAGAGGTGAGTTTGGTCTTGCTTTTGAAAGCATAAACAAAGCCTTAGAGCCTCTAGGAATAAATCTTCCTAGCGATGACTTTTCCACAATTCTAAACCAAGAAATTGAAAAAAGTAGAGAAATTATTGGCACAAGAAAAATCTCAGAGCTAATTAAACTGCCAGAAATGACAGACCCAAAAAAATCTGCAGCAGTCAATATTTTGATTGGTGCAATTCCTACTGCATATAATAAGATTCCTGCCCTATTCCCATTACTTGGGGTTAAGATGGTGAATCTTCATCTAGAGCATGGGAATCTACCTGATTCCTATGGTTATGCAATGTACGGAATCATTATGAATGGTTTTTCTGAATTCCAGAAATGTTATGATTTCTGTAATCTAGCAGTGAATGTAAGTGAACAATTTAAGAATCCAAGTGGTATCACAAAAGCTTCTAATATTCTAGCGAACTATTCAATTCCTTTTGTACGTCATCTGAAGTTTTCAGAAGAAGTTAATAATAAATGTGTTAAGTCAAGCTTAGAATCTGGTGAATTGCTTCATGGAAGTTATGGAGCAATGAATGATGCTATCAATATCTTTTACCAAGGAAAAAGATTAGAGAAGATTTCAGAAAAACTAGAATCCCTTTATAGCTATGCAAAAAAGGTAAAGAATAATCTTTCAATTGATACAATTGAAGCTGTAAGAGTAATTCTTCCAAACCTACTAGGGGAAACTGATTCCCATTTAGAATTCAAATCAGAAGCACACACTGAAGAAGAGTTCATAAAAGTCTGTGAAGAACATCAGAGCCTTTTTTCTGTTTGTCTGTATAAGATTATGAAAGCAAAATCACTTCTGGTTTATGGTGAAAGCAGAAAGGCTCTTGATTTGTTAGAAGAAACCAAACCAATGTTAGCTTTTATTTCAGGACAATATTCACTTACTGAATTTATCTTTCTGGAATCCCTCGCTTTGACTCAATGTTATCGTCAATTCGGAACTGATAAAAGAAAGGAAATCATTGAAAGAGTAAAAGATAACCAAAAGAAATTAAAAATTTATGCTACTTCCTGTGTAGAGAACTATATGCATAAGTATTTATTTATTGAGGCTGAACTAGCTAGAATTAATTATAAAAACTGGAAGGCAGCTAAGTACTATGATGATGCTATTACTCAAAGTAGAAAATATGACTTCATCCAAAACGAAGCACATTTTCTAGAACTTGCAGGAAATTTTTGGTTTAGCAAAAGTAATCCTAAGATTGGTTCGCAGTATATACTTGATGCTCACCTTAGATACAAACAATGGGGTGCATTCAGAAAAGCGGAGATGCTTGCAAACAAATATCCCGATTACCTTGGCGATGGTAAAAAAATTTCCTCCACTATATCACGACCAGTTCCTGGACAAGGTGGCAAGGCAACACAAACAGAACTATATACTGGTCAAAATCTAGATATTCAATCTGTTCTAAAAAGTAGCAATGCAATTTCAGGAGAAATTAAACTAGAAAGCCTTCTCAAAAAATTGATTGAGATAGTCATGGAAAACGCAGGTGCTGAAAAAGGAATCCTACTTTTGAATCAAAATGGAAACCTAACTGTAGATGCGTTAGGCGACGTTAAGACCGGTGAAGTGAAAATGATTCCCGGAGTTTCCATTCAAGCATACCAAGACCTTCCCATTTCCATAATATACTATGTTATGAGGACAAAGGAAAACTTAGTTCTATCTAATTGTGCTAGTGATGACAGATTCAGAGTGGATCCGTATATTTTTAAAAATAAAACTCTATCAGTACTTTGTGCACCAATCATTAAACATGGTGATATCACTGGAGTACTATACCTTGAAAATAATTTAGCAGAAGGTGCTTTCACTGCGGATAGACTTCAGATTGTTAGTATGCTATCATCACAAGCTGCAATCTCACTGGATAATGCAATTTTGTATAATAGCTTGGAAGAAAAAGTTGCAGAGAGAACCAAACAATTAGCTGAGGCTAATGATGAACTAGAAGAGAAAAATCAGCATATCACTGATAGCATTAACTATGCAAAAAATATTCAAACTGCAATTCTCCCAATCTATGAATCACTCAAAAAAGCATTTAAAGATATATTTGTACTTTATAGACCCAAAGATATTGTATCAGGAGATTTCTTTTGGTTCAGTCAGATTGGGGAAGCTAAGCTAGTTGCCGCCGTGGATTGTACAGGACATGGAGTTCCTGGAGCTCTGATGTCCATGATTGGAAACACATTACTAAATCAAATTGTGAACGAGTCAAAGATTCTCGATCCAGGTGCAATCCTTACTCAATTGAATAAAAACGTTAGGGCAGTTTTGAAGCAAGAAACTGAGGACGCAAACTCTACAGATGGAATGGATATGTGTATTTGTAAGCTAGAAGGGGAAACTCTATACTTTGCAGGTGCGAAACGACCTATCCTAATTGCTACAAACAATGGATTTCAAGAAATAAAGGGAGATCGATATTCGATTGGAGGAAGACAAAATGGAGAAAGGAATTTTACTACACAAACCATTTCAATTCCTAAGGATGAAAGGATGGTCGTTTATCTGACTACGGATGGGTTTGTCGATCAACCTAATGTTGACAGAGCAAGAATTGGGTCAAGAGGATTGCAGAATGAAATTTTAGGCAATTTTATGTTAAGTGCAGCCAAACAAGAGGCAGCTTTTCATGAAAAATTAAAATCTCACTCTGGAGAAGAGCCGCAAAGAGATGATATCACAATTGTGGGCATCGTTTTATCATAAATTATAGCAGAGGAAACTATGAACAATCATGGAGAAATTTTAAAACACTATCAAGACACGAAAGAATCCAAGGTGATTTTTTCCTTCAAAGGGAGATTTTCACAAGAAATACTCACCGAACTTGGCTCTATGATCCGAACCTCCCTTCAGGCTGAGAGTAAAATCAAAAAAATTTTTGGAGTTTTCGTAGAACTGTCACAAAATATATTGTATTATTCAGAGGAACGTGATGTGGGACCAACAGGTGATGATGGTGGTGTCGGAATTGTTCTGTTTAAAGAAATTGGAGAGGGTTACATTCTGGGATCTGGTAATCTAGTAAAGACTGAAAGAGCTAAGACAATTCAAGAAAAAATCAGTCATGTAAACTCGCTTGACAAAGATAAACTCCGTGAGTTTTATCAAAAACAACTCCGTCAAGACAGACCAGAGGATAGCAAGGGTGCTGGTGTTGGTCTAATTGATATAGCAAGAAAATCTGATGGTCAACTTGGATTTCATATTTCTGAAGTAGACTCAATTTTTAGTTTCATGACCATCACAGTTTCTTTTAAGAAGGATATATAATATATGGATAAGATATTAATCAAAAAAACCAAAGTTTCTCCTGAGGTTGTTTTAGAACCAGATGGTTTTGCTGAAATTTCGGGAGAGTCCTATCCTGAAAATTCAGTTAGTTTTTACGAACCTATCATGAAATGGTTAAAAGAAGCAGTCGATGAAAAGAAAGAAATAAATTTCAACTTCAGACTAGACTATTTTAATACAAGTTCTTCTAAATGTATCATGGACATTTTGAGTAAATTAGATAAGTACAATACAGATGGTGGAAAGGTTGTCGTCAAATGGCATTATGCTGAAGATGATGATGATATGTTGGAAGCTGGTGAAGACTTTTCAGCAGATTTATCTCTACCGTTTGAGAAGATTGCCACTTGAATGAAGTATTTATCAGAAAGTATATTCGCCAAAGAATTAGAAACTTTGGAGAGACTTCGTTCTCTACTTTCTGAAAATAAATCAAGCAAAGAAACTCTTGAGTTAGAATTAAAAAATCTTATTGAAGAGTTCTCCAATACAATTACTACATCTAGTAAACTCGCTAAAGTAAGTGATAATAACGAAAAGCGACTTATAAAAGCCCAAGAACGTTCTGAAAAAGCGAATATCCTTCTTAAAGAAAAAAATCAAAGTCTAACTCTACTCAGCGAAGTTGGGAAACTTGTTACCTCTTCCTTAGAAATGAAGGACATCCTGAATGCAATTTATAATAACTTAAAATCATTAATTAAGATTGAAATACTGACGTTTGGACTTTTTGAAGAACAACAAAACTGTATCAAGTATAAGAATATTCTAGTTAAAGGTGAATATCTTCCTGGTATGCAAAAAGACTCACTTGATGATGATAATTTATCCAGCTTTTGTTTCAAATCTCAGAAAGAATTTATTTCTAATAATCTAGAGAAAGATTTCCCACATTATAAAAAATCTATTGAGAAACAAACTGGAGAAACAATTGATTCAGTTGCATACTTTCCTTTAAAAGCCCATGATGAAATCATTGGAATTCTAACATTCCAAAATACTGAAAAAGATACATTTAGCGAAAGCACTATCGGAATGCTTAGAGATATGGCAAACTTCATTGCAATTGGTGTGGATAATGCGAATGCTTATAAAAAACTTTCCAAAAGGAACAAAGAACTCAAAGGTACGCTTGAAGAGATTAGAAACCTAAATGAGAAAGCAGAAAATCTTTTGTTAAATATTCTACCAAAATCGACTGCTGAAAGATTGAAGAAAGGAGAAATTACAATTGCAGACTACTTTCCTCAGGCAACAGTATTGTTTGCTGATATTGTTGGGTTTTCAAAGCTTTCAGTAGATATCGGTTCTCCTGAAAAACTAGTGAGCCTTCTAAATGATATATTCACTGTTTTTGATAGTATCGCAGAACGATATAAATTAGAAAAAATTAAGACAATCGGAGATTGTTACATGCTAGCAGGTGGAGTTCCCGATAAATCAGATGACCATGCTTTTCGTTCAGCTCTAGCCTCTCTTGAAATGATTCAATACTTAGATGAACTCCATAAAACAGGATCTTCACTCAACTTTAGAATTGGTCTTCACTCAGGGGATGTGGTAGCAGGAGTGATTGGGAAAAAGAAATTTGTCTATGACCTTTGGGGAGATACTGTGAATACTGCTAGTAGAATGGAATCTCATGGCAGACCTGGAAGAATTCATTGCACCAAAGAATTTTTTGAACTAACTAAAGATAAGTTTTTGTTTGAAGATAGAGGAGAAATGGAGGTCAAAGGGAAAGGCATTATGCACACTTATTTTCTAAATACTAAGAAATAGTTTGTTTTTATCCTCTGCTTTTAAATTCATAAGTCTAATAAATATAAATAGGAGAAGAGCTTTTGATTAATAATTCCACTAAAGAAACAATCAGAGTTTATTTTTCTTTTTATCTTTCTGTAATTCTGCACTTTGTTTTCTTCCTAATTCTTTTTTTCCCAATTTCAAAACAACTTGGAATCATTTGTGGAATCCATATCCCCGTAGAAATAGAAGAAAAAGAAAGATCTCTTAGTTTTGAGTTTGATTTAGAAGGTGGCAGCTCTAGTGAAGAGCAAGTGCAAAAAACTAAAACCCAAGATTCAACTGAAAAGGAAACAGGCAAGGTTCAAGGGAAAAATCCTAGTTTCGATTCTGATAAATATAAAGAAGGTGAATGGAAAGATTTAGTTGAGAACTTAGAAAAAACCAAAGACCTAAGAAAAAATTTTCTAGACACCAAAGACAAGCTTCTTCTTGGAAATAACTATTCTGAATCTTACGTTAATCGAAATCGTCATTACGAGGACATGATTGTAAAAGAAATATTACCTACTCTATTCTCAATAGATAAACCCTTTTCAGAAGAAATCAAGAAAGCTGTAGATAATCTAGAAAGACATAGAGAGAGAAATAGAATTGTTGAAGAATTTAGAAACCCTGATTTCCAAAATCCAATGAGAATGGAAATTGAGAAAAAAATTGCTAAACCAAAATTTGCCCCACTTGAAATGGATTCTAAAGAAAGAGAAGAATACTTTGATAATATACTTACTGAAACTAAAGAAGAACAGTTAAATGAGTTTATCAATCGATTTTCTAATTATGATCCAAATGAAGGCGATCTACCTTTAGTTTATAGAGATTTATATTATAAAAATCTACAAAGACTTGCTTATACTTTTAGTTCAGACCCAACCTATTTTAGTATTGATTATTTTGAAGAAAATCTAAACAAAGAAGATTATCTAAAGAATGCAATGGAATTAGCTTCCAAGTTTAAAGGAACTAAAACAGGAACAGAAATACTTTTTACTATATTAGATATTTTTGAAATTCAAGAGAGAGCACTACTACAACTATTTCAAGTAAAAGAGCATCTCAAAACAATAGACCCAAATAGCAAAGAGATCAGAATAGAAACTCTAAAACGCATAGTAGAAAAATATGATAAGGTTTTAGCAGAAAAGAAGATCGAAAACTTCTCAATTGCACAAGATTTATATCATAAAAAGAAACTTCAGATAGTAGATTTTTTATTGGAAAACCAAAAGGACTATAGAAGTTCTGATGCACATTTTGAAAAAGGTAGAATCCTCTGGGAAAGAGGGATTCAAAAAAATGATGACACGCTCATAAGACAAGCTGTGGATGAATGGAAACTATCGAGAGACGATAGTAAATCTAGTTCTGAGTTTCTGAACAAAAAAACCTTGAATGAAGTTCTACAAATATTTGAAAAACAAGGCAAAAATCAAAATACAATTTCTCAAATAAATCTAGCCCTTCAGATGAGACTTAGAGAATCGATGGAAGAAAAACGAAAACGGGAAGAGAGATTACTCTGGAAAAAACAGTAGTTAACAATGCCAACTTACTTTGACTTTTAAATTGTGATACAAAATTTACCTATAAATCTTTGATTCTTTCTAAGATTTCAGAATCAGAAATATTTTCTATATCAGATTTATCGTAGATTGCTATTAGAAAAACAAACGTAAAATTATCTTTTTCAATAACTTCAACATAAGTAATAATACGGAGACCACCTCTTTTTCCTTTGCCTTTACTTTTGACGCCTAATCTGATCTTGTAAACATTTTCAAAAATCCTAGTTCCCATTCTAGGATTATGAAACAAATCAGATTCAAGTTCATTCAATTGATTTTTAAGAGATGGATATTTTTTAATTAACCACTTAGCATTTCTTTTAAATTCATTCGTTACTCGAACTTCAACTTTCATTAAGAAAGTCCTTCAAGGTTGAAAGCTTATTTCTATTTTGTTTTGATTTTTTTACTTCTAAGAGGCCAGAACGAATTCCTTCAAGAGTTTCTACTTTTTTTATTTTCTTTTGAAGGTCATTCCACTGTGAATAAGGAATTACTGCAAATTGAATTTTTCCTTTTTCATCAATTATGAAGTTTGGTTGAAGCGAAATCATAAAAACCTCTCTGCTTTTATTTTAATTTTTATTCAATCTTAGTAAACTATTTTTCTATTGAGCGATACAAATATGTCAGTGTCAAAAGCATAGACTGAGTTGCAAGTTGCATCTCTTGCAATAGTATTATTCCCTAAAGAACCACGATTTGTGTTTAAATTGTTTGTCTAGACTTGGTAATCTCGATGATATAAGGAGATAACCATATAACTTTCAAAACTTGTGTAGTGAAGCAGTGACTACTAATTGTTAAGTAGTGTGCTTTTTTCTCCTTTAATTAATCCTAAAGAAATGAATGCATGTAAAACACGATCAGAGGTTTGCGAATTAAAAATATTTGGTCTGACCATTCCATGGCAAACACTATTCCTTAAATTCCAACCTCTTTGGTCAGTAAATAAAATTCGAAAATAATCTGCATAATCTTCACCTAATATTTCTTCGATAATAGGATCTCGTAATATCTCATCAAATGTTCTTAACCGGTAACCATCTCTACCTTTGGAAGGTTTTAATACGTTGCCTCCACTATATTCAATAATATTCCTAATTGCTTCTTCTATCTGGGGAATAATCAAATGAATAAAAACCAGAAAGTCATTATTAAAGTATGCCTCTAGTGCTCTTTCTATAATTTCAAATCTATCTTCAGTTATTATTGGAGTGCCTTTAATAAATGTCATTATATCAGATTTACCAAGTCCTTTATTATTTATAGCTTCACTAATTACAGCCCTTAAAAAGATCGATGAAAGCGTGAGATTTTGAGAAATTTGCTGAACTACATGACCTTCTAAATCGTTATCTAATGAATCTATCATTGTAACAGGACGTCCTTTTTCATCAAAGACTTGCTTAGCTATATGAAATATAAATGGTGTTTCTTTTGATAATTCAAAAATCTGTTCTTTAATCTTCTCTTTATCTGGTATATAGAAAACAGCAATTCTATAAATAATATCTTTGACACTACCATTCGTAATGGCTGCAATAGATTCTTCCATTTCTTTTTTGGGCAATTCAAATGAATGGGAAATAGGTTTTAATTCAGATGCGACTTTAGATCCTAACTCCCTAATTTTTAATAACAAGGAATCAGCTTCTTCCCTTAAATTGAAATGTGTATATAGCTTATAGAGGTGATCAAGCCAACCTGATGCTTGTAATGGAGATGCTTTACTAATTATTTTATCATATGCTCTACCAATCTCTAAAATTACTCTTTTTACTTCTTCGTTTTTTTGCTTTTTTCTGTAATAGTTTGCAAGTCGTTTAGCAGCAGCCTCTGCTGCCCAAGGATTATTTTTTTGATTATCAGTGTCATTCGCTGTTAATCGACTTAATTTGGCTTCTAACTCATCAATAATTTTTTTTTCTTCTTCTGATGATAAACCAACTTTATTATTATCAACAAGTAAATCCAAAGAGTATCCCCAAAGTCCTGGTTTATCATCAATGGAATGCTTCTCTTCAAATCTTAAAATCGCATCTTTAACTTTTGATATGAAAGGATTGTCATTAAATCTAATAGCAAGAGTCAAAGCTCTTTTTAATTTTGTATATGAGCTAATTTCATATTTGTGAAAATTCTCGCTTGCAATTTCAATAAGTGAATTTATATACAGTTTACCAATTTCAAACGAAGCATTAACGCCCGTTATTTTATTTTTAAAATCCCAAACAAGCCCACTATAACGAGCTTTAAGTATTGGGTTGGTTACTTCATTTGCCCGCTTCTCCCAATAGTCAATCATTTGAGGAGTTATAAGCTTTATAGATGGTGATTCAGTTACAGTTCCGTTGCCATTATTCCAAACCATCATGGGTCCGAAATACGTACCCCAATCAGAATTGGACTCTTGGGAGTCTTCAGAAAAATCAAAAGCCATTATTTCTGCTTTCAATTCTTCACTAATATTATTTTTATCATTTTGGAGTAAGGAGTTTAATGCTGTGGATACATCCTGCTCATCAAAAGTCTTATAAGTAACTTGATCAAATGGTTCTAGTATTTCTTTTATTGTCATATAAATATTTTAAACCATTCCACCCGACTAACGTTCTCTAAACTTCTATCTAGCTATTTTGGCCAAGGTTGCATTGGATTCCAGATTGAAGTTTCTTTTCTATCTTGCCAAAGCTCTTTAACCTTATTTACCCATTTTTCGATCTCTCCTAACTGAATCTTAGGATCAGTTTTGGCTTTTTGAGTTAGCTTGATCTTAGTTTCATCTAGAACCTTCATATAACCCTGAGCCTTATTCTCTTCACCAATACACATATTGATTGCAGCAACCAAATAGCAAATCTCATATTCATTATGTGGTTCTGGAAAATCTGAACTACTAAAAGCCAACTCAAGGTCTTTAATTGCTTCCTTGAGTATATCATTCTTATCTTCTCGATTCACCTTTCTATAAAGATAATGGTGAAGTAAATGAAATTTTGCTCTACGATAGTTTGCATAAGGAACTTTAAATTGAATTTCAATTCCCGTTCTATAGATTCCAAGTTTACAACTAGCAATGATTGTCTCACCTGGTCTTGGATGCGTTAGTTCCTTTTCATTCGGCATTTTTCCAAATAAAACATCCAAAACCTCAGACTTTTTCTCGCCCCAATAATGAAGAATATTTGGGCTTACTGTGGACTTAATAAATTTTCCACTAAAACCTTCAGTATAACTAAAATCTTGTTTTTTGGCTCCAGTAAAAAAACATTTTGGGCAAACAGAAAAAATAAGTTCGTTATAGTCAACTAATTGATACTTAGGAGTTTCTACAAAAATTGGAACATTAAAAACATTGGATTTGAAAGAAAGAGATTTTGCTTTGAGAGAATAGTGATGAATTTGATCCCATTTACAAATTGGACAACTTACAGTTGAGTGGATGATTGGATTTGCTAGTTCTTTAGATTGAGATTTTTTTTCCATAAATTGATCTTATCACTCAAAAAATATTTTTTACACAGTATATGATATGCTTAAATTTAAAAGTGAAAATTCATTAATAAAAACTTTTTTTATTAGTCTTGTAGAAATTTTTTTTTGATAGAAATTAGATAAAGGAATAGAAACTTGTTCTTTGAGGCATAAAATGAAATCAAAACTTCTATACTCTCTTTTAATGATACTAATGTTTCTTGATTGTAAAAAAGTAAATTCTGATATACTCCAAGTAACTGCTATCGGGGGACTCAAAGTCAGAGAAGGTGCCGGTCTTGAATTTAATGAAATAGCTCAGATTCCAGAATTCTCTAGGGTTAAGCTCTTAGAAGAAACAAATAAAGAAGAAATACTTCACGGTGTGAATGGAAAATGGGTGAAAGTTGAATGGAATGGAAAACAAACATATGCATTTGATGGATTTTTAAAACCAATCACTGAAAAGTTTTCAAAAGGAACCTATATTGAAACTCAAAAAGAATTTTTTCTAACATCAGCTGAGTTTGATGAAAGTAAAAAATCATTTTCTTTAGGAGATGATTGTTTAGGAATAACCTACTCTGAATATTCAGTAAACCTAGAATTTAAAGAAAAGAATATCATCAGTTCAGTAACTAACTCTGCAGATATGGGCTCACCTGAATGCCTTTCTCTTAACGAAGAGACTTTACTAGGAACATATACTAAGTCAGGAAATGTAATTACAGCAAAATTTACTGATTTGGAGATCAAAACTACTAAGTCAGGCACTGGTGAAGGATGTAATGTTGCACCAGAAGTTAAGAAAGAAAAAATTGACAATGAACTATTTTTAGTTCAAGTAAATTGTGATTCAAAAAATGCACTCTATGTTTACAATAAGAATGGTTTTGGGTTGTATTCAGCTAAAGAATAGAATGTTTTTCTAGTTTTCAAAAGAATGCCATTGAAAATTTTAGATATTGACCATGGACAATGAAAAAATTCAAAAAGAACTTTTAGATGCTTGTAAAAAAGGCGATCTAAAAAGACTAAAACTAGTCATTGAGGATGGAGCTGATATCAACTCTAAAGATCCTGAGAAACAGATGACTCCATTGATTATTGCTTCTGATAAGGGCTACATAGATATTGTAAAACTATTAACTGATCGTAAAGCTAATGTTTTTCTTGTGGACTATTACGGCTGGTCACCACTCTTCTATGCTGTTGACCGTGGGCATGAAGAAATCGTTAGAATTCTCTTAGAAAAAAACTCTGATACAAATTGTAGAGACCAAGAAAAAGCAACTCCAATCATGAAGGCAGCAATCAAAAACTATATAAAGATTGGAACAATGTTAATTAAAAGTAGAGCTGATCTAAATGCTAAGGATAAGAATGGGGAAACTGCTCTCATTCATGCTTCTGTTAAAGGTAACCTACCTTTTGTGAAACTATTAATTGAAAATAAAGCTGACCCAACGATTGAAAATAAAAATAGAAATACTGCACTAACCTACGCACAGTTCAAAAAACATTTAGATATAGTTGCTTATCTAGAATCTCTACCAAAATGAACGATCTAAAGGAAATTTTAAACCAGAAATTTGGTGCTGCTGAGTCTAGAGTTTTCTTAAGTCCCGCAAGAATCAATATCCTTGGTGAACATGTTGATTATCTGGGAGGCTTTGTACTTCCTGCCGCAATTAATTTTAGCACTAAACTTGCTATTAGAAAGAATCAAATCAATCAGTATCGGATTTATAGTGTTCATTTTAATCAAGAGATTGAATTAAAAGAAATTTCTTACCAAACTGAAAAGAAATGGGCAAACTATGTTTTAGGGGTTGTTTCCGAGTTACTAAAATCTGGGAAAAATATTTCTGGATTTGATTTAGTAATTGATGGAGATATTCCTCAAGGTGCGGGACTATCTTCCTCAGCATCCTTAGAAGTTGGAGTGGGTTTTGCTCTCTCAGAAATTTTTAAACTAGATTTAAAAAAAGAAGAAATCGCTGTTCTTGGACAAAAGGCTGAAAATAATTTTGTTGGAATGAATTGTGGAATCATGGACCAATTCATTATTGCTGTTGGAAAAAAAGACCATTGTATTCTACTCAACACTGAAACTCTAGAATACTCTCATGAAACGATATCAATCGGGGAAAATGAATTTTATTTGATAAACTCAAATGTAAAACACTCTTTAGAAACTAGTGCATACAATGAAAGAAGAAAAGAGTGTGAGTCTGCACTTCAAAAACTTCAAAAACTAATTCCTAGTTTAAAAAATCTATATTCACTAACAATGGATGATTTTGAAAAGTTTAAGTCTTCACTTACTCAGAATGAAATAAAAAGAGTAACTCATGTTGTTACTGAAAAGCTTAGAACTAAAATTCTTTTGGATAGTTTTTCAAAAGCAGAATATACAAAAGCTGGTGAACAAATTTTTGAGACTCATAATTCCCTTTCTAAAAATTTCGATGTATCTTGTGAGGAAACTGATTTCATTGTTGATGAACTGAAAAAAGAATCTGTCCTTGGTGCTAGAATGATAGGTGGTGGTTTTGGTGGTTCGATCCTTGTCCTTGACAAAAAAGGAAGAATGGCTAGTTATAAAGATACTCTCGCAAAAAAGTATAAGGATAAATTTAATCTAAATATTGAATTCTTTCAGTTCCAAATTTCTGAAGGTGTGCGAGAAATTTCTTAATTTTTTTTGAAATTCAGTTGCATTTAAATCTCTATCCCAAAAGCATGTAATTGCAACTAGGTTGCATCAATTTTATGGAGACCTTATGAAAATCATACTCATTCTTGTAGCTCTATTCGCTACCAATTGTGAAACAAAAAAATCAAATAATAATAATGGAGCAATTGCAGCTTTTTTACTTAGTTCCCAAAATGGTTGTTCTACTTCCTCAGCAGCAAGTATTGCTGGAGTTTCTAGAACCTCATTTTCCTTTCCCTCAAACTGTACTTCAGCAGGACTTGCTGCAATTGGTTTCACTGGTTCTAAT
Source organism: Leptospiraceae bacterium (assembly GCA_033762425.1). GTDB lineage: Bacteria > Spirochaetota > Leptospiria > Leptospirales > Leptospiraceae > JANRLP01. The sequence continues at coordinate 26,575 of JANRLP010000133.1, forward strand.
CTTAATTCTGATTCTAAAGGAATCACTGGAACAGGGACTTCCAGTGCAATGGCTAGTCTTGCTGATTTTAAACCTACTGGAGAAAAAAAACAAAACATTGAAGTAACCTTTACATTAAACGCAAGTGACGCATATCTAGAAGTAATTGGAAATGCAACCACTATTGGTTCAGTTGCGAGTGGTCCAAGATTTAGAGTAAAACCAACTACGATTACTATCTTGAACCAAAATGCGTCAGGAGAAGCAACCATCGGTAAATCTCCCCCTGCAGCAGGTACTGGAACAGAAAGAACTTATTGCCTCGAGATTCATGAGGAGAATGGTGCTCATATGTTTGGATGGTCAAAAGCATGTAGTGATCTTTCAACGACTGAACGTGGTAACTATGAATTTGATACTGATGGCTTTAGTTCTACAAATCCAGGAAGCAAGGTTGGATTCATTTTGAATAAAGCATCAATTAAATCTATGATCATTAGCTCTGGAAAAATTGGAACCTCTGGTGCAATTTTCTCACTCTAAAAACAATTTAATTGAAACAAAAATGACTAGGTTTTTTTAATGAACCTGGTCAAATATCTTAAAACTTACCTAGAGGAAATATGAATCAATTTTTTCAACTACTTACCCTACTCTTTGTTCTATTTACATTTGTAAATTGTCCCGAGAAAAAACCAAATAATAACCAAGGAAGGATAGCCGCTTATGGACTTTTTGCTATCCAATGTCCAGTGACCCAAGCTCCAGCAATTGGATCTTCATCTAGAACTGCTATTTTTTTTAGTAACGGTTGCACCCCTTTTGCAATGGGATTTTCTGGACTAAGTGCAACTAACGTTACTGCAGAAAATAATATTGGTGCAACAGGAACCAGTACAAATAGTTCCATCATAACTAATGGAGATTATAAATCGGGCTCTGAAAAAAAAGTAAATATAGAAGTCACTTTTCAAATCAATGCTGATGATGGTTATATTGACGTTAGTGGAAATGCTACTCCTTCAGGAACTAAACCAGTAGGTCCAACATTTAGAATCAAAACTACAACAATGACAGCTGTTAATAATTCTGGTGTAGAGTCAGCATTTACTAAAGGCACAGTTCCTCAAGCGGGAAGGAATGTGCAAAGAGTATATTGTTTAGAGATTCACGAAGAAAGTGGAGCTGCTCATTTATTTGGATGGTCTAAGGCTTGTAATGCTCTTTCAAGTACTGAAAGAGGAAGTTATGAATTTGAAATTCCATCTTTTTCATCTACAAATCCTGGAAGCAGGGTAGGATTTATTCTTAATAAATCTAGCCTAAGAAACGTGATTATCTCCGGTCAAATCGGAACGGCAGGTAGATTATTAAGTTTATAGGCAAAAATTTATTTTTTTTTATTCTTCTCAGCAGTTTATTTGTTCTAGCTGAGGAGAATAAAAATAAGATAAGTCAAAAAACGACTCAAAATCTTAAACCAAAAAATAAACAATCTAAGATTGAGACCAAATCAGAAGAAATAGATAAAGAAGATTTTGAGTCAGAAATTGACTCAATAGAAGATAATCGAAAAAATAAAAATAAAGATAATATTGAAACTGATTGGGAAGAAGAATTAGATAAAGAAATTAAAACACAAGAAAAGAAGCGTAAAACAACTAAAGATGCTAGGGGTACAACCTCCCCTATTCAAACTCAAAACCAAATTAATCGTTCTGCACAAAACCTTATGATGAATGTCTCTGCTGCAATTGATATAGTAGGAATGTATGATAAAAATAAACCCAAAACAACTGACAATAAACTAGACATTAGAACTGCTGAATTTGGTTTTAGTGGAGCGATCGACCAATGGGTGAGAGGACATTTTCTAGCAGCAGCACACAGTGAAAACGGAAAGTATTATTATGAAGTACATGAAGCTTGGGCACAATTTCCATTACTTCCATTTAATATAAGTCTAAAGATGGGTACAATGTTTTTGGATGTTGGAAGACTAAATAAAATTCACTCACACGATCGACCCTTCACAATGACACCTATCGTTCATGAAAAATTTATTGGTTGGGAATCCATTTTTGATACTGGGGCTGAGGTCAGTATTTTATTTCCTTGGAAGTTCTTGACTCAAGAATTAGTATTTGGTGCTACAAATGGAAAAAAATGGGGACACTCGCATAATGAAGGTGTTAGAAAAAATAATCCTTTGGCATATGTGCATCTTAAAAACTTTTACTATTTTGGGGATAATTGGGGAACACAGTTTGGATTTACTGGAATTCGATTTGAGCCAACTCAAGACAGAAGAAACCAAAGATATATGTATGGATTTGATGGAATCATCCGCTGGAATAGATCAAATTTAAGAGAGTTCAAGATAATGACTGAATACTGGTATAATTTCGAGATATTCCCTGAGAAACTAGATTTTGTTAATCAAACTTATGTAAATCCTCCCAAACAAGCTCAATGGGGATATTATATTTTTGCTGATTGGAAATTTCATCAACTATGGTCAGTTGGATATAGATGGGATTATTTTAGGGATCTATCAGTAAAAGATAGAGCTGGTTTAGATGCTTTAAGTACTATCCAATCAAATACATTGCAACTAACGTTTCATTCCTCTGAGTTTGGACTAGTAAGAGCAACTTTTGATAGAAGATTTATTAGAGATTATTCACAGAATACTGAACAAGAAAAAGTAGATCAAAGGTATTATATCCAAACTGTTATTATCTTAGGCTCGCACCCCGCACATGAATATTAGGAGAAACTAATGAAGTTATTATTACTAAGTATAATTTTTTACATTCCAATTTTCGCAAAAGTAAGTATTGTTGTGACCCATCCAAATTTAAAGTATATAACAGATGAAATTGGAAAAGAGAAAGTGGAAACTTTTTCAATGATTAGAGGCTTTGATGATCCACATTTTGTGATGACTAGACCCGATTTTTTAGTTAGACTAAGCAAGGCAGACATTTTTTGTAATATTGGTCTAGACTTAGAAATTGGATGGGCACCAAGTCTAGTCCAACAGTCCAGAAATTCCAAAATTCAAAAAGGTCAAGTTGGGTATTGTGATGCATCAGTGGGAGTAAAAATTTTAGGCGAACCAACCGTTATGTTAGATAGATCCATGGGAGATATGCATATTTATGGAAATCCACATTATTGGTTGGATCCAGTAAACATGATTCAAATGGCGGCTAACGTCCTTGCAGCACTAAATAGGGTTGATCCTGCTAATGGTGATTATTATGAAGAGAACTATTTAGAATTTAAAGATAAGTTGACAAAATTTTTAAAAGAAGAAATGAAAAAATTTCAGCCTTATTTTGGAATTAGAGTTGCAGTCTTTCATGATCAGTTCATATATCTTGCCAATCGATTCAAGTTTACTGCAAACCTAACACTTGAAGAAAGGGCTGGTGTTCCTCCATCCAATGCATATTTAGAACAGGTAATAGAAACTATGAAGGCAAAGAAGATAAAAGTTATCCTAATTAGCCCTTATCATAATAAATCTTATGCAGAGTTTGTTGCTAAAAATGTTCCAGATTGCAAGGTTTTAGTCATGCCCGAATCAATTGGTTCACTAAAAGGCATCGATACTTATGAAGATTCAATTAGAGAATCGTTGAGACTGATTAAAGAAGCAGTTGATACTAAAAAATGAATTTAAAAGTTTGTGAGGCTTTAGATTTAAAGGTTGGATATGATAAACGATTTCCAATTTTAGAGAACATAAACTTTACAATTGAACAAAGAAAAAAATATGCGTTAGTTGGAAGCAATGGTTCGGGAAAAACCACATTGATTAAAACTATTGCAGGAATTATACCAGCAATTGATGGAAAACTTGAATATAAAAAAGGAGCTAAGATTTCAATCGTACCTCAGTCCAAGAAAATCAATTTTTTATTTCCAATCACAGTTGAAAAACTATTGAAGATGGGAATGGAAGTAGATATCCCAATATATAAAAAATATCATTTTAATGAAGATGAAAAAAACATACTTAAGATTTTAGGAGTAGAAGATATCTTGAAACTAACACTCCGAAAATGTAGTGGAGGTCAATTGCAAAGAGCTTTTTTGGCTAGAACATTATTATTAAAACCAGATCTAGCAATTTTTGATGAGCCATTAGATGCCCTAGATCCAAGTTCAAGAAAGAAGTTAATTGAAATTATTAAAGAAAAAATTAGCGATACAAGTATATTAGTAATCACTCATAATATTGAAAGTGATTGGCTAAAAGAGTTTAACCAAGTTCTAGAAGTTGTAAATAAAAAAGTGATAATACTAAAATGAAACATCTATTTTCCTCAATTGAACTTTTTCAAGAACAGATATTTATTGGTAGCCTGCTTGGTTTGTTTCTTTCCACAATTGGAATATTTTTACTTCTAAAAAATATGGCTTTCATGGGTATAACCATCTCACAGGTACTCACTGCAATCCTTGCTATATTTCTTTTTTTTCAAATCGAAGGTGATTATTTTAGTTTAGTGGGTTCCATTGGATTCATCTTTCCTATGTTGTATTATATAACTAAGGTTGATGAAAAAAAAGATACGATACTTGGAATCCTTTTTGTTTCTTCAACATCGATTTCTCAACTACTACTAGCTACTGGTGGCAATGTTCAAAACCATATACTCCATAATTTTTTTGGGGATATCCTAACTAGCTCCATTGGATTTTTTTCTTTTGGAGGAGTTCTAGTTGTTTGTTCTTATCTTGTATTCATACTCTTATATAGAAGAATTCAAATGTTCTTTTTTGATTCAGAAGAATATATTGCTAGTGGTAGAACTAGAAGTATTGAGTTAATCTTTTTAGTAATAGTATCATGCATCCTTACAGTTTCCGTAAAGCTATTTGGTTCCTTCTATAGCTCTGCTCAGTTGATTATACCTGGATTTATTTCACTCATGTTTTTTTCTTCCATGAGATCAGTTTTTCTTTTTGCTGGTTTAATTAGTATTACTGCAACTATACTTGGTTTTGGAATTTCCTTAATTGAATTCAAGTTTGGAAATGGAACCTTTTTCCCTACTTCCTCAGTTATAGTTACTATCTTAGCTATATTTTCCTTTTGTTCTATTATTATAAGAAGACTATTTTACTTAAAGTAGAATCCTTGGTTTAGTCATACCTCACTGAATTATTCTGAGTTTTCAATTTTCCTTAAAAAATCCTAACTACTCAGTCAATGAAAATTGTTTGGTTTAAAACTGATTATTGGGAAGGGGAAAATTTTATAACGGGTGATCATAGATATTACAAATAATTACTATCTTGGTCTATTCAGCCAATAAAGATTGAATAGATAAGATAAGAATTTTTCTTTCTAAATAATCAAAATAAATAGTTATGGTGAATTAATGAAAATTTGCCCGAACTGTAAGACTTCGTTAATAGACTCCGCTAAATTTTGCTTTAGCTGTGGAGTAAGTTTAGGCATTGATGAGAATCTCGATCATGACTTGTTATTGTTAAAGAAAGCTCTTGAACCCAAGATCATCGTTTCTCATAAAATTGCTGAGGGTGGCATGGCGGGAATTTATTTAGGGGAACAAATTTCCCTCCAAAGAAAAGTTGTAATCAAGATATTATTTCCGGGTTTTGCTTCTAATAAAAAACTTTCTAAAAAATTTTTTGAAGAAGCTAGGATTGCTGCAAACTTAAAGCACATCAATATAGTAGAAATAATTGATTCCGGAGAAATAGAAAACCGTCCTTATTTTATTATGGAATATGGGGAACAGGGTTCCCTTGCTGAAAAATTAGAATCAATTGCAAAAATGAACAATAAACTTTCTATTCGAGAAGCTTGCGGCTATGTCATAAATATTTTAGCAGCAATCGAGTTTGCTCAAAGGAAAAAATTAATTGCCCACAGAGATATAAAACCTGAAAATATTTTGATTAGAGAATCGGGAGTTGCGTTCTTGGCTGATTTTGGAATTGCATTGCTTGAATCGGAAAAACCTGTTAAAGGCGAAACCATGGGTTCTTATCCGTACATGAGTCCCGAACAAACGATAGGCGATATTGATATAGACGGACGTTCAGATATTTATTCTTGTGGAATCTTACTTTATCTAATGATTACGGGTGAGTTGCCATTCCAAGCTAAGGATAAAGAAGAATGGATTGAATTGCATAAAAATTTGCCAGTTCCAAATATAAATTCTAAGCTCAGTAAAAAAGAATTAGAGGAATTAAATTCTTCTTTGATAGAAGTTGACACTTTGCAATCAATCATAACAAAAGCTTGTGCTAAGAATAAAAAAGATAGATATAAGAATCCTTCGGAAATGATAGAAGCAATTAAAAAGATTCTAAAGAGAAAAGATTCATTTTTAAATCCAGAAAATATTAAGAATAGAAGAATCGCATATTCACTGATGGCATTCACTTTTTTTATCATAATCGGGACAGGATATTTTTTTACAAAGTTATATATATCTAAAACTTGTTTGCAGTGTTGCGTTGAAGGAAATTGTAAAGATGGAATTGGTGCTTTTCGCTATGAAAATAATGACTTCTATGAAGGTTCATTTGCAGCAGGAAGACCACACGGTAAAGGAACATACTATTATAGCAATAATGATAAATACGAGGGCGATTTTGTTGAGGGCAGACTAGAAGGAACGGGAACCTACTATTCTCATAATAAAGACTGGTATATCGGCGAATTTAAAAACGGAAAACAGAATGGACGTGGAACATATAACTTTGCTATCGGGGCACGATATGATGCAAGGTTCAAAGACGGTGAACCTTACGGAAAAGGAACATATTATACATCTGTAGGTGATCGCTATGAGGGAGAAGTAAAAGACATGATTCCTCATGGAAAAGGAATTTTATATTATAAAAACGGAAACATATATACAGGTGGTTTTGATAATGGAAATAGACATGGAATGGGTTACCTAGTTACTACTGACGGCAAACGATATGAGGGTAAATGGGTGAATGATAAGTTAATTAAAAACGACTAGTCCTGTTCAAACGGCTCCACTCTAAATGAATACTTAGAAACAATTGGATCCCAATATCTAAATTGCTCCAAGTCAGCACTTCCCCAGTCTTTGATTCCAGCATTTACGTCTAACCATTTTGTAAATTGTAGAAGTTCCACTTGCATATTAAATCGATTGATTTCAAAACTTCCTGTGCTAGCTTTATCTAAAAATTCTTCGTTCTTCACTTGACGTTTGATGATAGTAATCTCATCGGATGATACCCCAAACAAAAACCATTTCCCATCAACTTTTTTTACGTCTATTGCATTTAACAAATCGTTTAGGGTCATTAACGACTTAGTTCTCAATGCTTTAAAAAATATCCTAGAAGTGGAAGGAAGTCCAGTAATCACGGCAAGCAATATCATGACAGTTTGATAATTGCGAACAATTCCTGCTTCTTCTTTTAGTCCGGTTTTAGGATGAATCTTTTCAAAATAAATCTGCCATTGTAGGTCAGAAAGCCCAACTTTTACAAGTAAATATACATTCACAAATCGTTTCAATGCCCTTGGAGATTGACCCAAGATGGGAGAAATGACAATTGAAAATTCTAACTCATTTCTTTGGATAACCAATTGATCTGATATTTCATTCATCAGACCGACTGGTGAATACTCTTCCGCTATAGTTTCTTCTAAATCAGGCAAATCTTGAGTCTCATTTGTTAGACCTTCCTCTTCCAATTTTATTTCAGGAACGACAACTGGTGAAGAGGGCAGCGTGTCTGATATTGTATTTGTTTCTTCAATTTTTTCCACAAGCATACTACTTTCCATAAGAGTAGTAATCAGGCTTCTCCTACCTTCCATATTCATTGGATAAAGCCAGAACGGTATCTGGAAAATTTTTTCTAAATAGTCGTGTGGAGTTGCACGAAAAAAATCAGGAATCCCATCTCCATCACTATCCACGTTTAGATCGTCTCCAAACAATTCTCTATAGCCAATCTTTAGAGATTGAGAAACCCATCTTGAATCAACAGCAACCACAACAACAAAGGCAGGAAATGACAATAGAAGATGAACCGCTTGTAATACTTCCACAACTTTTTCAGGTGGGCATCTATCTAGGTCATCAATATATAGAACGATTCGATTGAATAGGTATTGACTTTCCTTAGTAGAAATAGGGTCATCCTCAGTTAGGCTCATGTTATAAGAAGTAATTAGATTGGAAAGTTTTTCAAAATCATCTCTGATCTTTGCTTGGATGCCTAGATGTTTAGAATAGTCATCTGAACCAATCCTAGATTGAACAAAATTTTTAAGTAAGTCGCCCTCTGTAGTTTCGGATAATTCGGATTCTAATTTTGATATTTGTTCTTGGATGTTTGCTTTCTTCGTTAGGAAAGAATTTTTTTCCTCTTCTAATTCTTTAAATTTATTTTCTCTTTCCAATTCCATGTTCGCAAGTTCTTTGTTGAACTCAGGAACCATTTCTTTGAGTTTATCCAAAAACTTGGGAGCCCAGTTTAAATATTTTTTAGAAAATTCAATTACTGCCTTACCTATAGCCGCAAAACTTGCTGCAAAGCTTAGAAAACCACCAACGATAATTTTTATATAATCGAAACCGTTGTTCAATTGAGTTGCAATCCAATCCTTTAAACTAGTTTCTTGGTAAAGAATTGTAAACAAACTAATGATAAAAATAGAAATGAATGCTACAGCAGAAAATGCAACGAACCATGAATATGCCTTGAATCTTCTTTTGAGCATTTCTTGCAAGGACGGGTCTTTGTACTTCTGTGCTTCTAAATAAAGTTTGTGAATTTTTTCAGAGCTTGCCTCATCTATAGAAATATCTATCCCTGCTTTTTTTGCCCACGACTCAATAACTTTTTTATCAACAAAAATTTCTGTTTCGTTAGAAAATTTATTTTTAAAAAGATTCGAAAGAGTTTTTTTATAATTAGTGGACTCGTCTTCAATTTGCTTTTCAATGCTCTGAACTTTTCCCAAAAATTCAGACTCAGTTTTTTCTAAATCTTTTAAGCCCTGCTTTTCTCCTTCGATTCTTTGTATCAAAAAATTTCTTCTTTCCATAATACCATTTGTTGGTTCGTTCTCAATTTTTAGATTGGAAAAAATGTGATTCACAAGACTTGCCCAGAGGTTGGCATCTACAAAATGCCAAGCATTAAATTCTATTTGAATGATCTTAGAATAAAAAGGAAGGTCCTTGTGCTTAATTCCTTCCTCTATTGAACTGTTAGTAATACTCGATAATTTATTGATCTCTGATTTTAATTTATTGATAAAGAATGACTTTCCCGCTCCCCAGTTTCCAAACAATCCAATTGATAAGGGAGGTTGAACTGATCGTGAAGAAATGAGTCTTGCAAATGCTTCCACACTTCCCGTGATTCCGAGTCTATCTTCTCCCGTTCCTCCACTCTGGTCCGCCCTATAGCCATTTAAAACCTTCCACTGATCATCCCTAGTTTTTTTAAAAGGAGTAGGAATGGAAATAAATTTCAAAAACTTTTTTATATCATTAGAAAACTCAGTTGCAGTTTTGTATCGATTCGACTTAGACTTCGCACATGCCTTTTCTAATATTCGTTGAATCTCTCCAACATACTGATATACTTTTTCTTCATTTTTATTTAATGAATTTAACCCTTTGGAAATTAATTTATACGTAATGTTTGGAATTGGTTTATTTGTTTGTTGAAATAAAACTTTTTCTGTTTCGCCACGAAAGGGAAGTTCCCCTGTCATAAGCTCATAAAAAACAATACCCGCTGAATATATATCGCTCTTAAAATCTATTTTTTTATTCAGTCTGCATCTTTCGGGACTCATATAGGCAACACTACCTATCAATGAATTTTCTTTACCAACCTCAATCTCTGAAACTTTTTTCGCAATGTGAAAGCCTGTTATTGCTGGCTCTCCATTTTTTAGCACAAGTATATTGCTAGTTTTTAAATCTCTAATGATATATCCCTTTGAATGAATTTCTTCCAGTCCATTCAATATCTTAGCCATTAAGTTTAAGGCATCCGCAATAGAAATTCCCGAACTACCATATGTCTTTATAACTTGATCTAACGTACCTCCATCAGCATAAGTAGAAACCATATAGTTTCTGCCATTGATTTCACCAAAGTCTGTAATGCTTAAAATATTTGGATGATGAAATAAAGAGCCAACCTCACACCAGTTGGTAAACATTTCTTTGAGTTGTGGATTTTTAGATGCTTCCTTACTAATAAATTTAACAACTACTTTTTCTGACTTAGACAAATCAAATGCAAGAAAATGTTTACCATTTGCATATTCATTGATTTGGGATTCAATACTAATCGATTTAGGAGCAAGAGCATCTCTTAGAATTTCAATATCAGAAATTGCTTTTTTAAATTTATCTAAATTTTCTCCGCAATTTACACAGAATGCTGCAATATCTAAATTTTTAGTTCCACACCGCGGACAAAACAGAGTAACCTGTGAAGTTTCTTTAGTCATAAAATTTATTCTACTTTAAAGAAATTTCCATCAATATAAATTTCTTGACCTAAGTGGAGTTCAATGTTGTCTGAGCTAATTAGTTTTAGATAAATACCAGTCGAACCATTGTCTTTGAGTAAAATTTTACCGTTCTCAATTTTTATTTCTATTTTATTTTTACGAGAATCAAAGCCGTCAAAGTCAGATGGATTTTTATTAAATTCATAGGAAGAATCAATCAAAACTTCTTTTTTAGGTTTGCCTGATGAATCAATTTGAATCAATTTAACACTCTTTTGTTCATTAAAAACGGTAAGGTGAGTTCCACACTGCATACAAAATTTAGAACCTTCTGGGTTTGCATTTTTACATTTGGGACATAGATCCATAGAAGAAATAATCGTATTGCTCATAAATAAACCTAAGACATGGTGCTCATATTTGTAAATACTAAAAATTTTGGAATGTAAAATAGAGTTAGCCTTACCATAGTATAAATAAGTGAAAAAGTGTATGTTGATAAATGATATTAGTTAAAATTTTACAGTTCACTTATAACTTTCGTAACAGCTAATTCTTCCTATATTTAAGAAGTTCCAGATATTTCGAAACTCAATATAGATAGTTATGAAATTCAACTGGATGTGTATGAGAACAACCAAATAGATTGCAGTTCCAATTCGTTCCTGCAATTCCTCTTCCATTATTGGTTTGAGCGACTGGTGGCAATGTTCAAAACCATATACTCCATAATTTTTTTGGGGATATCCTAACTAGCTCCTTTGGATTTTTTTCTTCCATGAGATCAGTTTTTCTTTTTGCTGGTTTAATTAGTATTACTGCAACTATACTTGGGTTTGGAATTTCCCTAATTGAATTCAAGTTTGGAAATGGAACTTTTTTCCCAACTTCCTCAGTTATAGTTACTATCTTAGCTATATTTTCCTTTTGTTCTATTATTATAAGAAGACTATTTTACTTAAAGTAGAATCGATTAGCATAACCATAATGAATTTTTTCTGACAGCTTAGAATCTTGGGATCATTTTCTGAGTTATGAATTTTTATCAAAAAAACCTAGTACAAATTCATTATTGATCAGTAAGATATAAAAAAGAATTGAATATAAGTAAGGGTTTTAGAATACTAGATACAAAACTATAAAGCAGTAAATATGAGTGACAAAATTGATCTAAGTTCTAATGATTTCAACTATATTGGTGGAGAATTAAAAGTAAAAATTCGTTTAGAGCCCCATCCTTTACTTACATCTGAAGGTGTAATTGTTGACATGTCTGGAGACTTAAACCTATACTCAACCCCTCATGTAAAAAATATTCTGAATAGATTGGTAGAAACTGCTGGTAAATCGAAAATTTATCTCGATCTGGATGAACTTAAATACATAGATTCCTCTGGACTAGGGGCATTCCTCAGTGTCCAATCTAAACTCATGAAAACTGGTGGATTCATTAGAATATGTTCTCCTAGCAGACAAGTCACTGCAGTACTTGAACTCACTAAATTGAAATCAATGCTCAAAGTATCCCATAGCATCGATGATGCTTTAAACGGACGTTAGTTCAGTTCTTTTCTCCTAGCATTCATTTTATTGTAATTCTTTTGAGATAATTCTATTTAATAATAGAATTAAGAGAAGAAATATGACTATAAGACAAAAGCTATTTGCAATTTTAGGGTTCAGCCAAATTTTTTTAGTTTTTGGTTTAATCACTATCTTTGTTTATCTCGTTGAATTCATTAAAGATGAACCTCAGAACAAAAGAGCAATTGAACTCTCCTCAAGTTTTCAAAGAAACCTAGTTTCTAGAGAAAACACTTTAAAATCACTTTTACATGAAATGCTTATCAATCCTAGAACTGTAGAACTTTTAGATAGTGGCATTGATAATCGAAAAGTGTTTCAAACTAATAAGGAATATTTTGATAGAATCATGAGAGACTATTCCCTATCCATTTTGGAGATAGGCGACAAAAAAGGAATTGTAAAGTTTAGATTTCATAGACCAGAAGATTTTGGTGACAATAAAAGTTCACAACCAATCATCCAAGAAGCACTTAAAGGCAACATTACTTCGACACTAGAAGTTGGGCATAGTGGTCTTGGTTTAAGAGTCACAGCTCCAATGCACAAAGAAGGAACAATTCTTCTAGGTCAAGTAGTAGATAGAAATTTTTTGGCAGGCCTAACAGGTAGTAAAGATACTAGGATTGCAATTTATGAAGGTCAGAAACTGCTAGTATCAAGTGATGATACTATTCAAAAATTTTTGCAGAAAAACCCTAATCCAAAATCTTTCAAAGAAGGTGAGAGATATAAATTTGATAATTCTCATTATTTTTTAGCAACAGTTCCTTATGGTTCCAATCACTTAAGCAGTCTAAATCTAGATTTTGTGGTAATGATTGATGAGACACAAATACATTCTTATACAATGGGGATGTGGAAAAAATTTGCTTTTGTTACTTTAATTGTCCTTGGAATAGTTCTATTCATTTCATATCTATTTTCTAAAGATATTATCAAAGCGATTAAAACCTTAAATGCAGCAATGAAAACTGTAGAATCTAAGGGTGAGGAAGTCATTGTAGATACCAAAAGAAAAGATGAGATAGGTGAGATGGGAAAAGTTTTTCTTTCCATGAAAAATGAAATCTTTAGTTACCAACATGAACTGGAAGCAAAGGTTGATACCAAAACCAAAGAACTCAAAAGTACCTTAGATGAAGTAACCAAACTCAAAGAACACCAAGATGGTGATTACTTCCTAACCTCCCTCTTAATAAAACCTTTAATTCAAGGTAGTATGGAGTTAGATAGCTTAGAAGTATCTACAATCATTAAGCAAAAAAAGAAATTCACTTTTAAAAACAAAGAATCAGAGATTGGTGGTGATCTTTGTGTAACTCAAAAACTCATCCTTAGAGATAGAGACTACTGCGTATTTCTTAACTCAGATGCTATGGGAAAATCCATCCAAGGTGCTGGTGGAGCACTTGTGATTGGAACTGTATTCAAAGCAATTCTAACAAGAACTGAAACAGATTCTTCTGTTAGAAATAAATTTCCAGAAAGATGGTTAAAAGACTGTCATGAAGAATTACAAAATGTATTTCTTACCTTTGATGGAACAATGCTTGTTTCAGCTGTGATTGGACTAATTGATATTAAATCAGGGACATTATACTATATCAATGCTGAACATCCTTGGATAGTATTGTATCGTGATAATAAAGCTGAATTTTTAGAGAATGAACTTTCACTTCATAAGATTGGAATTAACCTAGATTCAAGTTCGATCTTAATCAAAGTATTCCAATTAGAAAAAGGTGACATCATTTTTGTAGGATCGGACGGAAGAGATGATCTACAATTGGCTTCAGCACATGGAAAGATGATGAATGAAGATGAAAATGAATTCCTAAATAGAGTAAATGAAGCTCAGGGTGATCTAGACCTAGTCGAACAAAAATTGAAAGAGTTTGGTAGTTTTACGGACGATTTTAGTTTAATGAAAATTCTTTTTAAAGGTGAGGAATCACTTTTAGGAAAAAGAATTACAACTGATGAATATGAAAAAGAAAAACAAGTTGGAAAAACACTTTTTAAAGAAGGACAATTAGAGAGATCTTGTGATAAGTTCCAAGAGATCCTAGAGCTAAATCCTGAAGATGGTGAGATTGCAAAAATTTTAATTAAGCTACATCTCAAGTTGAAAAATTATTATTCCGCTCAGAATCTCTGCTATATCTATCTTGAGAAAAATCCAAGCGATAATTCACTTCTCTACTTACTTTCCTATTGCTTGAAGCAACAAAAAGACTATTTTAGTTCCATCGATTATGGAGAAAGGTTAAGACTTAGAGAACCAGAGAATGTTCCGAATATCATCAATTTATCAGAAGCATACTATCATTCGGGAAAAGCTGAAAGAGCTAGTTTTCTTTTGAATATTGCCAAAAAGCTAGAACCTGATAACTCCAAGGTAAGTAGATTAGTTAAGCTAGTGGAATTATCAAAGGAAGAAAAAACGGAATCTGAGTTTAGTATGGTTTAAATTTTAGTTGCAAGAGTTAGGTTTATTGTAATATTAGAAAATCTAAGGAAACAACATGGAATCTACTCTTGAAAAACAAATCGAAGAGTTGAAGCTAGAATCAAAGAATATCAATAAACGAGCAAGGGAGAACTACTTGGAACAGGTTTCAGATTTTTCAGAAAGAATCAAACAATTTGGGGATGATGCAGGAACAAAAGCGAAACAAGTTGTTGACAAGGTTGGGGAATATATCACTGAGAATCCTCAAAAATCAGCATTAATTGGTCTAGGAGTTGGGGTCGGATTAGGGCTACTCCTGGGAGCACTTCTCTCACGTAGAAAAAACGATTAATTTCCTTTGGCTAAGAAAAAAGCTCCTAGAAAAGAGAAAAGACCAGAAAATCCAGGATTCATTGACCAATTTTTTTTGGTCGTGGATCATATCCTTTCATACTTTGAAGTTCTATTTGTTTATTACAGAAAAAAATTCAACCTAGGACTCAAACATACTGTCCTTCTGCTGATTGCGATTTTTTTTACTTTTGGAATTTTCATTTCGGGAACAGGATTTTTGGTCCATGCAGGCTATATTTCAATCTTACAACTTTTAGGTGGAAACCTAGCACTCACTTCATTTATAGTTGGGGCGTTTCTTCTAACATCATCTTTTGTTATGCTATATTTTCTTATTAGAAAAATCACTTTATGAAACCTGAAGTGCCCTTCAATCCATTTGAAGCCAATGAGGAGTTTTCAAAACGTACACCCGAAGAAATGTCCATTGAAGAGCTGGAAGTATTGCTATATGGAAAAAGACTAGCCTTGAAACTGGATATGGAAAGACTCTATAAAAAAGCAAATACTTCTAAAGTACTCATAGATATATTTAATGGACTTGGAATTCCCGAACTAATTGATAAATATCTTTCAGCAATACTATCGTCAAATGATACTAATAAAACTCCAAAGCAATAGGGGGTTGCCCTTATTAAATTTTTTTTAATATTCTTACAAAAAAAAATTGATTAATTCAAAAAAATTCAGTCTCCTATTCTAGGAGAAAACTCAATGCGATTACTCATTCTTACTTTATTAATATTTATTCTAGATAATTGTGAAACAAAATCTAAAAATTCAGACCTCGAATTAAACTTAGGACTACTTGCCTATCGTGGAAATAGAATTAGCCTTAGTGGCTCTGCTGTAAAAGGATTAATCAAGAAAGGTGAAGTAAATGTATATCCTTTAAACTCTGAAGGAACCTGTGATCAAACTAAATCACTCGCTAAAACAACAACCAATGAATCAGGTTTCTATTCTTTAAGCTATAATAAATCAGGATCGGTTGTATGTGTAATGGTTACTAAAAATAAAGAAGGAACCACTACAATGTTTGATGAAAACACCGGAAAAGACATTCCTGTTTCCTCTTCTAAGTTTCAACTCACAAACCTAATTCGTGAAAGCAAAGTTACTAATGGATTCAAAACTGGTTCGCATCTCTCTCCATTTTCCAGAATCCTAGCTAGAAGAGTAAGTGCGTTAGCTAAAAAAACTACAAATCCAAATTTTGATTCTTTAACCCAAAAGGCTAGTAAAGAAATTGTTATTCGCTTTGGATTAAGTACTGGTTTTAATTCTAGAAATCTCAAAGAATCTGACTATCCTGAAATGGATGATCTACTCATTGAGCTTGAAAAACCCAATAGTGCAATAAGCAAAAAATTTATGACTATCCTAGTCGGATTTGCAAGACTCGCAAACAAATATAAAAAAGGAACGGAACTCACAGATGAGGATCTAGATGCAATCATTGATGCATTTGCAGAAGATATGGCAGATGGAATTTTTGATGGCAAGGGTCCAGATGGAGTCTCCATCACAATTGGTCCAAATAAAGTACCACTTGGAAATAATTCTTTGACTAACACTTTATTTGTAGCGATCCAAGAATTCATTCAATCAGGAAGACCAATTACAGTTGGTGGAGCTTCAGTAACAGTTAGCACATCAGAGCTAACACAGATATCGTTTCAAGATTCAATACAAATTATTTCTTCAGAGAATAGCACAAGTGCGACTGTGGCAAGTTCACTTACATATCCACTGAGTTCATACAATTTCCCATTATCATTACCAGTTTCCTTATCTCCAAGCTCGATTGGTTTTACTTCTTGTAATGTTACACCTGCACTTCCTGCTGGACTTAGCATTTCTTCAGGATGCATAATTAGCGGAACACCTTCAGCGATACAATTTTCAGTCAACTATACCATTACAGGCACTAGTTCAGGTCAAAGTTTTTCAACTACAATTGCCATTGGGATAGGTGATTATATCGCAAATAGCTTAACAACTTCCTTAGCAAGTTATACTATAGCTGCCCCAGATTCTCTTGTAAAAGTAACTCAAACTGAATATAATACTGTAGTCGCTAACCTTTCTGGTGTATTGACAGGTTTCAATGGTACAATTGATAATAACTGGGCAACTAACGTTGCAGTAAATCAAACATACACTTATAATAGTGGGTTTGTACATGCAAATACAGTAACAACTTTTCCTAATTCTAACTATGTATTTGCCTTTACATTTGTTCCATCACTAAATCCAGCCAATAGTTTTACTTGTCAACTCAAATATAGATCTGGTAATGTCTTAACGAATCTAACAAGTGTATATAGTGGTGCAACGATTGCGATTCAAGATAGACAATATTTTGTAATTAAAGCCCCAACAATTAGGATTCCTTCTTCGGGAACAAATTATTTAGGCTTATTTACTTCTTCTGGAATCGGAACAACTGCATTAGTTATCCATGACTATGATTATACTACTGGGAATACAGTTGGAACACAGTCCTTTACAACTCTTGGAGTTGCGAATACTCAGTATCCTACTTTAAGAGCAAATAGTACGCCAAATAAAGCTTGGTAGAATTTTATACACTAGGTTTCCATAACCCAGTAATTTTTAAAAAAGGATATGCAATATAAGGAAAGGTTTGAGTGAATCTAGTCAAGAACCATAATATCCATGGAAAGATGATTTCACTCTTATTATTTTTAATTGCATATACAGCCTTTTCCGCTACAACCACAGGCTCAATGATTGGTAAAAATTTGGAAATTCTTGGGTACCAGTTCATGTTTGCATCGTTATTGGTAAAGTATCCCGTATTTACTTCTCCTGGACAAAGCAAGGATACCCCTACTCCCGTTCCCTCTAGTTCATGAAATAAAGAAAGGGATAGTCCGACCATTGCATGTCTTGCTGAGGTATATGGCATCATATTGGGAAATGGAAAATAACCTGCTGGACTTGTTAGATTGACTATATGTCCTGATTTTCTTTCTAACATCCCTGTTATCACTGTATGAATAGCGACTAACGCTCCTGCATAAGGTAAATGAACAGGTTGCAAAAGTTCTTCAAAGCTAGATAAATGCATTGGTTTAAAAGTTCCAAGTCCTGCATTGTTCACCAAGATATCGATTCTACCCTCTTGCTTTTCTATTTCTCTAACAACATCTCTAAGTTTCTCAAAATTACTTGCATCAACTGCTCTATAACTAGTATTCAGTCCACTAGAATTTAGTTCTGAAGTTAGTTTTTTTAGAGCCTCTTCTCCTCTAGCAAGAAAAAAAACCTTACAACCCTCTTTTGCTAACCTTTCTCCAATTGCCTTTCCTATTCCCTGAGAAGCTCCCGTAACTAGAGCAATTTTTCCTTTTAATTCTTTCATATAGTCCTCATGAGTAAATTTTTTCTTTCATGATTGAACTTCAATACAAAACTAAAACAAGTTGCTAAAATTATCCCCTATATAGAATCTAGAGTATGAATAAATTTATTGGAATCTTTTTGTTCAGTTTCTGTTTACTAAGTTCAGATGAACCTTCCCTAAAAAAGTCTATCAATTTTACGCAAAAATCTGAGTCAGGCGAATCACTTGCAAAAGAAGATTTTGCGGGCTATCACGAACTCAAAAGATGGGCAAGCTTTCAGAATATATTTCTGCAACCAGATAATCCAATGGGAATGCTGAAAGATGGAATATGCAGAATGATTCCTGAAACAGGACTAAAATTTTATCTAGAAGCTCCTGTAGAGACCAAAAAAAAGATTTATTTGTTTTTAGACATTACTACTTACGAAAATCCAAATAATGTAAACATTCCGAATAGAAGACTAAAAGTTTATATTGGTGGAAAACTAAAAACTACAATTCTTTTTCAACAAGGTCATGTGGAAGAAAATCCCGCAAGAATCACTCTGGAGCCAAGCGATTTAAAAGCAGGCAGAATCAATGTTTTTCTAGAACCTGATGTAACCACGGGAGGAAGATTCTGGGGAATCTGGGATGCTTTCTATTCATTTAGTAAGGAATAAATTTTGAACACTACTTGTTATCTTTGTGGAAGTAAAAAAAATAAAACCGTATTCAAGGAACATGAAATCCCTATCCTGAAATGTTCTGATTGTGATCATGTGTTTTCATCTTACGAGCAAGAAGAACATTATGACGGTTATTGGGGAGAAGAAGGAGCTGAAAGTTTTGATCTAGAATGGTGGGATTTAGCTCATAGAGATATTTATGATGAATTTATTAAAACTCATCTCAAGCAAGATTCAGGAACCTTACTAGATGTTGGGTGTGGTCTTGGTTTTTTTGTAAAAACTGTGCAAGAAAAAAAGAGAGGTTGGAATGCAATTGGCTACGAGATGTCGCCTAACGCTGTAAAATTTGCGAAAGAAAAAAATGGTCTAAGCACAGTTCACTCGGGAATGGTTCAGAATAGTGGGATAGCTAAAGAATCAATTGATTTCATAACTTTATGGGACGTTATTGAACATATTCCTAAACCTCAACCTCTTCTAGAATATTTACATAACATTCTAAAACCGGGTGGAGTTCTTTTTATGCAAACACCTAATTTTCCAATACAGTTACTAAAAGCAAATCTAAAAGTCATGCTCAAAGGAATGAAAGAAGGTGTTCATTATTTAGAAGCAAAAGATCATATCAATGATTATACTAGAAAGTCAATGACTAAACTAGCTATTGATACTGGTTTTCAGAATCCAGAGTTTTATGTTATGAAACCAATTCTCTCAGTTGCAGGTGTAGGTGGAGGTTTGGGAAGTTTTGCAAAATTAGGATACTATCATCTGACGAAAGCAATTTGGATTTTAAGTGGAAAAACAATTTTTTTGAACAACACTCTATTTGCTACTCTTAGAAAAAAGAATTGACAAGAAAATAAAACAATATCATTCTCTATCAATGTTACGGTTTTTTATTCTAATATTCTTTTTGATTGGCTGCAATAATGATCCAAATGAAAAACAAAAAACTTTCAATAGGAACCTAATCATTGCAACAGGAGCAGTTTTATATACTCCTTTTCAAGATGTATTCCCTAGTTCAGGCTCTATTTCAATACGACAAACTTCTGGGTTTGTTACTAGAAATTTTGAACCAAGTTGTTCTGGAGTTGAGGGAAACAAAACCTTTAGATTTCTTGTTAAGAAAGGAAGCTCCAAAAATCTTCTAATCAATTTCATGGGAGGTGGAGCATGTTGGGATCCCAAAAATTGTTTTGGAGATTTCACAACCACTTACTTTAATCGATTAGACTCATCCCCAACTTATCTGATCAAATTCTTATTCAATGGAATATTAGATTTTTCTAATACATCTAATCCGATGAAAGATTGGAATATAATTTTTATTCCATACTGTACTGGAGATTTACATTGGGGAAGTAATATTGCTTCCTATACAAATCCTAAAACAGGAGTTGCAACTAAATTTAATCACAAGGGATTTGATAATTTTCTCTCCGTGCTAAAATTTATCCAGACAAACACTGACTATACTCCAGATTCAAATTCTAAAATACTTGTAGCTGGTCAAAGCGCAGGTGGATATGGAACAATATTCAATTTTCCTTATATTAAAGAAGCATTTCCAAATAATGAAGTAAATGCATTTATTGATGCTTCCAATGGTGTTGTTGTAACAGATTTCCAAACTAATGGTAGTAAAAACTGGAACATAAGTTCTAATCTACCTACTTTTGTAACTGGAATCACTTCCAGTTTTGCAACAACGGGAGAGTTAGGCGAAATGATATATCGAATTAGTCAATTCTATCCAACAAGTAGGTTTTCTCAATTTACAACTGAATATGATGGTAATCAAAGATTTTTTTATAATGTGATGCAACTGATAGCATCAGGCAAGACATACTCTGATACGAAAGAGATGTGGGGAAATTCAAATGGATTTGATACTCCTGACAACGTTAGCTGCGATTGGAGAAATAAAATGAGGACTAAAGTTTCTTATTCAGGAGCAAGTTCTAATTATAAGTATTATATTGCAAGTGGAGATGTTCATACAATTTCTACTAGTAAAGAATTTTTTACAGAAAATTCTGGTGGAATCACAACTCGCGACTGGCTTTTCAATCTTTTAGAAAATAAAAACTGGACAAACCAAGATTGTAGAAGTTCAAGTAATTGTAAACCCCCAATTACTAAAACTTCAGCAAACGGTATTGTTTGTAACTAAGGAATGTAAATTGAAAAACGAAATTATAACTAAATCAAACACTATCAGTAGGAAATCCAAACCATACATCGTTGCAGAAATTGGTCTAAATCATAATAATGATATTGAGATCGGTAAAAGAACAATCCAAGCTGCAAAAAAAGCAGGTGTTGATGCTGTTAAATTTCAGAGTTATATAACAGAAGATTTTATTGATGCAAATAATCCAGAAGCTACATTCCTGTTTGATATTTTTAAGAAGTATGAGCTGAATGAGAGTTCACATAAAACACTTCAAAAAACTGCAAATGAAGAAGGAATTGAATTTTTCTCTACCCCACTTGATCTCAAAAGTGTAGATCTATTAGTAAGTTTAAAAGTCCCATTCATTAAGATTGCTTCAGGTGATATTGTAAATAAATTATTATTGACAAAAGTAGCTGAAACAAATATACCTATTTTTCTTTCTACAGGAGCTGCAGATTTTTTTGAAGTAACAAGAGCAGTAGAATTTTTAGAATCAAAAAAAGTCCAAGAATTAGTTCTATTTCATTGTGTTTCTCTATACCCAACTCCAAAAGAAAAATTGAATATTAAAACATTAGAACTATACTCTGAGATTTACACTCTTCCTCTAGGATTTTCTGATCATTCAGAAGGTTTTTTAGGAGCAGTTTTATCACTTGGTTTTGGAACAACTGTTTTTGAAAAACATTTTACTCTAAACAAAAAACTTGATGGTCCAGATCATAAAATTTCAGCTGATCCAAGCGAATTAAAAGAATACGTTAGTTCCATTCATTCTGCTTTTGAAATGTTAGGAGAAAAGAAAAAGATATTAACTGAAAATGAGTCCCAAGGTAGATATTATGGTCGTAGATCAATATATAAAGTGAATTCAGAAATTCTTGCACTAAGACCAGCACTTCATACTAAAAGCTCATCCTACATTGACTCATGGGATATTGAAATTGCGATAGAGAAGAAAGCTCAAATTCCTCAGGGTGGAGTAAAAAAACTCTAATCAATGAAAATTCTAATTCAAAATATTTTTTTTCTTTTTCTATTGAACATTAATTTATATTCTTTTCCAGTTTTAGAATTAGATGGTGCTCATTCTAGAAATGCATTACAAGTATTAGAAATTTCAACTGAGTTTGGAAAGACTCCACATCTAGAAGAAGTTGCAAATTCAACAGATGATAAATGGAAGAAGAATCCGCAACAAGATCTTTTCTACTATCCAAAAGAAAATGAACATCTATGGCTTCGATTTGAACTTTCGAATCAGTTCTATGACCAATTATATTTTATTAGAGTTAGAGAATTTGGACTAGATAAAGTAATATGTTATATGTTACATGAAGATGGAACAATTAGCAGATTACAAGGAGGAATCTCATTCCCTTTAAAAGAAAAAGGGATTCTATCAGTTGACTCAGTATTTCCAATATACTTAAAGAATGGAGAAAAGGCTAAGATATTTCTAAATATTTATGCTGATCTTATCTCAGCTTCTTTTGTTACTGTTCATTCTACTAATGGACTACTAGACTATTTTGTTCGAGAACATTTTTTTCTAGGGATATACTATGGTTTAATCATCTTCGTAGTTGTTTTAAGTCTTGCGATTTACGTTTATCTAAAAGATATTTCTTATATATATTATCTATTTTTTATTTCATTTTATGGAATCTTTCAGTTTAGTAGAAATTCATTAGCAATTTACTTTCTATACCCAAATAATCCAGAAATCAATCTCGATGTATGGTATTTTTTCTTCATACTTTCGATGTTTAGTGGTTGTCTTTTCTCTAGAAGTTTTTTAAACCTTAAGATGTTTAATCCATTTCTTTATAGATGTTTTTTATATCTAGCTTTTTCAGTTTTACTATTAATGCCCGTTCCCTATTTAATTTCGGTTAACGTTATCTATTTTGTTCCAATATTTGGTGTTTCTTATATACTTGTTTTGTATTCCTCTGCATTTTATGTTTACTATAAAGGATTTAGACCTGCTAGATATTTTATTTTAGGTTGGGGATTTTTGATCTCTGGTGCAATTGTTTCTGTTTTTACTACAAAGTACAATTTTATCACTGAATACTCATCTCAACTTGGTTCTACACTGGAAATGTTTCTAATGACATTTGCGATTTTATCTAGAAGTAATAAACTTAGAATTGAAAAAGATGCAATTAGTGAAGAAGTTTCTGAGTATAAGAAAGAGCTAGACCTTGCTCAAAAAATTCAAATTTCACTTTTGCCAATTTCAAAACCTAAACTTAAGGGTTGTGAAATTTCTAGCTATTATCTTCCGATGCAGCAAATTGGTGGAGATTTTTATGACTATAGAGTAAGAGGAAATAGTATCTCTTGTATCGTTGCTGATGTTTCTGGACATGGACCTGCAGCTGCTTTGATTGCTTCCATGGTAAAGGTTTCCTTTGCAGCGACAGGTGAGTTTCATGATAAACCAAGTCAGGCACTTTCTAAAATGAATAATTCACTTTATGGAAATCTTGGAAAGAATTTTGTGAGTTGTGTTTATGCTTATCTAGACCTAGATGCATTGGAACTAACGTATGCAAGTGGTGGTCATCCTCCAATTTTGATTCATAGACGAAGTGAAGGAACAATCCATAGAATGGAATCAAAGGGTCAATTGCTTGGATTATTTCCTCAAATCAATATCACTGAACATAAACAAAAACTTTATCATGGTGATAGAATCTTAATTTATACTGATGGAATTTTAGAAGCCTTCAATGAAAAAATGGAAATGTTTGAGACTGAAAATTTATTCCAAGCTTTAAAAGAAAATCAAAACATGAGTGCCGAAGGATTTACTTTTTTTCTAGCATATCGTTTGAAAGAATGGGTGGGTTTCAAGAAAGAATTTGAGGATGATATCACACTAATTGTAGCTGATATTACTTAACATGAGTTAGGTATAAGAATCTTATCTCAAAGGCTATCTTAAACACTTCAGTAATTTCTTTTCATACTTAGAACTCACTTTAACTATTTCTTGGGCGTCTTTTCCCGCTCTCAGCTTCGGTCAATAAATTTCGCACTTCGATACAAAAACCCTTTCAGGGTTTTTTACTCAGTGACCGAAATTTATTGACCACGCTTCGATCGGGGACGCAAAGGTTTTGTTGTTTACATCGCTTGGATTTATGTGTAGTTGCTCTGTTAGAGTAATTTTTCTCTTGTATTGGAGACTCTCCTTTGGTTGCTCTAATTGAGGAGCTTTACACTAGTTGGGAGGACTTTTCCGTGGTAGGTGTTTTGTAATAACTATTACCTTTTCAATAATTTATTTTGTAATAACTGTTTTTATGAAATTTATTGACTATGTAATAACTAAATCTTTAAAATTCAAGATTTTTTGTAATAATTGTTTGTTTGACGAACCCACAAAAAAGCCTTTACGCCAAAAGGCAATTTTTTCTACCAGAGCGAAAACGGTGAAGCAAATACGATCAGATAAGACACCACTAATACAAGATGGCTGAACTATTG
>JANRLP010000134.1:0-22394 GCA_033762425.1 Leptospiraceae bacterium
AAACAAACAATTATTACAAAAAAACTTGAACTTTAAAGATTTAGTTATTACTTAGTCAAGAAATTTCATAAAAACAGTTATTACAAAATAAATTATTGAAAAGGTAATAGTTATTACGAAGCACCAACGACAGAAAAGCTCTTTCAACTAGGACAAAGCTCCTCAATTAGAGCAACCAGAGAGAAGTCGCTAAAATAAGAGAAAAATTACCCGAACAGAGTAACCACACAAAAACCCCTGCTATATAAACAGCAAAGCCCCTGCGTCCCCGATCGAAGTGTGGTCAATAAATTGCGATGAAGCAATTTATTGACCGAAGCTGAGAGCGGGAAAAGACGCCCAAGAAATAATTACTAATTTGCTTTCTGATATAAAATCCATTTATCGAACTTACGTTAGTATTAGTAGCTAAATTGGCTATTGAATCCTAAATTGTTCAGTTAAATTTTTAAGTTCTTTCATGAGAGTATTCATATCTTTAGCAAGCTCTTTCATTTCAACACTTGACTCAAATTGTCCATTAGAAACTTCTAATGTTCTTTCAGCGCTTTGAGCTACTGAATCAGAAAAGCGATCAAATGAATTAATCTGTTCTAAAAGTTTTGTTCCCTCTAAATTCACTGACTCAATTTTTTTGAATTGGATATTTAAGTTTTCTTGAAAACCCTTCATGATTTCTTTAATTTCAATGATTGCTTGTTTGGCTTGAGAAAGTTCATTTGCTGTTGAATGAATTAGCTTAGACTCGACGGAAATTTTTTGAATAGTAGAGCCAATTACTGTTTGCAACGAGTCAACAGTTGATTTTATTTCTGAAATAGAACTTGCAGTACTAATCGCAAGTTTGTTTATTTCTTCTGCTACAACAGCAAAACCCTTGCCTTGTTCTCCTGCGCGAGATGCTTCAATAGATGCGTTTAACGATAGTAAATTAGTCTCTTTAGAAATGGAAGCAACAACTTCTAAGATAGAATGAATATGTTCTGAATTCTTTTTTAGTTCTATTATCGTTGTTTGTAAATTTTCACTACTACTCAATAATTGATTCATTGTTGATTCAGAAGAATGAATTTTATTGAATCCTTTGCCAGCTATTTCAGATGCTTCATTAGAAACATCTTTCATCTCTAGAAAAGAGTTTTCTGTTTCTTCTAGTTTTAGTTTCATATCCTGAATCTTGTCTCTCGATTCTTTTACCTTTGTAGAAATTTCTTTAGTTGAAGATGTGATCTTTAAAATATTTTCAGAAATTTCACTAGAAGACTGATTCAGACCTATCGATTTGTTATTGAGTTTTACTGAAGAAGTAGTAAGGTTTTCTGAAAAACCTAATATCTTTATGATTAGATTTTTTAAACCAGAAATCATTTTATTATAAGTCTTAAAAATAGTACCAATCTCTCCAAAATAGCGATTATTTTCTTCACGAGTGAGATTTCCTTTTTCAACCTCTGTGAGATATTCTGAAAGTTTTAGAATGGGCACAACAATTCTATCAGCTATAGAATTGGCACTAAAATAAGTAATCAATAGACTTGCTAGAATTAGAATTGGAATCATAATTTGAATTCCATTTTTTGCCTCTATACTTGCTTTCGCAGGAGTAAGAACATAAATAGTTGAACTAGAACTCTCATCTAGTCCTTTCACAATTTGAGAAGAAAGTAAATAGGTCTTATCTTTGAACGTAACTTTTTTATCTTTAGGGTTAAAAGGAAGCTCTGTTACATTATTTGAAGAATAGATAGACTTACTCGCTTCATTGTAAATAAATATTTGACAATTAGACTCTTGTTCAGCACTTGCGATATGTTCTGGTTTTAAATAGAACCCAAAAATTGCATAACCACCTGGTGTTCCCTTTCCTTCGTATAGTAAAACTTTAGAGACTGTTGCAAAGGAAAGACCATAAAGTCCTTTGTAAAGTCCCGTGTGGATTTTGGTTTCAGTTTGCATTTTTTGAAAAATTTTACTTGTTGAAAGGTTGTTGGGCAAAACTTCTTTTCCTGTAGAACTCATTACTAAATAGTTTTTGTCTATTGCAAATACATAGTCTGCGCCTAACGTTGTGAGTACTGATGCACCGAACTGTTCATCAATCCAAGCGAGATTTCTTGATTCAAAATTATATTTGGCATCATCCCAAAAGGTTTGGATTTTCACACCATGTTCAAAGATAACACCAGTTCTCAAAAATAAATTAATTGCAGTGTTAGCTGAAGATGTTGACTTTTCTTCTTCCAAAGTTATAATATATTTACTAAATATATTATATGTAATGATTGCACTCACCAAAAGTGGAATAATTGTAAATCCAATTAAGATGAGTAGAAATCGATTCTTAATCATTCCTTATCGTTTCCACTGGATCTAGACGTGAAGCCCATCTAGCAGGAAAATAGCCAGCGAGACCTGAAAGAATTGTGGAAGCAGTTGTCACCATAAATATAAATGAAATATCTATATCAACAGGAAGACGATCGAAGTAATAAACATCTTTAGGAACAGGAATCCAAATCTTCCAATCAGCGAAGATCATTCTTCCTATATAGTTCACTACTGCACCAAGATACTCAAGAATTGATTCTAAGTTTACTGCATAATAAATTCCAATCACTCCACCAAATAGTGAAGCAAGTAGTCCTATCAACATTGAATTTAAAGTGAATATGAGTAGTATCGAAGAAGAGGGAAGCCCAAGTGCTTTTAAGATACCAATGGATTTTCTCTTGGATCGTACGAGTGAATACACTGTTGCAACCATTCCAAGGGCTGCAAGAATGATGAAAAGAAAAACTATATTGGAAATGATTGTTTTTTCCATTCTAAGTGCAGAGAGAAAATTTTGTTGTTCTTCAGCTAGAGTTCTAACTGTAAAATAATAATTTGCATTGCCAAGTTTCTTTTGAAACTCAACACTTCTAGTAGTTTCAAAAATTTGTTTTTTAATCTCTGGAAGTAGTTCAAGGGATTTTGATTTCAGAGTAATTTGATTCACTGAGTTTCCCATCTTGAAAAATTTTTGTGCTATGGGAAGAGAAAGATAGATGAACTTAGAATCAAAATTATAATAACCTGTTCTGAATTGTCCAACAACTTCAAAATTATTGATGCTAAGTTCCACACCGCGAGTAACGTTGAAACTTCCACTCGGAACTGCAATCGTCAATGTTCTATTCAGGCTAAGATTATAGAGACTAGCCATTTCTTTTCCAATCACAACTGTGTTATTCTTAGTGATTGTGGGAAGAGTTTCTTTGCTATAGTATTCTAGTTTAGGGAAATTAGGAATCTTATTCATCACTAAATCTGATTCAGAGCTAACTGGAATCGCTCGAATCATAATTGGGACGAAATTATTATTATTTTGTAACAGTCCGTTACTAGAAATGCTACCCTGCATCGAGATAACATTTTCTTTTAGGAACTCATTTTCAAAAAGTCCTTCAATCACTTTTTCATAATTTTTGATCTCACCAGTGCTATAATTATTTTCAATTGTGACATGGGGACCACCATTCCAGAGCGACTCTTTTACTTGTCTTTGAAAGCCATTGAAAATGGAAAGTACTACGATCAGAAGGGAAACTCCAACAGCCATCACGATAAAGGAAAGTCGGGACTTCAGTGAGAGTAGTCCAAAAGCTCTTGAACCACGGATATACCTAAAGGTAATTAAAGAGATTATGTTCATTTTAGTATATATAATCCTACAAGGAACAATTATTTAAAGTTTAGTTACTTGTGAAAGAAAATTCTAGGGAAGAACTTTTTAATTTTCGTTTCAGAATGAGAACTTTCCTTCCAGATTTCTATGAATTCATTAAGAACAATAGAAATCCGGGGAAAATTTGTTGATGAAAAATTCAGCTTAAAGCTAGAATTTTTTATTTTAGAAGCATACTATCTTTTAACGATTCTACTCCAAGGAAAGTTTCCACCACATCCTGTTGTACCTGGGTTGGATCTATTGGCTGTGTCAGCGATTGCGTTTGCTTCAGCTAGAGTATTGCTTCCTGTTGCCGAAAGAGTACATAACCAATATGTATTAGCAGCAGCACCATCTTTAAAGAAAACAGTTTTAAAATACTTTCCTTTATTAGTATCTGTAAAAGTTGTTCCACTTACAGTGATTGGAGCAAAGGCTCCACCATTAGGAGGGTTTTGTGCAATAAAAGTTCCATTTGCATTGCTATAGTCTGCAATCAAACTATAAAAACTTCCCAAAGCATTATCAGATAACGTTACTCCTGTTCCTGATTTTGCATTATAAGTTACTATCGTTGTAGAAGTTGTTCCGTTTCCAGTGAAACTATTCCAACTTCCATTTAAGATAAAGTCTTTTGAACTTTCTTGACCAGCCCCAATCAATAAACCAAGTGCTGTATCAGCTGGTTTAGATGTTTCTTCTTTATTTCCACAACCAATGAAATTGATTGTAATTGTGATTAATAGAATTGTTATTCTTAGAATCATTTGTTTTCTCCAAAGTTTTTACGAACAATGAGAATATACTCTTCTTAGGTACGATACCCTTGCAAAAAACCTTCCTTTCCACGAGAAGATTTCTAAAAAGAGGAGTATCTGGCTTCAGGAAATTAAAAATTTCCAAACACAGTTGCGGGACAGCGCAGGATTCACACCTGACTTCCTCCGTTCGATTGATGCCAAGTTTTATGACTAAGAATCATTGTCAAGTGTTAAATCATCTTTTTCCTTCCAAGGTTTACTAAATAGTATTGTTTCGAGATACTATTGTAATACGATATTATTTGAAGTCAGGAAGATTTTCAGGTCTAGCAAAAGGAAATGATGTTAACCTATCAACTGTAAAATATGTTTCTAGACCATTTACACAAACATCCTGAATCTTATCCAGAGATAGGTTCCCATCTTCTTGTAAGATTGATTCTGGTAAGATTAGATGTTCAATCTCACCTATGATTAAAATTGTATTATTAACAACTAACGGAATTTCTTGGACAAATCTCATTCCAAGTTTTATTTTGCTTTCTTTTACAAAGGGAACTGGAAATCCATCTATATATTCTTCAGTTAGTTTGCATGCATCAAATTCTGAAACTTCCTTGGGAAACTTAGCAGAAGTAAAATGTGCCTTTTCTACAAAATCTTTTTGCACATGATTGATTGCATAATAACCAATCTCTTTTAAATTTTCATAACTATTTCTTGGCACAGTGGCAGGTCGCACAATCATCCCAAGCAAAGGTGGGTTGGCTCCTAGATGAAAAACAGAACTAAATATGGCAAGATTTGTTTGTTTAGATTTAGAGATTGTGCTGATTATATTTGCTGGTTTATAACCACTGCTTGAATTGATTAAATTAGCTCTATAAATTTTTTCTAAACTTAAAATATCTGCCTTAGTAAAATGCTTCATACTTAAGTTATCGGTAAATGTAAATTCTACTTGCAAGTTTTAGAGAGGATTCTATTCTCGAAACTTATGAAAAATTTATTCAATATATTTTTATATCAGTTGATTCTACTCATTGCCTTCAATAGTTCTTCATTACTTGCCATTGGAACTTATGCAGAAGGTTCAGTTCTTGCAAAAATTGTTCAGATTGAAAGCAGGGGTTTGGTTTTTGAATCATTTGAGGGATTACTAGAGATCAGTTCTTATGCTCAAGATGAAAAATGCGATGAAGCAAAAGATGAGTGTTTTAAGCTAACCAAAAAGCAAATTGAGTTTAGCGTGAGACCACAAAATGCTGAGGTTGTAAATCTTCTCAAAAAAAGTATTAATGCTGAACTGCTCATTGACTATAAGATTCACAGAATCAAATCAATAACCTTATCAAGTGATTTTGAAGTTCTAGCTGCAAAAACGCAAGAGACTAACGTTGCTCCTGAGCTTGGAGAAAAACTCATAGTGAAAAAATCAGGTTCAAAAAGAAATTTCTCAGTCTATGGAAGAATCTTACAATTGGACTACCAAGGAACTTTTATTGGAACCTATGAAGGCCTATATTTGGATGAAACTAAGGGTAGAATTCACCCCTTTTCAGTAACTAACGAACAAATAGCAAAGTATGCTCTTACAGCAATGAAAAGTTCCACTAGGTTCAACATTGGAATCACTGTTGCATTTGCTACTGGTTTTAGAAAATCAGATTATGATATATTTGAAATAAACTACAAAGCTCCTGCAGATGGAGTATATACTCCCAATTAGATCAAATAAGATGACTTCACAAGACTATAGAAAATGGTTTTGTGAAGTTCTATTGAAAACGTTAGTTCTTTTCATTGTCTCAATTCTTTCTATTCCACTCAACGCTTTTTCTGACTATCCATATGGAGTGAATTTTCAAGTAATTCGACAACCACTTCTTCCTCTAGATAATGATTCTCTCAAAAGAGGTAGTATCAGTGGACGACTTACATTTAGATACATGAATGTTTGGTCAAGACAACAGAATTATTTTCTAATCGATGGTGAAGAAGCACAGACTGAAGCTACTCTGCGTTATGCTCTATTGGATAGATGGACAATCAATGGTTCATTTTCATATATCTCACAAGGTGGCGGAATGTTAGATACTACTGTTGAAAGGTTTCATCGTTATACTGGAGTCACTCAAGGAGACAGAGATCGATATCCTAGAGATAGAATGAACGTTAGTTACGAGCCATTTGGGGCTTATTATGGCTTAATTGATAATAACCCTGCTAGAACTTTATTACGTGAATTTGATTCAAGGATCTATCCAAGAAGTAAAGACGATCCTCCAATTACAATTGAGGAAGTTGCTAGGTCTAGTTTCAAAGATTATATTTTTTTGCAAAGACCAGAACTTGCTTTTCAAGAAACAACAGAAGTTATAGCCTTAAGGTCGCAGGATCGTATGGGTGCGGGTAGTCCAAGAGCATTTACTGAATTTGATTTATACTCTGGAAAATACTTAGATAAACTAAAATTTGGTCTTCAATATAAGTTTCCTGTTAGAGATAGTTTTTTACTAGCAAGCCCAGGCTATGATCGATCTGTATTTCTGGTTGCAGGAAAGTCTTTTATGGATAAATTTTATTTCAAACTTGGTATCTCTCATACTTGGTTTGGTGAAACTAGCTATTATCAATTTAGTCTTCCCAAAACAAGATGGGTGCTTAGAAACTCACTAGAATATAGTTTAAGTAAAACCTCAATTGTATCTTTAGAATACGTAGTCACTGAATCCCCTTTTGTAAATTTTGGAAAACTTGGAAAACCAACTCATCAGGTAGGATTTGGCTATAAAAAACTTATTTCCAATGGCACATTCACTTTTGGTGTTGTGGAAGATATTATCAACTATGCAACCTCACCCGATATTGGTTTCTATGCTTCTTTCGAGGCAAAACGTTAGTCGCAATTCGGGTTTGTATTACTCAGATTACCAATAAGAAATTTTTGGGCGGCAGACGGGCTTTCCTCTATTTTGTATGAGTTGTCTTGTAATCGTTCTGGCATCTTGTATTAGTAGTGTAATTCGTAATTGTTTTTGATTCAACGTTTTCGCTCTGGTAGAGAAAAATACCTTTAGGCGTAAAGGCTTTTTTGTCTGTTCACCAAGAAAACAGTTATTACAAAATAAATTATTGATAAGTTAATAGTTATTACAAAGCACCAACCACGGAAAAGTTCTTGCAACTAGGACAACGCTCCCAAACCAGAGCAACCACACCAAAACCCATGCGATGTAAACAGCAGAACCCGCGTCCCAGATCGAAGCGTGGTCAATAAATTTTGGTCACTGAGTAGCTGAAAGCGTACCGAAGTGCAAAATTTATTGACCGAAGCTGAGAGCTGGAAAAGACGCCCAAGAAATTTATTTTATGACAACTAAAGGTGATACTAATTTATAATCAATATTTCATTAGTCCATTTTCTAATCGAGTGTAAGCGATGTTTCGCTATTAGAAATGAGAGTTATTGTTCTTTCTCTTTGGGAGCAATAGGTGGTTTAGGAGTAAATACTTCTTTCTTCTTTTTGATGAGTATTTCTAGTCTTTCTTGATTTGCTTCATCTTCAGGGGTTTCTGGAACTTGATTAGAACGTTGAAAGTCTGCAAGTCCTTGCACTGAAATATTGGATTCAGAAATTCCATACTTTTTGGAGATGAATTTAGCAATGATACTTGCACGGTGAGCATTGAATTCCCAGTTATTCTGAAAATTATCCTTCTCAGTTGAATCAAGATAGGGAATCTGAACTCTAACAACAATCTCTAGGGGAACATCTCTATTCACTTCTGAAAGTCTTTGAAATAGTTCGTCGGATTCTGTTGGTAATTTTATCTTACCTTCTCCTAATGAAGAAGCTGGTAAGGTTAACGTTAGTTCCTCATTGTTCTCAAGTTTAATCAATACCTTATTCACAACTAATGTTTTTGAAATAGATTGCTTTAATCTTTCCCAAAGTCTATAGATGATTGACTTAGGTACTAGATCGGGATCATTCACCTTCCCAGTGTTGCCCTCGTTTACTAAACTGTCACCTAGTGTGTCTAAACCAAAACCTCCTCGAATTGAGCCCGCAATACTTTTGAGTTTATTGGTATCAACTGTAGATATTGAATACATAATAATAAAAAGTCCAAGTAGCAGAGTTATCATATCTGCATAAGTAAGCAACCAACGTTCAGAATTATCTTTGTTTTGTTTGAGCTTTCTTTTTCTTCGACTGTGATGTTTAAGTTCTTTCATTGTAGAGGTAATAGTCTATCGAGATATTCATTTTCCTTACGTTCTACTTCTTTGTGAAATTCTTCAAAAATTTCTCTTTTGACCGGAAGACAAGAAAGGTAACCTTCTTCTAAGATTGCATAGATTGGAAAAAGCCCAATTGTTTTAGTAACATATTTTAAGGGAGTCATAATATATGCATTGATCGGGCGATGAGCAAGTTCATAAAATTGGCTCATGTTATTCAAAACGAACGTTAGTTGCTCTCTTCTCTCTTTCGCATAACCAAGTTGTTTAAAAAAAGTATCATAATCAGTTCTGGAAATCTTACTCTTTCCGTCCCAACCTGAATCTAAAAGTAGGATACCCATTTTTTCATCTAGCTCATCAGTTCTTTGGTTTAGCTCAATCAAATGATCTACACTTTCTTGGGTAGATTCTTTCATGATTGATTTTACGTGTTCATAACTTCCAATTGCTAACTCAACCCATTCTTTCTTTCCTTCAGGATTATAAATCTTTTCAAAGAAATACTCAACCATCCTAAGTGTCTCCGCTCGTTGAAAGTAGCTATTATAAAACTCATGAAATCGTTCGACCTGTGCTCTAACAATTTCAATTCTTGCACTGTATATTTGTTCTTTAGTATATGAATTCATTTATTGTTCTTAGGAAGTGATTCAAACTTCTCATTCTGAAAGTATAACTTTGTAAGGGGTTTCTCGTCAAAGGAAAAAATTTCTAATTTTGAATTATCTCTATCCAGTTTCCACAAGATTTTACGAGGAAACTTTTCGCCTAAAGTATATGCTAAATCTAATCCATCAAAAATTCTTATACCATTTCTATAAATCAAAAGAGTATTAAAAATTCCATTGGGAGGTTCTTCTGAAAGAATTTCTAGAATGATTGAATCAAATTCATCATTTCCAAGTTTATAGTAATCTATTGTTCTAATGATGAATGGTTTGTCTTCATCACTTGATTTGATTGGTGTCCAAGATTTTTCTTTTTCTAGAAATTTATATTCACCATAATAAGACATTAGAAATCGTAATGGGAAAATTAACTTTCGTTCTTTAGTAAAAATACCTAACGTTTCTTCATTTCTACTTCTAAATATACAAATAAGATTTTCTTCTTTAGAGGAGGTAAGTATTCTTTTTTCACATTTCAATATTCTTGGGAAATCTTTTTTTGACGGATAGACTTGTTCTAGGATATCCTCATTTGAATTGCAATCAAGTTGAAATAGTAATATTAGTAAAATGTAATATTTCATTTCAAACTGATCTTTGTACTACCCAGAATCAAAAAAAACCAACCAATAAGAAAAAGAACACCACCGAAGGGAGTTATGATCCCAAGAAATTTTATTTCTGTAATTGCTAAAAAGTATAAACTTCCTGAGAATAAAATATTTCCTAACACAAAAGCAATACTTCCATAGAAGAATTTATTTTCTTTAGCATATAAGAAAAGGATCACAGCAAGAATTCCTGAGATTGAATGATAAAAATTATATTCGTTTGCTGTTTTCCATACTTCGTAATATTTAGGGCTAAGTTTTTCTCTAAGACCATGAGTTCCAAAAGCTCCGAGTCCAACTGATAAAAAGCCAAATACTGAATGTAAAATTAGGACTAGTTTTTCTTTTTTCAATAGAATTTACCTAGTTCAATCTTTGAAAATCCTAACTTAAATTGCAATAGATTATTTATGTCTCATTAGGATTATTTTTCAAAAAATAGAAAATTTGATAAAAAAATTATTTTTCAAACTTCTCGATTTATTAAATCTGGTCGATAGAATAAATGGAGTAATCTAGATTTTCATTAAAGGAGTAAGAAATGAAAATTCAAAATGAGCAAATAATTTCTAAGTCGAATGAAAGTCTTTCTGTACAGAAAGAAGATTCAGTGGGGGAAAAGACAGTAAGTGTTAGTTCTCCTCTACCTAAGACTTCACCAATTGCTGACTCAGTGAACGTTGTTCGCAACTTTGCAAGCCAACTTGTGCATCTTCAGAAAAAACTTTCCAGTTTGCAAACTGAATATACTCGTGAACAAACTAAGTTTAGTGTATTAAAATCTGGGAACATGATGGATTCAGAATTAGTGACTCTTTTTTATGAAAGTTCTGCAATTGAAAAAGAAAGTCTTAATGATATGCAGATTGAGAAAGAAGAACTTCTTAGATCAATCCAATCTAGACAAAAGAATATTGAAGCAGAAATTAGTAAGATCGAAAATGAGGTTTCAAGACTTTTCTCTAGCGATATCAACCGTGAACTCAATAATCTAGACACAATTGAAGTGAGCAAAGACATGATGAAAGTGATCGATGCTAGAGTTGTTGAAAAACTAGTTAGAGGTTAAACTTCCAAACTAAATATCCACTAGCACAAGCAAAAAGTGTTGGTGTTGCCCAAACGGCAAGAACTGGATTGATCCCTCCGTTATCGCCTAACGATTTCAAAGTTGCATACAAAAGATAGTATCCAAGAATCACTACAATCGTTAGGAATAAGGAAGCCACTGCCCCACCTTTGGGTGTGGATGCTCCTGCAATTGCACCAATAATTGCCACCAAGATACACATAAGAGGTTTTTCTAGAATTGATTGTCTTTCCACTTCCAATTCACCATAGGGCATTCCTTTGCCTTTTCTAATTCCAATCTCCTCTCCTAGTTCCCAAAAATTCATTTGCTCTAGACTTCTAATTGGTTTTTCAAAATATTCTGGTTCTTCTGGTAAAACATATTCCTTAGAAGGAAAAGTTTTATAGGAATCTAAAGTTAAGTCGTTTTTGAACTTAATCTCTTCTACTTTTTCTAGAAGCCAATTTTTTGCCTCCGAATTGTACTTAGCACTCTGAGCTGAGAGAACAAATTCAGGTACATTTGAAGAATTGATTTTTACATAATTAAAACCGCCCTTAATTTTTTTCTCTTTGTTATCATACCAGTAGATATAGTAAAAACCTTCTTTGCCCTTAATATGAAGTTGATAGACAAGATCTTTTTTGGTTCCAGTTCCTGCTTGAATGATAGAAAGCTCATTTGCAGCAAGATTATTGGAAGGTCGTGCTATAAATTGACTCCAGAATAAAACGATAAATGAAAGTAAGACTGAAAAAATGAAAATTGTGCTTACTGCTCTATAGAATGAAACACCAGCAGCAAGGATCGAAACAAGTTCTTTATTTGCATTGAACTGACCAATCACAAAACAAACTGAGAACATTACTCCAGGAGCAGCTGCAAAGGTTAGGATTCCAGGTATTGTGTATAATAAATAAAGCAAAATATGATACGTGGGTTGTTTGGTTACAGAGAAAGTTTTTTGCTCACCTCTGAACTGCACAATTAGCATCATACCAATAACAAGAATCAAAGTCCCTAAAAAAGTTTTAATGAATTCTGAAAAAATATATTTATCAATTAGTTTAGGAGGAAAATACTCTCGCTTAACGAGAGTAAATAGATTTAGAATTCCAAGTTTCAACACTATTATTCTATCTACGGGCTTTTTTCTGTCAACCAAAACTTATTACTTGAAAAAAGAGATTCATGCAAATAAATGGAATGAGTATGGTTATGAAAACTAAAAAAAATGAGTTTAAAGTTATCCAAGAATTTAAAGATGTAGAGTCAACTTGGCCTAGGGGAAAAAGGATTGGACTCATCAAAGAAAAGGCAACTGATTTTAGAACTAGGTTTAAGAAAACAAAACCGATTCTAGCAATGAAAACTGTGGAACTAATTTCTGCAGTATATCCTGTTGAGTTTGCTTTTTGTGGTGCAGCTTGGTTTTCACTCAACCCATTCATCAATATTAAAAATAGTGTAGTAATTGTACAGTTTGAAGGCTTCGACAGAAAGAGAAAGACTTTGGTTTGGGAACCAACGATTCCTGAGGGTTCAGCGAAAGCTCCGTTTTATGCAAATCTATTAGATACATTTGGAGAGTTTTTATCATATAAAGTTTTTACTAAAAGATTTTCAACAGTAAAGAATGCAATTGAATCCACGGGACTAAAACTCTCAGACATTGACTATGTTTCTTTCGATCATCTTCATGTGCAAGACCTAAGACTTCTGATGGGAACAGTGGAACCTGCTTATGGTAGCAAGGATCCAATTCCAGCGTTATTCCCCAATGCTAAATTTTTGTTTCAAGAGAAAGAAATTGATACACTTCGCTCTCCACATCCTCATCAATGGGCATGGTATGTTCCCGGGGGACTTGAGAACGTTCAAACTAAGAATTTAGTTTCTTTGAATGGGGATGTTGAGTTAGGTCATGGAGTGGCACTCATTTCAACACCGGGTCACACAGACGGAAATCATTCTTTATGCATCAATACTCCCGATGGGATTTGGATTACTTCTGAGAATGGAGTTTCTGCAGATAATTGGCATCCAGAAATTTCTAAAATACCCGGTCTTAAACGTTATGCGAAATTTTACAATGTTGAAGTTGTTCTAAATGCTAATACTAGAGAAGATAGCATTGACCAATATGATTCCATGATTAAAGAGAAGTATATTGCAGATGAAAACAAAAAAGATCCTAGGTTTAAGAATGTATTTCCTTCCTCTGAGTTAACTTCACTTCTAAGACATGCTCCCATTTTTCCTACACTAACTCATGGTGAGATAAACTATGGAAAAATTGAAGTTCCATAGATCTGGGATCAAATTTTGAAAAAGTTTGGGTTCTATTTTGGAATTCTACTTTTTCTAGTTTTAGTTCTTTGGTCACCTGAAACAAGTCTATCCAAAAACGGATTTAGGACGGGCATGGTTGCACTGCTAATGGCAGTGTTTTGGATTACTGAAGCAATTCCTGTCTATGCCACAGCACTATTTCCGTTAGTTCTATTTCCAATATTAAGTGTATCTAATATTGCTGAGGTTTCAGTTTC
Source organism: Leptospiraceae bacterium (assembly GCA_033762425.1). Taxonomy (GTDB): domain Bacteria; phylum Spirochaetota; class Leptospiria; order Leptospirales; family Leptospiraceae; genus JANRLP01. The sequence continues at coordinate 13,623 of JANRLP010000134.1, forward strand.
TTATTCCAACCCAATCATTTTTTTATTTTTAGGAGGATTTTTCTTAGCTACAGGACTAGAATCGACAAATCTTCATAAAAGAATTGCAATTCATATAATACTATTGTTTGGCGATAGTAAAAAAAGTATTCTACTGGGTTTCTTAATTGCAACAATGTTTATAAGTATGTGGGTGAATAATACTTCTACAGCTCTTATGATGTTACCAATTGGAACATCAGTGATTTTAGTACTTAGAGTAAAAGAAAGAGATATAAATTTTGAAACTAGTTTGATGCTTTTCATTGCATATGGTTCGAGCATTGGTGGACTTTGTACTATCATTGGAACCACACCGAACGTATTTTTGGTTGGTTATCTAAAACAAAACTTTCAGATCACTATAAATTTTATTGATTGGCTCTGGATTGGACTGCCAATTTTTATCATTACAATTCCAGTATTGTATTTCCTATTTACTATTTTTTTATTTCCTATCAAAAATGAAGAAAGAAGTAGTAAGGAATATTTAGAAAACGAACTAAAGCTACTTGGGAAATTTTCTATTGAACAGTATATGGTTACTTTAGTTTTTTTATTAGTAGTGTTTGGGTGGATCTTTCATCCAATTATCGCTAAGAACTTTCCAATTTTTACGGATGCTAGCATTTCCATGGCGGGAGCGGTTTTACTATTTATACTTCCAATCAGTTTTAAAGAACATAGATTTTTGCTGGACGCAAACTCAATCCATAAGATTCCTTGGGACTCAATACTATTGTTTGGCGGAGGACTTAGTCTTGCAAACATTGCTGATAAGTCTGGCCTTGCATCTTGGATTGGAGTGAAACTTTCATCTTTTACTAACTTACCTGAATTCGTTTTAGTAGTGATTATCATTACGTTAGTTGTATTCTTGACAGAACTCACAAGTAATCTTGCAACAACAGCAGCACTACTTCCTGTGGTTTCCGCTTTAGCAACCACTATGGGAGTAAATCAACTACTTTTCACTATTCCTGTTACTATCGCTGCAAGTTGTGCATTTATGTTTCCAGTAGCAACACCGCCTAACGCTATTGTTTATGGTTCTAAGATGGTTGATCCTAAGAATATGGCTAAGGCAGGTTTTATCCTGAATTTAATCTATATAGTTTTGATAACAACAGTAACTTATCTAATCATCATTCCTGTATTTAAGATCAGATGAGTGTATTATTCGTATTCTTAGGTGGTGGAATTGGAAGCGTTAGTCGCTATTTGGTTGGAGAACTTTGGAAAGTTTTAGGAATTAATTTCCCATTGGCAACACTATCAGTAAATATTATTGGCTCTTACATAATTGGATTCGTTTGGAGTTATTTATTGACAAAGCCTAATCAAAGTTTAGGTCTATTTTGCATTACAGGGTTTTTGGGTGGTTTTACTACATTCTCCAGTTTCAGCTTAGAAACAATTCAACTTTTCATGAAAGGAAATGTTTGGTTAGGCATAAGCAATATAGGACTGAATCTATTGTTTAGCCTTTTAGGAGTTTATCTGGGTATGAAAAGTTTTGCAATCCTCAAAATTTATTTTGAAGGTACATAATTGCTAACTTTAGCATTTACATTTGCTTCTAGGTCTTTACGAAACCCCAAAGCAAAAATTACTTCAATGACAACAAAGAGTGGTCCCATTAAAGATTGCACAAGGTTATCGGCTAACGCTGGTCTTCTGCCTTCAAAGTAGTGTCCTACAAATTGGATTGCCCAACCAATAACTGTAATCGCTAAAAAAATTGTCAGTGATTCGTTAAATGGAAGTTTAGAAGCTAAGTCACAGTAGTAGTAAGCAGGGATGGAAAGCAACGACATAATGAGTCCAAGACTCCAGTCTAGTTTGATGTACCAGAGCATAACCAGAGTGCAGACGATTGCGGCTAACGTTACTTCAACTCCAGCGATTTCTGTTCTTGCCCAACCTAGTGCAATGAGAGGAGAGTAGAAAACCATAGGAACTCCAAAAAAATGAGTGAAACGATTTCTTGGATCACGGTGATAAGCCATATAACCTGCCATTCTCTCTTCAAAGGTATTTAGATTATTAGACATAGACTACTCCTATTCATAAGGTGTATGATAAAAATAAAAATGTCAAGAAAAATCTTAACTCTCTTCTACCTTTTTATGAGGTTTTGTATGAAGCATTCTTACTGCTAGAATTGCAATCGCCCCACCCAGTATAGAATTCCAAGTTGGTTTTTCTCCGAGTATGAAAAAACTCCCTAGTACTGCAAATGCGGGAACAAGAAAAACGAATGAGCTAGCTTTTTCAGAACCTAGTTTGGAGGTTGCAATGATATAGATAGTAGTAGCTAAGGCTGTGGAAAGAGCTGCAAGATAGAACATACAGATCCAAAACTCAGATCCAAATTCTAGGGCTGCCAAAAAATTTTTATCATAAACAAATAAGTATAGTATAGGAACTGAGATAGAATTGATATAGAAACTGAATAGGATTGGGTTTATGACTTTTCCCGCATATTGAGAGTTGATACTATTTACTGCCCAAACAAAACTAGCTACTAGAAAATAGATATTCCCAAGACTCAAAACTTCAGTTAGACTAAACTTCCAAATAGAAATGATGATTAGTCCACCTAAGAATCCAACAAGAAGTCCAAGCAATTCTTTCTTCTTGGGATGATACTTACCCGCGAGTGATAGAATTGCAAAGTTAATGATTGGGTTAATTGTTGTTACTAGAACTCCGCCAGCACCTGCGAGTCCATTTTTTAAACCTTGTAGAAAAAAATATCCATAGAGTAGATTGATGGTAGCAGCTGTGATGATGAATAGAAGACTAATTCTAGTGATCTTCCAACTTACTTTTAGAAAGAACATGATCGGAATCATGCAAAGAGTGGTTATCGCATAACGCCAAAAAAGTAAAACAAAGGAATCAGCATAACCAGAAACAATTTTTCCCATTGTCCAACTGATTCCCCAGATCATCATAGAAATAGTTAATAAGATAGTGAAGTTCAATAATTACAATGCTTTTGTATTAAGCTTAGGTGTCGCTAAAAAATATTACACTTGCGGATATCAATATTTTTCCATTCCCACCATGACCAATTAGTTGTGTTACTTGGTGGAGGAACATTATCCTCACTTACATGAATTGTGGTTGTCGATTTGTCTAGTTTATCAAAGATCCATTGAAAACTATGACCTTTTTTGCCTCTAGTCATGTTAGGACACTCAGCAATATTTTTCATTTCATAAGGATAGTATTCTCTTCCATGATTATCGATTAACTTTAGATTCATTCGAATAGAGCATATTTCACTGTTTTGTTCCAACTGAAACACAAGAATCGTTTTGGTACCTTCTATGCAAACTGCTTCTAAAGAGGCGATTCCCGATAATTCTCCTATTGGACAACATTTAGGTTTAGATTTAGTAATTTGAATTTTAGGAAGAGGTTTAGAATCTTTTTGAATATTAGCAAATAACGCAAAACTAATCAATAAGAGCATAGCAGAATAAAATAATTTTTGAATCATTTTATTATATCTTGATATTCTTCTTGATTACTTTTCTGACAACAGCAGTTTTAATATTCGTTGGATATAATTTATCGACAGTTTTTAAATCTTCTAAGGAACTGCTATACTCACCACGTTTATAATAAACTAACGCTCTATAGTAGTATAGATCGTAATAATCAGGATTGATTGCAATACCTCTATTGAGATGAATCAAAGCCATATTGTATTCTTCTTTATGATAGTGAGCAATGCCTAAATACAATTCAGCATAGTACATAGTTTTATTTTCACCAACAACTGTATAAAGGACTTCTTTTGCTTGTTGGAATTTTTTTTGTTTCACTAGAAAAACTCCAAAATTAATTCTAGTGATTGGATTGAATGGCGCTAACTCTAAAGCGGTCGCATGAGCTTCTTCAGCTTTTTCCATTTCATTTTGTAGATAATATGCTTGCGCAAGATTTGAGTGTGCAGTTGAAGAATCTTTTTGAAGTTCAATTGCTTTTTGAAAGTTAGAAATTGCTTGAGGGTAATTTCTAACACTTAGACTAGCAATTCCAAATTCATTATAACAATCATGAGTGTTCACAGAAGAACAAATCTGAGAATAGACCTGAGACGCTTCACTGAACATTCCTTTATCAAGGTAGAGTTTTGCAAGGAGCTTTTGGGATTCAATATCCCCAGCTCCAGACTCTTTAAGGCTGGCAATAGCTTCATCTACTTTTCCCGACTCTCTTAGCTTTTTAGCCTTATCTAGTTCGACGGCATAGATCGCTTGAGTGCATAGAAGGAGAAGCAGAATGTAAAATACAGTTCTCACCATTACTATTTCCATCGGAAAAAAGAAAAAATCTCTTAGCTTATAATCTACGAGATTAGACTGTTTAGGTTAGATTTTCCTGAGACTAAACTTTCTTAAAAAGTCCATAACCTCAGAGAATTGATTGTATTGAATGAGTTTTAGCGAGGAAAGTATGGTTGAGAAAATTACATTTGAGTCACCTGGGGTAGCAACAACCCCTCTGACAGTCTTTTCATGAACTTCTAGACAAGGAAGTATCCAAACCCCGTGAGAAAAAATTCTGCCGAGAAAATTTCGATCTCTGGCACTGGAAAAGATCATATTCGTGGAAAGTTGTTCTGTGCTTGCAGAAAATTCATCTGAGTCGATATTCTGAAGAATGTCCTTTATTTCAAGTTTTGCTTTCATCTTAGCTTGGAATCTAACAACGTGCATGTAAGGTGAGTTTACTGTGATTGCTGAAGAAGTAGAAATAATTTTTTTACCAATTAGAGTTAATAATTCTTCTAGAAAGAAGGAATGATGAGTTCCTTGAGTAAACTTAGGAATTTGGAAAAGAGGACCTGTAACATGGGGATCATTCTTTGCCATATCTGCATCTCTTCTAAGAACCATAAAATCGATTTCGTCTATCGCAGTATAGGAAAGATTTCTAAGGATAGAGACTAAGGTATGAGTATTGCAAGTAGAGATATGAAAGAATTTTTCTTTAGTAGTTTCGAGAAATGATTCAGACTCAGGAAAAAGAATTTGTTTTCCAAATTTATGCTCAGAACCTTGTGCAATAAAAAATTGACATGATGGATACTTCTCTTCCATATATTCATTCATTCTAGTTTCAGCAACACCAGAGGGAGAACAGTCTAGTAGAATATCAATCTTAGTTCTCACTTCATCTTCGTGAATACAATGAGAGAGAATTTGCGGATAGTCTTGAAAATGATTTTCTTGAGTGCCAACAATGATTGCACCATTTGTCACTAGGTCTAAGATTGTATATTGATTTTCAGGAAGAATTCGATAGGGTTCACAATAGATTTCAAAATCAGAAAATTTATTTTTTAGTTCCAGAAGAATTCGACTAAGAGGAAAACCGATTACTCCAAGTCCACGGATAAGGATGGAAATTTTTTTCATTTTAAATGACTTTCATGAGCACAACCTGGACATTGCACACCCCATTCAATGGTTCCATCTTCAAAAAATTCTCTCTTCCAAATGGGAACTTCATGTTTCACTCGATTGATAATTTCTTGATTCGCTTTATAGGCTTCATCTCTATGAGCTGAACTAGTAACTATGCAAACTGCAGGTTCACCAAGATCGACTCTTCCAAGACGATGAACACAAATTGCATCGATTAGATTCCATTTTTTTTTCGCTTCTAGAACAATTTCAGCAATCATTCTTTCAGCCATTGGTTCATAGGACTCAAACTCAAGATATAAAACGCTTCTACCTTGATTAGAATTTCTTGTGTTTCCACTAAATAGAACAATTCCACCCGCTTCAATAGATTTCATGGAAGATAGAAGTAAATCCACTTGGATTGGTTCCAGAGTCAAAAGTTTCATCAACCACCACTCACTGGAGGAATTAGATAGATAGTATCATTTTGTGATAGTGTTTCAGATTCAGTGAGAACAAAACTGTTTTTTGCAAAAAGAGTATGTGATAGAGTTTGGTTAGATTCAGGAAATTTTTCTTTTAGGATTTCTTTTAGTAAAATTGAATTACAACCCTCAGGTACTTCTAGAAACTGTTCCGAAAAATAATCTTTCAAATTTCCATTAGGTATGATTTTTAATTTCACAGTTACAAAGCTTTTCACAATACACGCTGAGTCAATCCTTATTGGATTGAATATTTGGGGTTAGGGAATTGGATGGATTTTGTTTTGTGGGCAATAGAGTATAAATTTAGATTATTATTAAAAAAAATTTTGTTTAAGCTTAAAAAATAGAATAGTTTATATACTATAAAGTTATGACTGAATGTTAAAATTCAAATACGATAACTGTAAAATCATCATTTAGTTCTGCTGTTCCAGTATATTTGATAATTTCATTCAATACTTGTTCGCAAAATTTCTTTGGACTAAGATTATAATTATTTAAACAGAGTTTAAGAAACCGATCCTCTTCGTATAAAACTCCATTTTTATCTTTAGCTTCAGTGACCCCATCTGTATAAATAACAAGTTTGTCCCCTTCTAAAAGTTGTACTTCGATTTCTTCCCATTTAGCAGGAAAGGACTCATGAATAATCACACCTTTTGATTTAAGCCAGATAAATTCTCCATTCTTTCTTAAAAGCAACGAAGGTAGATGACCAGCACTAGCATATTTCATTTTTCCTGAATTCAAATCGATAAAACACACTACTGCAGACAAAAAATGTCCACTCATTTTATTTGTTAAAGAATGTTTGATATTCGAAAGAATTTTCAAAGGACTTTCCATATTCTGTAACCAGCTATTCAAAGAAATTTTTACCATAGAAGCCAGTAGTGCTGCGGATATTCCATGCCCTGAAACATCACAAAGGAATAATCCAATTTGATTTTTATCATTGCTTTGAATATCTAGAAAATCACCACCAACACCCATCATTGGGATGTATTTGAAGCCGAATTGATTTTTAATAAAGTCAGGAATTTTTTGAGGTAGTAAGGAATTTTGTATATTTCGAGCAATTGTTAACTGAGTATTCCATTCTGATTCTTGAATCAAAAGCTTATCAATTCTTGAGGCAAGCCCCAATGAAAGTAAGGTGGCTTCCGAAATTGCACCTATTTGTAAAGCGTAATTTGTTAAGAAAAAAGATGGCAAAATTCCAAGAGTTTTCAAAGAGAAGGCAACTGCACCGAACATTAATACTAACCATGCTGTAAGATAATACTTGGCAGGAGTGAAATTTTCCCGAACTCTAATGATTGCTGCAGCGAATATCGTTAGAATAACAATTACGCTAATAGTTGCTAAAATACTTCCAGAGATATCCACTGGTACAAATGGAATTATGAGTATATTCATCAACGAAAGAATCTGTAGAATCGAAAAAAATTTATCTAATTTTGGATTATTCTTTCTAGTGGCTAAAAAACTTCTACCAAAAACGGAAGTCGTGAATATTGTAGCTGTTCCAAGAATTGGATTGATTATCTTAGCAAAAAAGGAAAAGTTTGGCCAGAAATATTGAAATGCTAATCCAAGTTGTGAGAAACAAAAAAGACCAATAAAGAAAAGATATAAAATGTAATATAAATAGCTTTTATCCCTTACCGAAAAGTAGATGAATAAATTATAAAAGAACATAACTATTAGTATTCCAAAGAATATCCCAAACCAGAAGGATTCATTTCTTTCCTTTAAACTAAAACCTTCTTTTGTAAAAAGAAAGATAGGAAATTGAATTGAGTCTCCACTTTCTACTCTTAAATAAATTATTTCATCTTTATCTTTTTGAAGGTTTAATTTAAAATTAGGATTTCTAGCATTTAATGCTCTTTTATTAAAAGGGTAAGAAGTTCCAGAGAATTCTTCTTTCCACTCATTATTGGATTGATAATAGAATCTTACATCATATAAAATTGGAAATGCAACCTCAAGAATATAAGAATCAGTTATTTGTGATTGGATATGTATTTTTATCCAAAAAACTGATTTATCAAAACCGTAATTATGAGATTTTATTTTGTGATTAATGAATTTATTTTGAAAATCGGGATGAATAATAGTAGAAATGGATTCTTTGCCCAGAGTATCCTTATAAATCTCGAGGCTTGGATTGAGATGAAAAGAATCTTCAATATCATTGATTAAAATGATTTCCTTTTTAGGATTTTCTTCACTTGAAATCGGAATAATAGATAAAAAAAATATTACATAGATTCTAACTAATATATCTGACATTTAAACTACTTAATAAAACAATCTTCAAGTTTAGAATAATTAAAGATAGTTTTTTTTAAAATGTTAAATAACTATCCATAGACTTCCCAAAATTTACCATTGGGAGTTTTACCATCTCCATTTTTGGAGAATTCTGGTTTGAGTCCATTTGCATAATACATATCAACCTCTCCTTTATTTTTTGCATTCACCTTTCCACGATACACACAATCAAATAAATCTTTTACTAAATTGTAAGTGGAACCACTTATATTAATTTTTCCGGGTGTTCCAGATGATTCCATCCTAGATGCAGTATTCACTGTATCACCCCAAACATCATAGGCAAATTTCTTTTCCCCAATCACTCCAGCAACTAACGGTCCTGTATGAATTCCAATTCTAAGTTCCCAGTAGGGAAATCCTTTCTCTTCTTTTATTATTTTCATAAGATTCATAAACTTTTGTATTTCTAAAGCCGCCAAAACACAATCTATGGCATGAGTTTTATTTCTCTTAGGGATACCTCCTGCACACATATAGCTATCGCCTATCGTTTT
>JANRLP010000135.1:0-36637 GCA_033762425.1 Leptospiraceae bacterium
TGTGGGGTTACCACCCCACGCCCCGTTTCTTTAAATTCAAATGAGCTATATTTTTATTGGTTATTTTAAATTTACAGTAAATAAAATATTTCATAATTTAATACCTAATTTCATTTTTTTATATTTTTGCAGGATCGTCATAAATTTTTTGTTTATTAAGAATAGATTCAATTTAAATCACCATATCTTTATTTGGTTTAACAAAGAAATGGTGATTAGGTTAACTAAGTTTCAGTCTTTCCCCCTGAATCTTTAGCACTTGCTTCAGACCCAGAATTCTTATTAGGAAATTTGCGAAATTTCTTTCCACGATAACGTTTCTTATAGAATTGTTTATCACGTTTAGGCTTTTCTTCCTCAGTAGAATTTGAAGATTGTGAAGAATCATCTGCTTCTGTTTTTTTATTATACAAAATCAAAGTTGCCTCTTCTAACTCAATCATAGGAGCGTTAGTGGAATCATAAGTTCTTTCTTGTTTGGTAGAAACAGCTTTCTGTTCTTTAGCAATAACAACTTCTTCTTTCTCAATCTGAGTTGTTTCTTTTTCAGGAGCTTTCTTATCTTCAATCACTGATGTTGAAACTTTTTCATCTTTATTTTTTCGCGGAGTCCAAACCTTATCTTGCTTTTGGTTATTAGAATGATTCTGTCTTCTATTCAGATTTTTTTCGGGGCGAATTCTCATTGAGATTTCCCAAAAGAAAGCTGCTTGAATGGCTACTTCATCTTTTCTAGCTTCAGCATCAAATTTAAAAAACATAAATGCCTCATAGAAAAAATCCTTAGATCTGAAAATTTCTATTTGTTGAGAGTTAGCATCATTTGTTTTTAGAAAACGATTTTGGCTAGCAAATATCTTAATGATCCTGTCTCTGTCACGATTTGGTAAACTGATTCTTTTAAAGATTGGCTCTAAAGTAGCTTTGATGATTGGAACTAGATTCCCTTTTTTCTTTTGGATTGCATCAGCAACTATTTCTGAAAAAATCAAAGAATAGTAGATGATGGGAGTGAGTTCTTCTCTTTCCTTTAGCTTTCTATCAGCAATGGCAAGTCTTGTTCCAATTGGGGTTTCTAAAAAATTTTCTTCCCAATTTAGAGTTTTAGCAGTGATTGTTAAGGCTTCTTTAAACAAAACTTCTAGAAGATGATTCTCAGCAAGTCCCTTGAATATATTAGAAGTTTCTAATGTTCTAAAAATCTTATTGTATTCTTCCAACATTCTAGCAGAAGAAGCTTTCTCTAGTTCGCCGCGATTTTTTTTAAGAGCAAGCTTAGTTTTTTTGTCAATTTCGAGTCCATGTAGAACAGAAATCTTAACAGCTCTAAGCATTCTTACGGGGTCTTCTTGGAAAGAAATATCTGGATTCCCAATTACTCTTACCACTTTATTCTTGATGTCTTCATAACCACCAACAAAGTCAATGATGGTTTCATTTCTAGGATCGTAATAAAGAGCATTCACTGAAACATCTCTACGCACTGCATCTTCCTTAGCAGTTCCAAAATTATTGTCTCTCTTCAGAAGATAATCACCTTCTTTGGGAGTTTTTTTGGAAACTCTATGGTCGGGCAGGGAGCGAAATGTTGTGACTTCAATGATTTTATTTTTAAAGATCACATGGACAATTTTGAATCTCTTGCCGATGATCCTTGCGTTATTAAAAATATTCTTTATCTGGTTAGGCGTGGCACTGGTTGCAATGTCAAAATCCTTGGGCTTTTTCTCCAAAAGTAAGTCTCTAATGCATCCACCCACAAGATAGGCTTTATGCCCATAACGAGTGAGTCGGTGGATGATTTTCAGAGCATCATCGTCCAATTGGGTTTTTTTTATCCCATGGACTTCTCTATAGTATCTTTTGCCCTCAGGATATTTCAAAAACTCTTCCAGTCCAGATTTCTTGCGAAATAGGTTTAGGATGTATTTTATCATGAGTTAGTCCTAAATTTTTCTCTTTGGAGAAAAAAACAACAATTTAAAGTCCGAATCATTCGAACTCTATTTTATTTTCGGTACCTTCTACCAATTTCCAAGATGGAATTTAGTAGAATTAAGGATCAAATCGACTTTTTCGTTTTGAGGATGGAAAGAAATTTAGGGATATCCTTCAGAAATAGTTCGATTTTTCCAGAAGCACTCTTATTATTATGTTCAATAACTACAGAAGGTGTAAATAAGAAGGCACTTTCTTTGAAATCTGTAATTTCAGAATACTTTAAGACAATATCATCATTGCATTTGATAACCATAAACTCATCATAAAGAGTCACACGGATATAGGGTCCGCTGTATTTGATCAAACCCACTACTCCCCCATATTTCTCGCTAAAAAGCTCTGATTTACCTTCCTCAAGTGGAAGTTTTTTTTCCGCTTTTTTTGACATTGAAAAGAGAACAAATCCAAGAATCAAAAAAAGAATGATTACGATGGGTACAAAATATTCTTGCATAGAATATACTTAGTTTGAGTTTTTTCTTTGTCCATAACAAAAAAGATAATATCAAAATTTGAGTTTGCAATGATTGTTTTTTTATGGATACTGGATGAATGCAATTCTTGATTATACTACTTATCCTATACCCTAGTTTCCTATTTTCATATAATGAATGTGATATTTTCTTTACGGGAAAATTTCTGATTTTAGGAGAGGGTAATTCTAAACTAAACGGAAAAGAATTAAGTAGAGATGAAAACTCAAATATAGAAATTAGTTTAGGGGAAGAAAAAAAAATGGGAAAGTTTTCTTGGACTGGTTCTTGTGAAGGAACTATAGAAAATGAAAAAGAAAAATTTTTCATAAAACCTAAATCTTCGCAAGAAGCTGAACTCATCATAGGGGAACTGGTTCAGAGAGGAAGCATGCAAAAAGAAGTAGAGCCTAAGAATAAAAAATTCACTTGTAGTGGTTTTAAATCAGGGCGAATCAATTTTACAAATTCAAAAGATTCATATTTTATTGAATTTCATGCTAGAAAATTGATTATAGATGAGGTTTCTGGGAGATCAGTATTCTCAAGATTAGATTTTGATGAATGTAGCTTTTCGTTTAAATTGCAAACTGGTACTAGCACAAATTTTCCCTTGGAAGAAACATACCTTACAAAGATTTACTCCCCAACCAAAGAAATGGCTAAATTTGAAACCTTTTCGGTTGGGGTTTATAAATTGAAGAAACTTAAGAAAAGCAATTTGACAATCGAAAGATAAAAATTTTAAACTAAAAATCAAATGACTAATACTATCAAACAAAGAGACCGTGGCATTGATGTTCTGAAAGGAATAGCAGTGTTCACAATGATTTTTTCCAATGTAGCTGGAGAGGTTCTAGTCCACCCTCACCCACTCTTTTTAAGATTGATTGGCTCACTTGCTGCACCAATTTTCGTTGGAATTTCGGGTTATCTTTTTTTTCTTTCTGTAAGTAGAGAACGAGTATGGAAGAAAATTGGGGAAAGACTTCTTGTACTACTTTTTGTTTCTTCTTCTATAGATGTATTTCTATGGAGGATCTATCCTTTCTTCACAGTAGATGTTATCTATATCATTGCAATTTCAACGTTAGTAATTTCACTCATGCATAACGCTCAAGCACCCACTAGACTCATAATTGCATTTGTAATTATTGGACTCACTCCTTTCGTCCAAGACTATTTTGTTTATAACCAATCCCTTGCCCCAAATCAATTCTATAAAGACGGAGCCTTTGATTTCTCAGAGCCAATCATATTCTCTAGTGTCATCAAACGATATTTCATTGATGGATGGTTCCCATTCTTTCCTTGGGTTGGAATTGGAATCTTAGGAACTCTCATCAAAGAATGGAGACTTCCTGAAAGAAATTATAGAAACAATCTTCTCCTAATCTATCTTGGAATCATACTCATCACTATTGGAATCGTACTTTGGAAACATGAATTCAAAATGGAGAAAAGAGAAAACTACACTGAACTTTTCTATCCACCAACAATATCTTATGTTTTAGTCTATTCAGGAATTGTTCTTCTAATTGAGAGAATTTTTTCAAAGGAAAGAAATATTGGAAAGTTATTTCTACCAATTGAAATCTTAGGAAAAAGAACTCTACTTTTCTACATACTTCATTTCATATTGATTAGTGTTTTAAATATTATTTCCACAAACATGAATCGTAAGTTCAACATTGATGAATATTTTTTAGCTACCTCAGTAGTAATCTTCATATGTTTTGTAGTTGGGTTTATCCTAGAAAGATTTAATGAAAAACTTCAGGACCTACCCTCTTTTGTTAAAACTATTTTAGGGGGTTAATATGTTAGAAAACTTTCAAGTGCCACCATTTATAACATACGCAATTCCATTTTTTTTTCTACTCATTGGAATTGAGTTTTTTATTAGTTTAAAAAACAATAAGAACTTTTACCACCAAAGCAATTCTATTGCTGATCTGAGCACTGGAATCCTATCTCAAATTTTTGGGCTTTTCACAAAAACAATTTATTTACTAGGATACTTCTTTTTATACCAGAATTATAGAATCTTTAATATTCCCGATTCCTCAATCCTGACATGGGTTCTATGTTTTATCTTAGTGGATTTTTTTTATTATTGGTATCATAGACTTTCCCATGAAGTGAATATTCTCTGGGCGGGTCATGTGGTTCATCACCAAAGTGAAGACTATAATCTAATCGTGGCTCTCAGACAAACATCTCTTGGCTCAATTTTTTCTTGGATATTCTATCTTCCACTGGCATGGCTAGGATTTTCTCCTTGGATTTATCTAGCTTGTTATCAATTAAATTTGATCTATCAATTTTGGGTTCATACTAAATCGATTGGAAAGCTACCAGCTTTTATTGAATATATATTTCTAACTCCTTCTCATCATAGGGTTCATCATGGCGTTAATCCTGAATACATTGATAGAAACCATGCTGGAGTATTTGTAATCTTTGATAGAATATTTGGAACATTCGAAGAAGAAAAAGCAGTTCCTGTTTATGGAACAGTAAAACCTCTTACAAGCCTAAATCCTTTCTATGCAAATTATTATTACTTTATAGAGTTATTCAAGGCTTCAGTTGAGGCAGATAAGTGGACAGACAAAATTAACGTTTGGTTCAAAGCACCAGGATACTATCCTGCAATTTCAGGAAAACCTTCAGGCTATCTACCGATTCCCGAAGTTGATGCTAAGACATTTAAAATGTACTTACCCGATTTAAACAATATCGCAAAACGATATGTTTTGTTTTCTTTTGTTCTTATATTATTGATTTCTTTTGCTTATCTAGTATTGTTTGATTCTTTAAGTAGATTTACTGTTTTGAGTTTAGGGATCTGGATCTCTTTAAGTTTGATCTCAATCAATGGTGTTTCAGAAAAAAAGTCTTGGAGTTTATATACTGAAATTCTAAGGATTACATTTATACCTTTTATTGATTCGATTGTTTTTAAAGAAATGAATATAATTCTAATCTTAAGTTATATTTTTTCGTGCATCAACCTAGCTGTGATCTTTTTCTTCAGGAAAAAACTAGTCCATGTCTAAACCAACTCATATCATTGCGATTGGTGCCTCAGCTGGAGGATTAGAAGCAATTTCCATTCTATTGTCAACATTAAACAATAGTATAACTGGGGTATGTTTAGTTATCGCACAACATTTAAGTCCAACATACAAAAGCAGACTTGTAGAACTTTTACAAAGAGAAACCTTATGGAAAGTAAAAGAAGTAAATAGTGGAGATCCAATTGAATCAGGAATTGTATATGTAACACCACCTGATGCAAATGTATTTTATTCCAATGAAAAACTTTTTTTACAAAAACCTGAATTTGGTCCTGGTCCAAAACCATCAGTAGATTTTTTGTTTTCATCTCTAGCTAAACAAAATGAATATAAAGCAATTGCAGTGATCCTTTCGGGAACAGGAATGGATGGCTCAGATGGAATTAGAGAATTAAAAGCAAGTGGTGGAATTACATTTTGTCAAAATCCAGAAGAAGCAAAATATGATGGAATGCCTAAGTCTTCAATAGAATCAAGATCAGTTGATTTTGTCTTAAATGTAAATGAAATCATCCCACATATAAAAAAGATCATAGATGATCCTGAATTCATCACTGTTGAAGATGATTTCCCTTATAATCCAAGCACTCTTGAAAGAATTTTAAAACTTCTTACTGAAAAAACAGGAACTGATTTTTCAAACTATAAACCAAGCACAATACTTAGAAGAGTAACTAAAAGACAAACGAATCTATCCCTTTCTTCTATTGAATCTTATTTGGAATATATAAGTAAAAATCCAATTGAACTTGATGCACTCTTTGCAAGTGTGCTAATTGGGGTGACAAGTTTTTTTAGAGATGAAGAAGCATTTCAAACCTTAGAAGAGTATCTAGAAAAAATTATTCAAAGCAAAACAAGCAATGAAACAATTAGAGTTTGGGTTGCTGGTTGTGCTACAGGTGAAGAGCCTTATACAATTGCACTCATATTATATAAACTTCTAAAAAATAGAATCAATGAATTTACCGTCCAAATTTTTGCAACTGATATTGATGAGAATGCGTTAAGCATTGCAAGAAAAGGAATATATCATGAATCTTCACTAAGATTTGTCCCTGAGGATATGAAAAAAGAATTCTTTCTTAGACGAGATAAGACTTATGAACTGATTAAACCGATAAGAAATCTTGTGCTATTTTCTAAACATGACTTAACTTCTAATCCTCCATTTCTGAGACTAGACTTGATTAGTTGTAGAAATTTATTGATTTATTTTGGAGCTAGTTTACAAAAAAATATATTTCCTATTTTTCATTATGGACTTAATAATGATGGTCTATTGTTTTTAGGTAAATCTGAATCAATTGGTCAATTCACTGATCTATTTCTTACACTAGATAATAAACATAAAATTTTTCAGAAAAGACGCACTTCAGGATTTCATACATTAAAATTCAACCAATTTAGAGCACGAAAAGTAGATAATCTAAAGAGTCCAATTTCGTTGAAGGATGAATTTTCTCTAGTTGATAATTTAAAAGAATCTATATATAAAAATTTTGAATACCCATTTGTCATTGTGAATGAATCAATGGATATAGTCCTAATCCAAGGTGAGGTAAGTCCATTTTTAAAACTTAGTAGTGGAAGCATGTCAGCAAATATTCTCAAACTTGCTAGTCAGGATACAAAAATTGAACTCAGAGCAATTCTAACTAAAGCGATTCAGTCCAATAAACCAATTTCTGGAAGAGTTACTAGAAGAGACGATAATTCTTTATATAGAATGAAGGTAAAGATTATTACTGATAATCGAACTGGAAATAATTTATTTATGATTATCTATGAAGATTTTGGATTCTTAAAAGAATCATTTCTAATCTCTGATAATGAGAGAGATTCTCTAGCTAACTCTAGAGTAATTGAACTAGAAAAAGAACTTTCTGCAACTAAAGAACACCTACAATCATTTGTAGAAGAATTAGAAACCTCTAATGAAGAATTACAATCACTAAACGAAGAACTACAGTCTGCGAATGAAGAATTACAATCCTCTAATGAAGAACTAGAAACCTCGAATGAAGAACTGCAATCCACAAACGAAGAAATCCAAGTAGCATATACTGAATTAAAAGCTGCTAGTGAAGCTTTAGAAAGAAAAGAAAAACAATTAGAGGAAAGTTCTTCCAATCTTAAAGCAATCTTCGAAAATTCAATTCAGGCTTTTTTACTAATTGATAGTTCTTATAGAATTCTTATTAGTAATGAATTAGCTAAGGAAATCAAATTAAAACTAACCTCTTTTCCACTAAAAGATGGAGAATCCATTCTTCATTTTTTCCCCGAAAGTTTTGCTCCAAAGATCCTAGAAAATATGAAGTCTTGTTTTGAAAATAATACTGTAATCAAAGAGTTAGCTATTGAATCTTATTTAAAACAAATTTATTGGTATAGATTTAATTTTGTACCAATAAGATCAGAAAATCAATCTATCAAGACAATTTCAATAAGTCTAAAAGACTTCACGATTGAAAAAACTGTTAAAGAAGAACTGGAAAAAAAAGAACGCTTGATAAGTTCCATTTTTGATTCAACAGAATCGGGGATTTGTGTAACTGATGATAAAGGTTTTTTCGTAAAAGTTAATCAAGGGTATCTTGATATTTATGGTTATAGTTATGAAGAAATAATTGGGCGACATTTTACTATTGTAGTTCCAGAAGAGTATAGAGGCACTGCTTCCAATTTACATGATGATTTCATTGAATCGGGAATAGAAATTCCTAGAGAGTGGACTGTAGTGACGAAGAATGGGGACTCAATAAAAATCTATGTTAGTGCAAAACTCATGACTAGTCCTGATGGTGCAAAGTTTAAAGTAACAACAATTCGTAAATTAGGGGAATAGAATGAAGTTCTTATGTTATTTTTTCTTATTCAGCTTTCTTTATGCTGAGGAAGAATCCATACTAAAAAAAATATTAAAGAATGAAGAGATGATTATCTCTGTAGCTGCTAGTTATGAACCATATTATATTGCAAATCCTAAGAAAGGTTTTCCAGGATTTGAAGTTGAGATTGCTGAAAAGTATGCTGAATTTTTAGGAGTGAAGATTGGAAAGATAATTCCACTAAATAATTTTGCTGAACATGCAAAGGCAATCGAAGAAGGTACTATAGACATTGCACTTGGAAACTCTACTAACTTAGCAAGAATCAAACAGGTATATTTTAGTGATCCCTATGAAATTGTTTCCCCTGGTGCTCTAGTTAATAGATTGATTATGCCACCCGAAGAGGAAGGCAATGTTGTATTGAATAAAAATTTTAGAAACATACTAGACTTAAAGAATATAAGTAGAATCACCTTTGGTGTTAAGGACAAAACATCTAACGTTGATTTTATTAAGAATAATTTTGAAGGATATCCAATAATAACTTTTAAAAATGATATTGAAGCCGTCAAAGCACTCAAAGAAAACAGGTTTAATTGTTATGTAGCTGATAATCTATATTTAGAAGGATTACTTCAGAAAGAGAGTAGCCTGAAGGTTGGATATCTTCCACTATTGGGTACGGTAACTGAAAAACAACTATCGTTTGCATTTAAAAAATATGATGTTCAACTGCAAGCAAGCATCAATCTATTCATTAGAGAAATGAAAAGAACTGGTGAGATCGAAAGACTAAAACAGAAATATTTTTATTCAGATGGATGGGTGAAAAAAAATTAGCCTTGGAATTTTTTGATCTGGTCTCGAATCTTTGCAGCAGATTCATAGTCCTCAGCTTTGATTGCAGCTTCGAGTGAATCTTCTAAGATTTGTAGTGGTGTGCGTGGAGTCGATACTTCCTCAGTTTTTTCTTCAACAACTGTGGTTTCACCTGGGATTTCTCCATCTTTCATATGCACCCCTGCTTCGTCTAAGATGGATCTAGTGATGTAAATGGGAGCATCAGCTCTAAGTGCAATTGCAATGGAGTCAGAGGGTCTTGCATCAATTAGAAAAATTTCTTCATCTTTTCTGAGAGAGATTTTAGCATAAAATGTGTTGTCACGAATCTCATCGATAGTAACCTTGATGACCTTTGCTCCCAAAGTTGGAATTACGGACATCATTAGGTCGTGAGTCATCGGTCTAGGTGGATTCACTCCATCCAATACACTAGTGATTGCGTGAGTTTCTAACGGACCAATGAAGATAGGAATTACCTTACCTTCATTCATTTCTTTTGGGCGAAGAAAAACTGCAAAACCAACATTAGTGAGTGTGATATCAGAAATTTTAACTTCAATCAAATCCATTCTTAAACCTTTGCATCTAGTATTTTTAGAGAAAACATCAGGTCAAGCATAAAACTAATTGAATTGTAGTTTCAGGTTTTAAAAGTATAGTTCTTAGATATGAATTTAGAGGAATTTCTTTTAATATTACAAATTGCAATTTTAGCGATTAATATTTTGCTTTTTACTCAAAAAGAAAGCCTTAGGCTCAGAGAAAGAATTCGATTTAGTATCTTGTTCTTCCTTACTAACTTGATTTTCTATGGTTTATTTAAATTTCAAAGAAATGATATAGAAACTTTTTTTTATATTAAGAAGGTATTTTTTTCTGAATTCACTGTTTTTTTGAGTTTATTAGTTTTTTTATTCATATTCATCATTAGCAAAAAAAATCTCAAACTCAGCAGTTTTATTGGACTTATCTTTTTATCCCCATATTTATACTTTTTGTTATTTGGTGTAGAGAAGATTGGTCTCTTTGGAATTTCGTTTTATTCTCTAGCTGTGTTTCAGTGTTATAACCCAATCATTGGAATAGGACTTATATTGCCAATATTTTTCAAAAGACTTTTATACATGAGGGTAGTCTTTATCGCTATTCTGCTTTTCTTCTTGGTATTTTCTTTTTTAGATAGAAAACGTTTAGAAGATAAAATGGGAGCAAATGTATATCATAGATATATTCCCGCTGAATTTTTCTTTGAAGGCTCAAGAATTCTACAGGAAGAAGAAAGAGGAATTTATAGCTTTATTAGAAAAATTGATATTGAAGAGCCAATCTATAGATTTTCCTTAAAACCAATCAGAAGACTTTCTTTAGGGTCAAGAGAGCCTATTCAACAAATTATTTCCAAACTTGACTTCCCTATTATTTTTTTTGAAAATGATGTAATTACAGTAATTGATCTTTTAAGAGAAAATAAAGGGGAATATTTTCAAATCAAATTTATTTTGAAAGAAGGTAAAAGAGAAATCTTAGGTCCTTTGTTTTGAAGATTATGAATTTTATTGAATATTCTTTTCTAAGAAAAAATTGGAACATTAGGCTATCGTTAACTTTAAATTAGTTTGTTTATCAAATAAATAACAAATTCTTTAGATAATAACTATTTAAAAACTTTTACATGGATCTGAAGTTTCCTTAAGTTAGTGAAAAAATTGATTGAATTTATCGTTTTATATTTAAGTTTAAAAATATGAAAGATTTTGTAAGTGTTAAAATAAAAGAATTAAATATAGCCTTAGAGTTATTAACATATGGTGTGAATGTTCCAATTGCAGCAGGATATGGAATCTTAAGCTTACGTGCTTTTAATGAAAAATTTATTACATTTATGATCGGTGTTACAATAGCATCCATTGTAGCAATTATATTCTCAACATTAGTTAGAACAAAAATTCTTTCTAAAATAATTATTCAAGATTTAGATTCCATGAACTCAGAAGAACAGGTCAAGTATAAACTTAGTCTAGTAAAAATTCCTCCAACCAATGGAGTTATAGTGCAAATCCAATGGATCATAGGAATCAATATTGTATTATTTTATTATTGTTCAGAGTATGGATACACTTGGTCTAACTTAACTACTTTTTTAATGATTTTCATAGCACTTGCTCCTTTAAATTTTTCCTCTCATGCTTCTAGAACTGATATATTTTTGAAAGAGATCTTAAAATTTCCCAAGATCAGTTCTATTGAATTAACGAAAGAACAAATCCTAAATAGTGGGGTTAGTTTTAATAATTTTAAAAAAATTTTAGCAACAATTTGGTCTAATGTATTTTTTATTCTTACTATTTTAGCTTCTTTAATTATGAAAGGTGTTTTCAATGATGCTGAAAATGTTTATAGAGATTATTACTTAGTTTTTATTTTCGTCCAGTCATTAGTAGTAATATACTTCTCCACCAAATTCTTAGCTGAGAATATTGCCTTAAATGTCAAGAACATGATGGATTCCATTTATGAGTTGAAGAAGGGAAACTTAGATAAGAATATAAAAGTTATAGACTATGAAGAGCTAGCGATTGCAACATGTGATTTAAACCAATTCAAAAAAACTATTCAAGAAATTATTGGTGATGTACAAAACGCTTCCAATCAATTAGGGGAAATATCAAAGAATATTTATCAAAATTCTAATGAAGTAAATAGTGAAGCTCAAAACCAAGCAGCATTCACCGAGGAAGTTTCTAGTAGCATCGAAGAATTTAAACTTAAAATCAATGAATCTTATGAATTGGCAATGAATCAAGTTGAGTCATTGAATTCATCTTCTGAAATCTTAAACAACTTAGGGAACGAGATTCATTCCACTCTTGAATATTCCAATGAATCATTTAAGCTATCCAACATTACAAAGAATTTTTCGAATGAAGGTTATGAGCAAGGTTTAGTAACACAAAATGCAATGGATGAAATAAAATCTGAATCCAATGATATTTCTGGTTATACTAAAATCATCAATGATATTTCTGATCAAGTTGGTTTACTTTCTTTAAACGCATCCATAGAAGCAGCAAGGGCGGGAAAAGAAGGAAGAGGTTTTGCTGTTGTTGCAAGTGAAATTTCTAAACTCGGGGAGAGTACAAACCAAAACTCAGATCAGATTCAAAAAAAAGTTTTATCACTAACAAAAAAAGTTTCCAATGGTTTTGAAAAAACTAATCAACTTTTAAAAAGTTTTCAGAATATTTTAGATGCTTCTGAAAAAACCGAAAAGAATATGATTAGCATGAAAGAGAATATGAAAAAACAATCTCTCTTAAAAGATGAGGTGATTGGTAAAATGCAAGACCTATTGAAAGGTTCTTATTCAATCAAAGACTATAGTTTAGAACAAAAAAATTCAATCAATATATTCTCTCAAGGAATTGATAATTTACGAAATGGTTCAGAATCACTTGCAATTTCTTCTGATGCTTTACACAATATTGCCGAGGCATTGAAAAAAGAATCTGAGAGACTAGAAAATAAAATTTCCTTTTTTCAATTACATTGAATCATTTACATAACAAAGAAAAACCCAACTTTCATTGGGTTTTTTATAAAGTGAAATCTTAAACTTTAGGTCCGAATTCAGTGAAATCGAACTCATTGTCCCCTGTTAAAAACTTTTTATAGTTCTCAACAAACTTTTTAGCGAGATTAGTTGCAGTAGTATCGTAAGCCGACTTATCTGCCCAAGCATCTCTAGGATTGAATTGATTAAAATCAACACCAGAAATAGACTTTGGAAACTCTACTTGAAAGATTGGATGTTTTTCAAAGCTAGAACTTTCGATTGAACCATCTAAGATAGAAGTAATGATCGCACGAGTTGCAGGAAGATTCATTCTCTTTCCTGTTCCATAGGAACCACCCACAAGACCAGTGTTCAAGAGATAAGCCTTCACATTATGCTTCTTCATTTTTTCACCAAGTTGTTTTGCATAGAAAGTTGGGTGAAGAGTCATGAACGCTTGACCGAAACAAGCTGAGAAAGTTGCCTGAGGTTCTTTAACTCCTCTTTCTGTTCCAGCAACCTTCGCAGTGTAACCTGAAAGGAAATGATACATTGCTTGTTCAGTGGAAAGTTTAGAGACAGCAGGTAGAACTCCGTAAGCATCATAGGTTAAGAAAATGATTGTGTTAGGATGAGCACCTCTGGAAGGAACTTGAATGTTCTTGATATGAAAGATTGGATAGGAAACCCTAGTGTTCTCAGTCTTTGCAGCAGAACTATAATCAACCTTTTTAGTTTTTTCATCAAATACAACATTTTCTAGCAGTGCATCTCTTTTGATTGCAGCATAGATATCGGGCTCTGTGCTTGGATCTAGATTGATAGTCTTTGCATAACAACCACCTTCGATATTGAAGATACAATTATCATCCCAACCATGTTCGTCATCACCAATTAGTTTTCTGTTTGGATCTGTAGAAAGAGTTGTTTTACCTGTTCCAGAAAGTCCGAAAAAAAGTGCAGTGTCTCCTTTGGAACCAACGTTAGCCGAACAGTGCATTGTCAAAATATTTCTAAGAGGAAGATAGTAGTTCATCACTGAGAAAATACCTTTCTTCATTTCACCGCCATACTCAGTTCCACCAATGATTGCAATTTTTTTCCCAAGATGAAAGATCACAAATACATCAGAGTTCAGACCATGTTTCTTCCAGTTTTCATTCTTGAGACCCGAAGCATTGATGATAGTGAATTCTGGTTTGAACCCATTTAGCTCATCCTCAGAAGGTCGAATAAACATGTTTGTACAGAAATGATGTTGCCAAGCCCTTTGAGTTACCACTCTGATCGCCATGGTTGAGCTAGGTTCTGCCCCAGCATAACCATCGAAAACATAGGTTTCTTTGCTGTCAAAATAACCCACAACTTTACTATAGAGTTCGTTAAAGATCTCTTCTGAAACCTTTGCATTCACAGGACCCCACCAAACGTTTTTACTTGAGTTTGGTTCATCTACAAAGTATTTATCTTTGGGAGAACGACCAGTAAAAATCCCAGTGTCAACCATCATGGTTCCATTATCTGATAGAACACCTTCTTTTTTTTGGGTTTCATGCTCAAAAATATCTGCGTATGAAAGATTGCGAAATATCTGACCTGGTTTCAAACCAAGCTCCGATAAACCTGAAATTTTTGTCTGTACAGTGCTCATGTTTCTCCTCGCCTAAACAGGAATGCTATGCGTGAGTTTTCTTTTTCCTGTCTATTATTAGTTTCATAAAAAAAGGTATTTAAAATCAGTCAATTAAGAAAAAAGGGTTTAAAATTCTTGCAAACAAAATCTAAGTCAGAAAACTAAACCTCTATGTCACTAGTTAAGATTGATACACGTTTCACAAAGGGTTTTTTTTCAGAATCAGAATTACAAACCGAACTTCAAGCTGCAAGTAAAGCAAGGGAAACTCTGAGAACTAAATCAGGAAAAGGCAATGATTTTTTAGGTTGGTTAGATTTACCGAGTAAAACTGACGCAGAACTACTAAATAAGATCAAAAATACTACTGAACGGCTTACTAAGATTTCAGAATTCTTAGTAGTTGTCGGAATTGGAGGCTCATATCTTGGAGCAAAAGCAGTCATTGAGGCGGGAATTTCTCCATTTCAAGGTTTCAAAGAAAATGAAAAAAATTCTGCTAAGATACTTTATGCAGGACATCATATTGATTCTGATTATCATTCAGAACTACTCTCGTTTCTCAATACTAAAGAGTTTTCTATTATAGTAATTTCAAAATCGGGAACTACAACTGAACCAGCACTTGCTTTTCGTTCCCTGCTAACTCTACTAGAAAAGAAATACGGTAAAGATAAAACAAAAGATAGAGTGGTTTCAGTTACTGATGCTAACAAAGGAGCATTGAAGAAACTTTCCACTGAATATGGTTTTGAAACTTATGTAATTGCTGATGATGTTGGAGGAAGATTTTCTGTATTCACACCAGTAGGACTACTGCCTATTGCTTGTGCTGGTTTAGATATTGTTAGTCTAATAGCAGGAGCAAAAGAGATGGAAACTAACGTTAGCGAAGAGAGTGACCCTAAGAAAAATCTTTCCTGTTATTATGCATCAGTTAGAAATTTACTCTATAAGAAAGGAAAAAAAACTGAAATCCTAGTAAACTATAACCCAAGGCTAATTTTTGTCACTGAGTGGTGGAAACAACTATTTGGTGAAAGTGAAGGCAAAGAAAAAAAAGGAATCTTTCCTGCAGGCGTTAACTTCACAACTGATCTTCATTCACTAGGTCAATATATTCAAGATGGTGAAAGAAATCTTTTTGAAACTATTCTGAAAGTAACTCGCCCTAAAACTGAATCTATAATTCAAGAGTTTTCTGGCGATCCTGATGGTCTAAACTATCTAGCTGGGAAATCTGTTTCTCATGTAAATTCGAAAGCAATCGAAGCAACCTGTCTTGCTCATTATGAGGGCGGCGTGCCACAAATTGAAATCGAAATTCCTGAGCTTAATATGAAAACGTTAGGCGCTATTCTATTTATGTTTGAATATGCATGCGGAATTTCTGGCTATATGTTGGATGTAAATCCATTTGATCAACCAGGAGTAGAGGATTATAAAAATAACATGTTTGCACTACTTGGAAAGAAAGGTTATGAAAAGAAAAAAGAAGAAGTTGAAGCAAAACTAAACTCACTTTGAAAATTCTAATTACAGGTGGAACTGGGTTTTTAGGAAGAAACCTTGTTCCACACCTAAAATCTCATGAGTTGATTTTTTTAGGAAGAAAAAATACATTAGATCAATCTAATATCCAATTTATTCAATATGATATACAAGAAAAAACAATTCCTGAAGTTCCAAGTCAAATTGATTTAGTTCTACATCTTGCTGCAATTCCCTCAGGGGAAGCAAATTCTATTGAAGACTACTTTAAAGTGAATGTTCTTGGAACAAAAAATATAGTTAATCTTGCAAAAAAGAACTCTATACCTAGAATCATATTCATTAGCTCTACATCAGTCTATGGAAATTGGAAGAAAGAAGAGTTTCTGGAAACAGATGAACTTTTAGGGAAAACACCATATGCTGTAAGTAAGATTCAAGCGGAACAAGAAGTAATTAATTCAGGGTTAGACTATTGTATATTGAGAGTAGCATCAGTTTTTGGAAAAGATAGCAAAAGTTTTCTATATAAATTAGTTAAACTTAGTGAAAAAGGAATTCTACCATACCCATTAAATGAATCATATAAATCTTTTATCCATATTGATGATTTAGTTAATTATTTATTGATAACTATTGATAAAAAGATTTCTGGAATCTATAATTTAGCACAAACAGAACCAGTCTCTATTCTAAAAATAATAAATTTAATTTCAAAAAATAAAAAAATTATTTCTATTCCTATCCCAAGTTTTTTAAACAAATTGGAAACATTACTTAGATATATCACAGGTATAGAGATTGGACTAAAACCTCTATTTGAATCTTGTATAGTTTCTACAAAAAAATCAAAGTTATACTTTGAATATGAAGCTGAAAAAAAAATATTAAATGAATTTTCCTAATAATAGAGTCAGTATTAGGATTATTAAACTTTGGGGTACAAAAAATTAACTTTACTCTTTGTTATATCATGAATAATATTCATTCAAGAATTTTTTTTAGTTTTTCTTTGACCTTAGGATTAGCAGTTTTTAATTCTTCTAATAAATTATATAAAACACCAGAACGAAATTTTTTTTCATCATCAATTGCTTTTTGATTTTGATAAGTAATTACTGAAAGCCCAATCGAGAGTATGATTCCAATGAGCCAAAGATTCCAGTTAAACTTTTGGTTAAGATCATCAAAACGTTTATTTGCATCATCAAAACGTTTATTCACATCATCAAATCTCTTATTTACATCATCAAATCGTTTGTCCATAAGTTTATGCATATCTTCAAAACGTTTATCCATCATTCTGTGCATGTCTTCAAAACGTTTGTCCATAATTCTATACATGTCTTCAAAGCGTTTGTCCATGTAGCTTATGAGGGTTTTGAGATCATCTTTTGTGATCTGATTTTCTGATTGAGTACTTGCCTTCATAGCCATAGTTTAAAAACTCATATTTAGAAAACAAGTCAATCAGAAAAAAGAGATTTCGCTTAAAAAGTAGCAATAAGTTATTTTGCGTAATTTTTTTCAATTTTTTTTAAAATATTAGAATTAAATATAGTATCGTTAAGTGATATTGTTCTATCAACAAATAATTGATAGATGATTTCTATTCATTTGAGAATAAATTTACTCGAAATGAGTATATGGATTTTGAATTTCTTGAATCTTTAGGATAAAAATTTCTTATTGACTAAAATGATTAAGCAAGTATAAATGATTTATGTTTAGATATATAACGATTATTTTTTTGTTTATCCTTCCCGCTGAAATTCTTTTCGCATTCTGTGGTTTTTATGTTGCTAAAGCTGATGCGTCGCTTTTCAACAAAGCTTCACGTGTTGTGTTAGTAAGAAATGAGAATAAAACTGTAATTACTATGATGAATGATTACAAAGGTGAGCTAAAAGATTTTGCAATGGTAATTCCTGTTCCAGTGATTTTGCAAAAAGATCAGGTTCATGTTGGTGAAGCTAAGGTAGTGGATCATATCGATGGTTACTCTGCTCCAAGACTTGTAGAATACTTCGATGAAAATCCATGTGATCGAAGAAGATATGAAATGGAAAAAGCGAGTGCTGATTCTGTTAGACCCGCACCTTCTCAATCTCAAAACAAACCTAGTAATAACCAAGGAGTAACTGTGGAAGCTACTTATACAGTAGGTGAATACGATATAGTAATCCTTTCTGCAAAATATTCCAATGGTTTAGAAGATTGGCTAATTCAAAATGGATATAAGATTCCCAAAGGTGCTTCAGTAGCTTTAAAACCTTATATCAATCAAAAAATGAAATTTTTTGTTGCTAAAGTAAATCTTAAAGAACAATCAAAGTCGGGACTTACTTTTCTACGCCCTTTACAATTTGCAATGGAGTCTCAAAAGTTTATGCTTCCTATAAGACTTGGAATGATTAACGCTCAAGGTGACCAAGACCTACTCCTCTATGTGTTAACTAAGAATGGAAGAGTTGAAACAACAAACTATCGTACAATTCAACTTCCTTCTAATCTTGAAGTACCAATGTTTGTAAAAAAAGAATTTGCTAATTTCTATAGAGATATGTTTGCGAATCAGGTTCAGAAAGAAAATGGGAGGGCTGTATTTACTGAGTATGTTTGGAATATGGGTTGGTGCGATCCTTGTGCTAGCGAACCACTTTCCAAAGACGAACTTCAGTCACTTGGTGTTTTTTGGTTAAACGATAATGAACAGAAAAATCCTTGGAATGGTGGTGCTATGCCTGTCATGATTACAAGACTTCATATTCGTTATAATAATGATACTTTTCCTGAAGACCTAATGTTTCAAGAGACTAAAGATACTAATAACTACCAAGGTAGATATATTTTACATCATCCTTGGACTGGAAATAGAAACGAATGTAGTGAAGCAGAAACCTATTTTCAAAATCTTTCTAAAAGAGAAGAAGCAAGAGCAAAAAACCTAGTCATGTTAACAGGTTGGGACTTAAACACAGTACATAAAAAAATGAACTTTACTCCTAGCACTAAACAAGACAACAAATGGTGGAAAAAAATCTGGAAATAGAAACAATATCTGGTGTTAGAGCTTGTCTGAATAAAGAAGTTTTTGATAATCCAACCAAAATTGGTTTATACTACTTTTTCAGACATACCCTTATCTTTTTTGCATTTTCTTATTTACTATTGCATAATGATAGTATCTATTTTTTGATTCCAATTTGGATAGTACATTCATTAAATCTATTTTCATTGTATCAAATTGGTCATGATTGTGCTCATTATTCAGTTTTTAAAAATCGCACCTTATGTTATATTGTTGGACAGATTTCTTTTTTACCATCTTTACATCCGTTTCATCAATGGGTGTTTGGACATAACACAATTCATCATGCTAAAACTTCTCAGTTAAAATTCGATCTTGCATGGCACCCTAAAACAAATCAAAAATTTTATAAGATGAATAGAGCAGATAGACTAATACATAAATTCTATTGGTCTAGTTTTGGAATTGGTATGTACTATATGATTAAGATGTGGTTTCAAGGATTAATTGTAAATCCCGCTCCTTATAAAAATGCTAAGAGGGATATAGTCCTTGTGATATCATTTGCAATCTTAAACATTCTTGGAATACTATGGTTTTATGATTTTGAAATAACGTTAGTCGCTTGGACATTTTGTAAATTATATTTGATTCCATTTGTATTAGTGAACTATCTGATTGGAACTGTAGTATATCTACATCATATAAACTTAGATGTAAAATGGAAGACAAAGAAGGATTGGACTAAATTTCATGGACAGATCCAAGCGACCACTAATTTTACTGTTCCCAGTTTTTTGAATTTCTTTCTATTGAATGTGATGGTTCATTCTCCACACCATCTTAATGCCAAAATTCCTTTTTATAATCTTCCGAACGCACTTGCACAAATGAAAACTAAATATAAGGAATATCTAATACTCAAAGATTCTTTACTTAAAGAATTTCTAATATCTACAAAAAACTGTAAGCTGATTGATGAAGAAACTGGGGAATGGGTGAGATACGTATAATTTAATTAATAAAAATCAACAAACTCTGAGAACTTCATCAGGTGTTGTAAGTCCATCTATAACTTTGATCTTTCCATAATCTTTCAAAGAACGCATACCTGTTCTCAAAGCTATTTCATTGATTTTGTTTGAGTCTGAACCTCTTAACACTTCACTTTTCACTTCATTGTTCATTACTAAGAGTTCATATATCCCCATCCTACCCTTATATCCTGTTCCCATACAAGTGTTACATCCTTCTCCTTTGTATAGAACCCCATCTTTTAGTTCTTCTCTTTTGATGGATAAGGACTCCAGTTCCTTGTCAGTTGGAATATAAGATTTTTTACAATTCTTGCAGATCACACGAACCAGTCTCTGTGCTAAAAACCCAAGTACTGTTGAAGTGATTAAGTAGGATTCAATTCCCATATCCAC
This sequence comes from Leptospiraceae bacterium, assembly GCA_033762425.1. Lineage (GTDB taxonomy): Bacteria > Spirochaetota > Leptospiria > Leptospirales > Leptospiraceae > JANRLP01. The sequence goes on from JANRLP010000135.1 coordinate 20,376, forward strand.
AAGTCTTGTAACTGCACTCGCTGCATCGTTAGTATGCAAGGTTGAGAAAACTAAGTGACCTGTAAGGGAAGCTTGGATAGCAATCCTTGCAGTCTCTTCATCACGAATCTCTCCAACCATAACAACATCAGGGTCTTGACGAAGAATTGCACGTAGTCCAGTTGCAAAAGTAAGCCCAATTTTTTCTTGCATCTGCATTTGGGAGATACCTTCAAACTGATATTCCACAGGGTCTTCACAAGTAATGATATTTCGTTCAGGAGTATTCAATTCTGAAAGGGAAGAGTATAGAGTTGTGGACTTTCCTGAACCTGTTGGACCTGTAACTAAAATTATTCCATGTGGTTGGTAAATAATTTTTTTGAACTTTTCAATGATCTCATCAGTAAAACCCATAGTATATAATGAATACTTTTGATCTGTTTTATTCAAAAGCCTCATCACAACTCTCTCACCAAACTGACAAGGTATAGTAGAAACACGTATATCAATGTCCTTACCAGTAAGTCTAAGTTTAATCCTTCCATCTTGAGGAAGTCTATTCTCTGCAATATTTAGATTACTCATGATCTTGATTCTAGAAATAATTCCCGCAAGAAAACTCTTGGGAGGCGAGAGTACCTTATGCAAAATTCCATCCACTCTATAACGAACTACAACAGATTTTTCATATGGTTCAATATGAATATCAGAAGCTCTTTCAGTGACAGCCTGTGAAAGAATTACATTCACCATTTTAATGATAGGAGCTTCATTAGATAAATCTAATGCATCTTCTGAATCAAAACTCTCAGCAAGATCTGAAAGTCCTTCTTCTGCCATCTCATCCAACATCTCTTTTGTATTTGATGCAGTTTTATCAAAATGGGAGTGCATGATCCTAAGAATTTCAGGCTCAGGAGCTAGAACAAAACTTACTGGAACCCCATCCAAAAACATCTTTATATCATCCATTGGATGAAGGTCAGTCGGGTCAGTTATCGCAATCTTGACTACTCCCTCAGTTAATTGGAATGGAATCATCTTGCTTTTTTGAATCAGTTTATAGGGAACTTTGGAATATACCTCTGGGTGGTCTTGAAACTCTAACTTTTCTTGAAATTCAATATTATGAATCTTGGAAAGAGCACGGAGAATATCCATCTCTCCCGCGATTCCTTTTTTTTGAATGATTTGTCCTAAGGGAAGATGGCTTTTACTTTGAGCCTTTAAGGAATCAACTAATTCTTTTTCAGTAATGATTCCATCTTCAACTAAGATTTCACCAAGGGACTTTCTCATTTCAACTGTTGCTCTCTTTGTTCCTCTGTTCTTTCTTGTTCCATACGTTTTTCAGCAGTGATTCTATCTGCCTTAGCTCTACTATCAAAAATATGAGGTGTTAAAAAAACCATTAGATTGGTTTTAACATTTTGGTTTGTTGTTCTACGAAATAAATTTCCAATTAGTGGTATGTCTCCAAGCAGTGGAATTTTCACTAGTTTCTTTTGTTTATCATTAGAAATTAGTCCACCAATTACAATCGTTTGAGTGTTATCTACTGTGATGGTAGTTTTGATATCCCTTTTATTGAAAATTGGGTTTCCCCCTTGTGTAGGAAGACCTGCAATATTTTTTACTTCTTGATAAAGGTCTAGATTGATTTTATCATTCTTATTGATATGTGGAGTGAACTTTAGTTTAATACCTGTTGGTCTATACTCAAAGTTATCAACAGTAACTGCGTTAGAACCACCAAGCCCAGCATTTCTACTTTGAGTTCTTACGGGAACATCTTGACCAACGTTAATCTCCGCCTCTTGGTTATCTAATGTCAAAATTTGTGGTGCAGAGAGTACATTAAAATTTTCATTTGTTGAATTTGCATTCAATATACCAACGATCTGTGGACTTCCTGGTCTCAAAAATCCAAGTGAAAAACCAGATAGTGTATTAACCTGAGTAGGTTGTCCTCTATTATTGATTGCTCCACTCTGAGCAGCAAGCCCTGAATTGAACTGTCCTTGAACTTCTTTTCTATATCTCCAATCGATACCAAAATCATTGAGATCATTGGACGTTAGTTCCACGATGAGCACTTCAAGCAAAACTTGTTTTCTAGGTAAGTCTAAAACCTTTATGATTCTTTGAATTTCTTGCCATTCATCTTTTGTTGCAGTAACAATCACTGAATTTGAATCTTTATGAGCAACTGCTTTAATCTTTTCCAGTTTAGTCTGGGCAGGTTTAGTCGGATCAGTAACTTTTTCAGTCACAGGCATATCTAGTTTAGTGAGCACCCCAGTGAGTTTTTCAGCTTCATTGTGCTCTAATGTATAGATATGGATGTCCCCAGAAGATGAGATTGCCCCAGGTCCTTCTTGTTTTTGGTCCAACTTTTCTACTAGTTTAATGAGTTTGTTTATATCACTGGAAGAACCAGAAATCAAAATCGAATTGGAAGATTTATAAACAATTATATCTGTTTCAGGAGAAGTAACACGTTTGAGTAGCGGTTCAAGGTCTGAAGCATTTGCTTGGTAAATTGGTAAAAGTAAGGTTATAGTTTTATTACTCTTTAGTTCATCCTCTGGAATTAAATCTCTTCCTACACGAACAACTGTTGACTTTGCAAGTGCATCCTTTAGCTTAACAACCTTGATTAGATCATTTTCTTCGACGAGACCAAAGCCTTGAGTTTCCAAAACTGATTTCATAAAAGAGTATGCATCACTAGCATTGATCTTTTTTTGAGAGATGATTGTGACTTTTTTTCCTTTGATGGAATCATCTACTAGGATATTCTTTTTGATGATTGCACTCATTCCTTTCATAAAGTCTTTGAGTTCAGCATTTCTCCAATCAGCAGTGAAATTTCCCTGCCTATCTAACTTGCCAGCATTCTTGTTGTGCCTATCTTCTTCGGTTTCTTTACCAGGTGTTTGGTCAGGTTGGGAGTTATCCTGAGTCTTAATATCAGTTTGTAAAACAATGAGTAAGACAATTGTTAGTATCTTTATATATTTATTTCTCTTCATTCAAAAGCCTTTCGATAATCTCTAAAAATAAACCTTATGAGTAAAGCAATTTATTCATCTACTTCAAAAACCCATAAAGGGTCTTTTAGTGGGGTTGCACCCCACATGCCCCGCTTCTGTAAATTCAAAAAAGCCATACTCTGTGTTTCATTTTGATTTATCATCAATAATAAATAGATTCAAACGTAATCAAAATTTTCCCCTTTTTATTTTTTGAAGTAAAGTTATTTCTTTGAAATTCAATTTCTAACAGTAAAATCATAAGTGAAACAAGCACCTTTTCTTTCTAAGTCAACTGTGATTCTATTAGCATTTTTGATGTTAGCCCAAAGCTCTAGCATTTTCTTAGTATCATCAATAGCAATTCCATTCACTTGTCTCAGAATATCTCCCATTCTAGCACCAAGGGAATAAAAGACATGGTTAGATTGAATTTCGTGAATTTTGATTCCGGCCATCTTATTTGTATTGGGATCCATATAAACACTCTGACGTACGCCTTTGTATAAGATGGTTTGATCACTAATATAACGTTCAAACTCTGTCCTAGAAATCATTTTAGGAATTGTCTGGCATTTTCCATCACCAATCGGACGATCAGGGGGCTCTACTACTGCAGCCTTAGCATCCTTGATAGTTTGGCCAATTTCAATTTTATAATTTCTTCCGTCTCTTCCAAGCACTGCATAACTTTGAGCGATACTGACTACAGAATAGCTAAATAGTTTTTGTCCAATTGCAAACTCTTCTGCTTCATCCCTAGTTTTTTCTTTGAAGGTTGCCCTTGCAAAGGAACGATTTCCGCTGATGCAACCTGTAAGCACAATATCTTCCACTTCAGGAGGATCCATTGGAACTGGTCCTTCTTCTGGCTTACAATTTGGATTCTCGGGTGGACAAGGTGGTCCTCCTATTGTTGGCGCGGAACCTCGGATTAGGTTTCCAACTACAGACTCTTCATAGATGGTTATTGGTTGGTTTGCTTTAGATTGGTTATTGAGCCTATCATCTTTTAGGGATTGAATAATAACCCCATTCTCAGGAATCAATAATATGATGAGAGAGCGACCAACATAGGCAAGGGAATAAGATAGCAGCAGTACGATGGGAATGAGTAGGAAGAAGGTATTTTTTTGAAGTTTTAAGAGTAAAGAATTCATAGCCTACTACTAAAAGAATTCCGATTTAGTCTATTTTGAGCAGAATTAAAATTCGAAACTCGTTTTTTTTTATTTAAAGAAGTTAGATCATTCATTCTAGGTTAGACTTACCAGAAATGAATTTTTATCCCGTTTTAGGATTTATTTCCAGAATTTGGTTTAGCTACAACGATCTCAACTTTTCTGAGTGCAGATTCAGGATTGATAAATCTACCTCTGAGGGTTACTTCAAAATGAAGATGTGCACCAGTAGCAGTACCAGTTCTACCAACACTTGCAATTACAGTCCCCATCTTTACTTGGTCTCCCACTTCTCCAGTGATGCTGGAACAGTGTGCATAGATTGTTTTATAGCCACCTTTGTGACGGATGATAACAGTGTTTCCGTAACCACCATTTCTGCCTTTGAATTCGATGACCCCATCAGCAGAAGCGATGACTGGAGTCCCAACTGGAGCAGAAAGGTCTAAGCCCGAATGAAAGTTCCTTGCATTAGGGTTGAATGGATCACGTCTATAACCATATCTAGAGCTGATTTTTGCATTAATGACAGGAACCGCAAATACTTTCATTTTGTAAATTGTGCTTCCAGCAGTTGCAGAGGACGCTACTTTAACACCATTAATATTAAGAACCTGACCAATTCTGATGATGTCTGAGCGCAGACCATTGAGTTTTTTAATGCTTTGAACGCTAGTTCGGTATTTCTTAGCAATCATACTAAGAGTATCTTTATGTTTTACTTTATAGCCACCAGAAACTGTTTTTGTTGGTTGAACAACTGTTGTAGAAATTAGCCTCGGCACGGAGATATGTGCAGGAAGTTTGTAGCTAGTTACATTTGGATCTTGCTCCACTCCGTTAGAAACACTGGTTTTGTCCTCTGGTTGAAAAAGCTCTTTGAGTTGTGGATCAAGTTCAGTGTTTTGGTTATTGTCAGAGTCAATATAGTCTTTTAATTCGTTTTCAAAAGAATCAAAAGGGTTGGCAAAGACATAGGAAGTGAAAAGGACTGTTAAACAGAAAAGGGCAAATATCCACCAGTGAGCTATCATCTTTTATAGTATCGAATTTTTTCAGTTATTATGTCAAACGAAAAAGTTGAAAAAAACCCTCAGTTTTGGAAAAAAAACTACAAAAATATCAGTAAATACCCTTTGGTTAGTAGTTAGGGATAATCTTATCTACATCGATTTCAAACTTTTTGAGTAGAGAATTCTTTGCGATTTCATATCTCATTAGATTGATATTGTAATTAATTCTACTTTGAGTGAGCGTTAGTTCACTCTGAACAAAACTGTCTAGAGCATTTTTCACAGCTACAGCATTGAATCTACCCAAACGGAAACTATTGTATAGTCCGTTGTAATATTTCTCGGATTCTTTCTTTCCTTCAATGGAATTCTGCAAAATTCTATGGCTTACTTGTACTGTATCATACTTAATTTTAACATCATCAGTGATTTCTTTCTTGAGATCATCCTCTTGAAAAAGCACTTGCTGTTTCAAAATTCTTGCATCCCTAGATTCGGCGAAATTGCCTTTGTCAAAAAGTGGATAGGTAACTTTTAAGTTTGCAGTTTGGTCAAAGTATTTGGTAGTTGGAACCCCGTTTTGCATATCGGTAAAGCCGTATTGAGGAGAAATAAAGTTTTGACTCTTTGCAGAACGAGAAACTGTAGCTTTTACTGAGGGCAGTGAGTTATCTCTAGCATTTTCCATAGTTTTCTCTGCAATTTCCTTTTTCAGAGCTATGGATCGCCAGTCTCCTCGATTTGCAAATGCATAGTCTAGGTCTTTGTCATAGTTCATTTCTTTAGGAAGAGTCTCTGTTAAGTCCCCTTCTTCATCCAGTTCCGTATCAGGAGGAAGATTTAATAAACGAATTAACTTACGTTTGCTCTCTTCTTTCTCCAATCGAACTCTTTCCAACTGACTCTCCGTTTGTGATAATAAAGCATTCCATTGGTTTACTTCAAAATTTTCAGAAAGTCCAAGTGTGGTCTTTTGTTTTGTTAGATCTCTTATATTTTTTGTATTCTTTTGAAGCTGCTCATAAGTTTTCACAGTCGAGTCAGCAACAATATAAGACCAATAAGTTACCAAACTATCCACAATTGTATTAGAAAGTTTCAAGGAAAGATCTAACTTAGCAATCTCTGATTGATTTTTCAAGATTTGCTGGATGTTTCTATCCTGAACCCCAAACGTATTTTTCAAAAGGTCCTGACTGATAATTGCAGTCACAGCACTCGTGTATAGTGGTGGAATCCCTAATGCTCTAAAGGTTCCAAAACCATTCAAATAGTTTTTAACAGGATCTTCAAAGGCATTATTATCAAATCTTGTTGAACTCACTTCAGTCTTGAAGTAAGTTCCTGTTTGAAATACTCTTTCAATCCCTGCTGCATATTTATTCGTTTGAGACCTAGTTCCAGTAAATAAGTTATTCAGGTTATCAGGTAGAACTGACTGATTATAGTCAGCATCTCCAACTAGTCTCCAAGAGTATTTAGACTGGGATTTTAAAAATCCAGAATCTGCTTTGACTAATTCAAAAGCAGTATTCTTGATGTCGGGACTATTTTCTACTGCTCTCTGTACAAGTTCTCTTGTAGAAAGCTTTAGCTTAGTTTTACTCTCAGCATTCACTTGTGAAAAAATCCCAAGAGTTAGAACTAGGGTTACAATCAAAAATTTATTAACTAAGAGCATCGTATTCTGTTAACCTAATATCTTTTTCATGGTTGCACCCATATCGGCAGGCGATACGCATACTTGTATTCCAGCATCTTTCATTGCATCCATCTTAGACTTAGCAGTTCCCATACCACCACTAATGATAGCCCCTGCATGACCCATTCTTTTTCCTGGAGGTGCAGTTTGACCTGCAATAAAACCAACGATAGGTTTTTTGATATTGGCTTTCACAAATGCAGCAGCTTCTTCTTCCGCAGTTCCACCAATTTCACCAATCATGATGATTCCATCTGTTTCAGGATCCTCATTCAAAAGTTTTAGTGCATCAATATGGCTAGTTCCAATAATTGGATCACCACCAATTCCAATACAAGTAGTTTGCCCTAGTCCTGCATTGGTCAACTGACCAACAGCTTCATATGTTAGGGTTCCTGATTTGGATACAACACCTACTCTACCTTCTCTATGGATGAACCCTGGCATGATACCAATTTTGCATTTACCTGGACTAATCACACCTGGACAATTTGGACCAACTAGCCTAGTCTTAGAATTTTTGAGAACACTATAGACCTTAGTCATATCATGAACAGGAATTCCTTCTGTGATACAAATTACTAAAGGAATCTCGGCAAAGATACCCTCTAAGATTGCATCCGCTGCAAATGCGGGAGGAACAAAGATAACACTAACGTTAGCTCCTTCGTTATTCATTGCATCTTTTAGTGTATTGAAAACAGGAACCCCATGTTCACTTTTTGTTCCACCTTTTCCAGGAGTTACACCTGCAACAACTTTGGAACCATACTGATTGTTATATTCAATCATTTGAGATGTATGAAAAGATCCTTCCTTTCCAGTAATCCCTTGAACTACTATTTTTGTATTTTTGTCAATTAATACTGCCATTTGAAATCCTTATTTGATTAGAGCGGGAATTTTTTCTGCTGCATCTTTTAGCTCATCAGCAACAATGATTGTAAGTCCACTATCAGAAAGAATTTTCTTTCCTTCCTCAGCGTTAGTTCCTTTGAGACGAACCATAAGTGGAACTCTAATGTTTACAGCCTTAGCTGCTTCCACAATGCCTTGTGCAACTCTATCACAACGTACAATTCCACCGAATATGTTTACAAAGATTGCTTTTACATTAGGATCACCTAATATGATTTTAAAGCCATTGGTTACTGTTGTAACGTTAGCTCCACCACCAACATCTAGAAAATTCGCGGGCTCAGCCCCAGCAAGTTTGATGATGTCCATTGTCGCCATTGCAAGACCTGCTCCATTTACCATACAACCAATGTTACCATCCAGTTTTACATAGTTTAGATTGAATTCACTAGCTTGCAATTCCAATGGATCTTCTTCAGTTTTGTCATGATAATTAGCATTTTCAACATGTCTAAAAAGTGCGTTATCATCAAAATTGATCTTACAATCCCCCGCAATGATAGTATTTTGTTTTGTAAGAATGAGTGGATTGATTTCTAATAATGAACAATCTTCTTTCATATAAGCATCATATAAAGATATGAAAAATGGAACTGCACTTTTAATTGCATCACCTGAAAGTCCTAATTTAAAAGCAAGTTCTCTAGCTTGGTTTGCTTGCAACCCAACCCCTGTATCAATAGGAATTCTGATGATTTTTTCAGGATGTTTTGCAGCTACTTCTTCAATATCCATTCCACCTTCTGCTGAAGCCATAAAGATAGTTTTTTTGGTTGATCTGTCTAGAAGAATGCTTAAATAAAATTCTTTATCAATTTCAATACCTTGTTCTAAATATACTTTTAAAACTTTTTTTCCTTCAGGACCAGTTTGTGGTGTTATGAGTTGCATTCCAAGTATCTTATCGATTGCAGCGAGTGCATCATCCTTGGTTTTGGTGACTTTAACCCCACCACCCTTTCCTCTCCCACCTGCGTGGATCTGTGCTTTTACTACTACCACTGGTGAAAGTTTAACAACCTCATCATAAGCACGAGAGCCATCTTCTTTTTTGTCGATCACAACACCAAAAGGAGTGTTTACCTTATGTTTGCGAAGGATTTCTTTTGCCTGAAATTCATGAATTTTCATGGGTAAGTATATTCCTAAAATTGAACTAGGGGCTAGGTTTTTCCGAATTCATTTACTGTCCATAAAAAAAGCTGAAAGGGGTATAACCCTTAAATTGTCTTTACACAAAATAGCAGTTTGGGAGACTAACCATAGGAACAAGGTATTTTTATGGCAGCGGGAAATGAATCGGGAACAAAAAAGGAAGGATCAGCTTCCAAGGCTGTGATTGTCAAGTCCCCTCAATCCATGACAATGTTTACTGGAACTGCTAGGTGCATTCTAGATGAACTGAGAGATAGACATAAAACAATTGAGAAGAATGGCGGGAAAAAAGTTCACCCATCTGAGCTTCTAACCTTGGACAAACTCATTGATTCCCTAGTAAAATTTTCCAACCTTCCCGAACAGGGTAGGACTCCAGAAGCAGTTGACCAAGCTCTACGCCTTTTAACTGATATTGACAGTAGAGGCAAAGACCGTTATCTATATTTATATCCCTTTTTACTAAAGAATGCTAACAAAGTAGTGGCTAAAATTGCCTTAATTGCTCCACAAACAACTCATGAACAAGATGTAAAGAATTATCGAGAAGCTTGTTTTGAATATTCTAAAACTGTGCTGGATTTAATGCTTTCGAACAGAGCTAAAAAACCCAAAGATATAGACGAAGTAAACCCTGGTGCCTCACTTTTTCAAAAAAACAAATCTGGTCAGGATTGGTTGTATCCAAATAGATTTGCGATTGAAAGCGAAATCACATTATTAATAAAGTCAGGATTTAAGCCCTACTCTTTTCTCCCAATCAAGGATTTTGTAGAAGATTTTATTGATTACGGAAATGCAAAGGCTTCATTAGAACAGTTTTCCCCAACGTATCATATGATCATTGATGAAATAGCAATCAATTCTGATGGAAGCTACAAAAGACAACCTGAACTAATCATTCATTACAGGGCACAGGTAGATGGACTAGAAAAGTTTGCACTACCAATGCTCGCAAAACTTGCTGATGAGGGCGTTTCAGACTATAGACAAAAGGTAGCTCAATTCAGAAAAGAGCATGTAGATAATGCAGACAAAAACAGAAGTCAAAGTAGAGATAAAGCTAAAGCACTCATTAAACTAATCAAAGATTTTCCTTTTAGTAGAGTAAATTCTGAACTTGCTAAAAATGTAAAAACAACTTGTGAAGAATCCATTCAAATTCTAGAGAAAATGATAGATAAAATGGATAATGTAGTAGAAAGAAAGTATGATTCCATTTTCAAAAGCATCATTCAGACAGTTGGTCAATATATTTCTGAATTCACTAAAACCAATTTAAAACTTATGAAATTAGATATTGAAAAAGAAGTGGAAAATGCTGGTATTAAAGATCCACCTAAGATTCAAGAAATCGGTGCCAGAGTTTTAAAAGAACTTGCTAAGACATATGTTGTGAAGAACTCAGAATTAAACGGCAGCAAAGTAGTTTATGCTGTTGACCAAAGTTATATGGCGGGGGTTCTACATAAGTACGGTTCCATACCTAAAGATAGCCAAGAAGTTCAACATGAGTTTGAGTTAGTGAAACAAATGAACCAAGAACTTACAACTAATGGGGACACAAGACTCAATATCAATATTCGTAAAGACCATATTGACAAGCTAAATCTAGAAGTTCTTAGACAAGAACAAGATGAGAGAGACAAGATTCGTTCTGACTTTTTTAATACTAAGTTTAATTTTTTAGCAGGATTTCTAGCGTTAGGAGTATCCCTAATCATTTCCTTATTTTTATTTTCTGTAGAAAATGAAATACTATATATGATTTTTGGAATTCCATTGAGTATTGCTGCAGGATATTTCTCAGCTATCCTAATCAAAAAAAGAGAAAAGACCTCATCTAATAAAAATCTCTCACAAGCTGAAATGCAATTCAAGGCATTAGATACTGAGGAAACCTCAGATGAAAAAGTGAGCCAAATCGCTAAAGCAGCAACAAAGTTTATCTATCCTGCAAGCTATCAAAAAATTGTTGACAAAGTCTATGATAACGATTCATTGAAAAACAAAATCCAGAAGAATTTTTCCGAAATCAAAAACTCAGTTGGAATACTTGCTAGAGAAGAAGACAGTTCAAAGGTTGCATCGAGTATAGAACATGCTATATTGAACACTTCTATAGTCATTAACATACCACAAGAAATTGTTCCACTCGGTAAACCAAATGTAATCATTATGAGCAAGGCTGATTTTAAAGCTCCACTTACTAGAACTCAACTTGCTGAATTTTATCGAACAGAATTGGATAAGAATAAGATTGATAAACAGATGGTAAAATATTTTACGTTTCTCATCAATACTTTAGAAATTGAATATCCTAAGTTCTTAAATAAAAAGATTAGATAAAAAAAATTTGACAAGATTTAACAATTTGATAATTAGTTATCTCTGTCTCAATTAAACCCTTGAGATAAAACATTTCTCTGGACGCAATCAAGATGATTAAAAACCTACTAGGAGTTTCTTTACTTTTCCTTTCTATTTCTCTTTTTGGGCAAGATAGTGAAATGGTAAATGATCCAAGACTTCCATTTCCAATTTCAAAGAAAAAAAGGCTAAGTGCCGATGATATTTCCAAGAAAAAAGAAGGCTCATTTATAACTGGTCTAGCAGGACCGTTTAACGACCCGAACTCTGGATTTGGAATTGGTGGTAGGATTTTCTGGTTTCAAAATGGAAAAAAAGACGATCCATTCTTTGAATACACTCCTTACAGACATAGGGTATTTTTTAACCCTTCTTTAACGAATAGAAATGCTCACTACCATGAATTGAACTGGGATGCTCCATTCATTTTCAATACACAATGGAGAGTAAGAGCAAGTATTATATATGATAGAAATCCAAATAACCTTTTCTTTGGACTCGGTGAAGAATCTTTAGAAGGACTTAAATATAAACCACATAATATTCAAGGTGCACCAACTGTATATGATGGGACGTTTGTAGAACAACAAGACAATCTAAACTTTACAAGAAGTCCTAGAAGTACTAACGAAGTGAAATACCTAGACGACCCATATTTGAATGCTGCACTACTGGGAGCAAATCCTACATTAGGAAATGTAAGGATGACAGATAGAATGTACAATCGATACCAATTAGAAACTCCTCAAGTGAATCCTTCTTTTGAGAGATCATTTTTTGGTGGAGTTGTTCGTGCAGTGGTTGGTGCAAGACTTTCCAGAGCAAATATCAAAACATTTGATGGGGATTTTTATAAAACCAGAGATCCCTATTTCCAAGATTCTAACTATGCAGGTACTGACTATCCATTCCCACATGCTCTACCAGCAATGCAAGGTAGAACAAAAGTTACTGAAGATTCCGAAGCAGGAAAGATTAGGGGTATCAATGGTGGATATGTCAACTTAGCGAGAATTGGTTTAGTATATGATACTAGAGACTTTGAACCAGACCCTGCAAAAGGGATTTTTGCGGAAGTTACACATGAAAGATCTGATGGAGCTTGGGGTTCTGATTATAACTTTAATAGGACTTATGGATCATTCAGATATTTTTATCAAATCTTTCCTTCTACATTTAAAAAATTAGTTCTAGCAACCAGAGTTTCTATGGTTAATACAAATGGCTCTGCACCTTTTTTTGAATATAGAAATATGTGGAGCACTGAGGGTAACTTATCAGGGTTAGGTGGTAGAACAACTCTTAGAGGATTTATCCAAGATCGTTTTGTAGGTCCTACAATGGGATTTGCCAATTTTGAATTAAGATGGAGATTTTTTGAATTACCTGGATTTACTTTCAATATTGCCCCTCTATTAGATATAGGAAGACCTTGGGATTCTTTTAGTGATGTAAAGGCTACTGATAAGTTTTTATATTCATATGGAACAGGCTTAAGAATTATCTGGAACCAATCCACTATCATCTATCTTGAATGGGCAAGATCTAGAGAAACCAAGGGCTATGGAAATGCAGCAGCCCCATTTGCAGGAACACAGTTCTATTTGAATTTTGGACATATTTTCTAGGAAAAATCATGAAAACAATATTACTACTTAGCATTTTTTTATTTACTTCTAACTGTGAAAAGAAGCCAGAAAAAATATTTTTTGGAATTCCTGAAGAAGAACGAGCAACGATTCTCCTTGGCTTATTAAATTCTAATAACTTAGAATATACCAGCTACGGAACAGTAAGAGACCCCAAAACTCGCCTAGAATGGAAACGTTGCAGCCAAGGGCAGGTATTTAGACAAACTGAGCAAGATTGCCAAGGTACAACCTCACAGTCGGGAATCACTACTTCCCCTCAGACGGGAATTACAACTGGTAACCTAGATATCAGTGCTTTTGGTGCAATCAAGCTAACTTACTGCTCTAAGCCATCTAATGACTGTAACACTTCTGCACTTCCCCCTGCCCTCATTCTGAACACTGTGAATAACTCAATCAGTGGAGCTTATATTTCTTGTGCAAGTGAGAGTTTAGGTTCTGCAACCAATTGGAGGGTTCCTTCTACACCAGAACTTCTAGGAGTAGCTTCCTTAGGAAGAATTGCATTGCTAAAAGTTTTTCCGAACCAACAAGAAAACTATTATTGGAGTTCTTGGAGTAACGAACAAGATCTAACAGGAAGAACTGCTAGAGCCGTTAGTTTTTACATTGATACTTATGGAAAAGAATCCCTTTGGACTAAGGATTCTTATTTCTATGTTAGGTGTGTAAGAAATTACTAATAGCTTCTAATCATTAATAAAAGGAAATTTAATGAATCTTGTGGTTTATTAAAAGTTTTGTAAATGAATAACACACTTTCAAAAATATTGAAAGTGTGACTTTGATGCAAATTGATGAAATATTTTATTTACTGAATCAGAGTAAAGGGGATAAAAATCCATTGAAGAGTTTTTGTATTTGCATCATTTTACTATTTATCCTATTTCTTTCCTGTAACCAAACTACTAATCGTTCTGAGTCAAATTTAAATTTAGCACTAATCCTCAGAGCGTTAAGTAAATCATCAACTGGAAATACAAGAACAACAAATGTTCCTTCTAGAATTTCAGTGAATATCCCTTCTAGTTTGAAATCATCTGCCACAAATGCTAGAAGGACACTTTCCATTCCAAAATTTTCAGATTTAAAAACTGTTTCAGCACCTAAGGCTGATGGTTATTTAGCTATCAATTCAGCAATTGAAAAATTTAGTAAACTTGCAAATGATGTTGCTTTTGAAATGTTGATTATTGATCAAATTATTTCAAGAGCAAAGGCAAGTGAAGGAACCTGTGTTCCCGGTGGAACCTTAAAAATTAATGTTACTCAAAAAATGTTGGATTTAGTTTTACTTGCTTTAGAAGAAACAGGTTTAACTCCATCGGAAGCTTTAGAAGAAATTCAATTGTTGCAAGAAGAAGGAGAACTCCCGGTTGCTGGCACAACTATTCCAAGTCCAGCAATGATTTATAAAAAGCAAACAATTGACTTCAATCATCAATTGCTCTATTCTTTTTCTTCTAACTTAAGTGTTTCTAAAAGTTGTCCCTCGAACAATAGATTTACTAAGGCTATTAAATTCACAGATGATTTCTCTAAGATTTCCTTTGGTCATGAAGAAACTATCAAAGCTGGTTTTGATATATTGATTATGAGTGGTAATGTTACTTTAGAGACAAACACTAATGGGAAAAAAAGAGTTTCATTTTTGAATAATTATAAAATCGACACTACTAGTTATTCTAATTTACTCATTATGGATGAATGTAGTAAAGGAGATACAAGTGGAGATTGTCTAGTAATGGAACAATTGTATAGAGAAGATGATTCTTTAGATCCTTCCAAAGATTTAGTATATAAAACAAAAGCTAGAGTAAATGATAGTGGTGGTTTAATTGAATTCACTCAGAAAAATACTTCCTCTGGAATAACAGAAGAAGAAAGAGAGCTATTTGATAAAGAAGGTAATTTAATTGGATATGAAATTAAATCAGGTGGAATTTATATTCCAAGTCCAAGTTATCCTCATTTAGATATTAACTTAAACAATATTAGTTACGACGAACATGGACTGGAATTAGAATTTTCTTCTATAAAAGTCACTTTAAGTGGATGCAATAGTGTAATTGCTAATTTTGATATATTTGTAATTGCCCAAGAAGGAATGAATCCTGATATTGACCCGACAGCTCTAATAGGAACAGGTTTTAGAGACTCAAGTTTTGATATAGATTATTGGGGTTCAGAGTCAGAAATTTCTACTTCTAGAATATGGAAGTATGATCATAATTCTGCGACTTATACTGAAACTATATCCACTTGCAAATTGATCAAAAATTAAAGTATTAAGCTAATATCGTAAAACAATATTAGTTTATAAAATTATAAAATAAATTTATTCAAAAATCACAGTTTTATTTCCAAATACTAAGATTTTATTCTCTGTATAAAAATGAACTGCACGAGAGAGAACAATCTTTTCTAGGTCTCTTCCTTTTCTAATCAAATCTTGTGTATCATCTCTATGACTTACTCGAACAATTTCTTGCTCAATAATTGGTCCCTCATCTAAGTCTTTTGTAACAAAATGTGCAGTTGCACCGATGATCTTCACTCCCCTTTCAAATGCTCGTTTATAGGGATTAGCACCTGCGAATGCAGGTAGAAAAGAATGGTGTATATTGATTACATTAGGAAATTTTAGAATAAAGTCTTCAGAAAGAATTTGCATATACTTAGCAAGAATCACTAAATCAATTTTATACTTTTGGATAAGTTCTAGCTGTATAGCTTCTGAACTAGATTTAGAATCAGGAGAAACAGGAATATGAAAAAAAGGGATTCCAAATATCTTTGCGGTTGGCTCTAGATCGGGATGGTTTCCAACGATAAAGGAAATATTAGCATTTAACTCATTGGAACGAACTCTCCAAAGTAAATCATTCAAGCAATGATCCTGTTTTGTGACGAATATTGCTAGATTCTTTTTTACATCAGAAAAATGAATACTCCAGCTTGCATTAACTGAATTTGCAATTTTACTAAATTCATTTTGGATTTCATTTTTAGGAATTTTAAAATCATCCAACTCCCAAACAATTCTGGTCAAAAAAATTTTTGTTGTGCTATCAATATGATGATCTGCATCCAAAATATTTCCATTATTCACAAAAATAAAATTGGAAAACGTTGATACTAATCCTTTTCTATCGGGTGAGGATAATAGTAAGGTTGCAGTAGCCACTAAAATTCAGGTTGAGAGTTTTGAAGATTCGTTGGGTGAAATTCTACGATTCCTTTTCGTAAAGGCA
>JANRLP010000136.1:0-83506 GCA_033762425.1 Leptospiraceae bacterium
GGTATTAAATTATGAAATATTTTATTTACTGTAAATTTAAAATAACCAATAAAAATATAGCTCATTTGAATTTAAAGAAACGGGGCGTGGGGTGGTAACCCCACAAAAAGACCCTTTAAAGGGTTTTTGCAGTAGAGTCATTTATTATACTAAATTTAAAATCTCTGTAAAGCTACTTACCTCAGTTGAATCCTTAGGTAAATTTTCTTGGTTCCCAGCATGGTTCAACCAGATTGTTTTCATTCCCAGATTGCTAGCACCTAGAATGTCTTTTTCAAAGTCATCCCCAATCATGATAGTATCTTCTAGTCTACTTCCTAGTTTCAAGAGTGCTAGTTGAAAATTATAGGGATGAGGTTTTTCTCTTCCCGATTCTTCACTTGTTACAATAGCATCGAATAGCGATACTAGTCCAAGTCTTTCTAGTTTTAAAAATTGAACATCTGCAGTTAAATCAGTTACTAAACCTACTTTAGCTCCAGAAACTTTTTTAAAAAAATCCAAGACCCCAGGGAATAACTCTGTATTTAACAAAAAAATATCCCAATAGTATTTAGAAAGATTTCTCACTTCTTGGCTATAAGGAATTCCTAATTCTTCAAACATGTTTTGAATGTATAACAAACGATTGTGTGAGGAAGCTGTGCCTGCTAGATAAGTATTTACTTTTTTTCTTGCGGATTCATAAGAATTCCAAACTAAGTTGTTTTCAATTTGAAACAGCTCAGAGATTTTTTCACAAAGAGCTGATTTTGCTGGTTCATGAGCTGTTTTATAGTCATAAAGAGTGTTGTCTAAGTCTAGTAAAAAAGTTTTGGAATTCATTTAAGTTTTTTAGTATTTTTATTTTGTTTTATAAGTCTAGTCTTTTACATAAATAACAAATGAACTTCTTCAGAATCTAGTCGATAGACTTCACCACAAAACTCACAAATCATTTCAATTTGTTCTTGTTCTTCTAAAATTTCCTCAGCCTCTTCTCTTCCAAGGGAAACAATGATTTTTTTTATCTTATCAATTGAACAACCACAATAGAATTCAGTTTTTCCCGTCTCAAGAACAGAAAGATCGGTTTTTAGGATCGTAGAAAATTTTTGAATCGCGGAATCCACATTTCCCGAAAGTAAAATGGAAGCTTCTTCGTCCACCTCACCTAAAAGACCACTGAACTCTTCAATCTGTTTTTCAGTTGTGAACGGTAGTGCTTGGAAGATAATTCCTCTTGAGTTTGAAGCGGGGTTCTTTTCATCTACATGAATTGTTAAAAAAGAGGTTTGTTGGTCTGATTCTGTGATATGCCTCATCAAACTAGATTCAAAAATTTCATCTTCCATCTTTGTTATGGACTGCTGGATTTTTTGTGGTCCCCCCCAGCGAGAAACCTTGAAAAAACCTTTTCCCATTCCAAGTCCTTTCTCTTCAAATAAATCTATTTGAGGGAATTTAGAAAGCCCTCTCATCTTTCCATAACGGTCAGAATATGCCATGACTCTTTGCATTGCCCCCATTCCTTCCAGTTGAATGTTCACAATGGTTTCTTCTTTTACCATTCCCGCTAGAAAGAAACTACCTATCATGGACTTAGCTACTAGGACTGCTGAGGAATACTTTAGGTTATGCCTTTTGATAACCTCGGCTACAGGATCAGAGCAATCAGCAAATAGGAAGCGAAAATTATATTTATTAATGATACCAGTGCAATATGTTGGAGAATCCAAAGACATAGATAAATTCTTCATACTAATGTTTCCATTGTCAAGTCTAAATTCAGTAGTGAGCATTAGGATTTTAGTCACTTGACCTGAAAATCCTCACTCAAAGAGTTGAAAAATGGAATGGATAGATAAAGAAAAACCTGTACTAGTTACAGGTGCTAGTGGTTATATTGCCTCTTGGATCATCAAATATCTACTAGAAGAGGGATATACAGTTCATGGAACTGTTCGGAATATAAACAAAAAAGATACTTTTTCACATCTTCTAGACATTGCAGAAAAGTCGAGTGGAAACTTGAAGATTTTTCAAGCAGATCTGATGAAAAAAGAATCATTTCTGGAATCAATGCAAGGTGTAGAACTAGTAATTCATACTGCATCTCCTTTTGTCGTGAGAGGAATTAACAACCCAAAGCAAGAGTTGATTGAACCAGCCTTAGAAGGAACCAGAAATGTACTAAACTCTGCAAACCAAATTCCTACAGTAAAAAGAATCGTACTCACTTCTAGCACTGCTGCAATATATGGTGATAACATTGAAGTGAAGAGTTTTTCCAATGGAATCGTTACAGAAGAATATTGGAATACTTCTAGCAATATAGAGAATAATCCATATTCTTATTCTAAAACACTAGCAGAAAAAGAAGCATGGGAAATTTCTAAGCAACAAAATCGCTGGGATCTAGTTGTGATTAATCCATGTTTTGTTTTTGGACCATCCCTCACTAAACGAAATGATTCTACAAGCATTCAAACATTAATTCAGTTGGGAAATGGAACCTTTAGATTTGGTGTGCCTGAGCTTTGGTTTGGAATTACTGATGTAAGAGATGTAGCCAAAGCACATATTCTAGCCGGAACAAAAAAAGAAGCAAGTGGGAGGCATATTCTATACTCTGATTCACTACCTATGTTAGAAATTGCTAATATACTTCATAATAGATTTGGAGATAAATATTTATTTCCAAGAAATGTGGTGCCATATTTCTTGATTTGGTTACTCAGTCCTATCATAGGTTTAAATCATAAATATGTAGAAAGAAATGTTGAGATACCAATCAAGATGGACAATAGTTATACTAAAAAGGATTTAGGACTAGAACCTACTCCTGTTGAAAAAACTTTTGTTGATCATTTTGAACAATTAATCAAAGATAAACTAGTATGAATGAAGAAAAAAAAGAAATTCTAATTGGGGTTAGTGGTAGCATTGCAGCCTATAGAGCTTGTGAACTAGTGCGTAGTCTCACGAAACAAGAGTATTCAGTTAGAGTTGTAATGACTATGAATGCTACTCATTTTGTTGGAAAGATTACATTTGAGGCTTTGACAGGAAAATCTGTTCTTTTGGATGGATTTGCAGAAGGTATGGCTCATATATATGCAAAAAATCTT
The DNA here is from genome assembly GCA_033762425.1 of Leptospiraceae bacterium. Lineage (GTDB taxonomy): Bacteria > Spirochaetota > Leptospiria > Leptospirales > Leptospiraceae > JANRLP01. The sequence goes on from JANRLP010000136.1 coordinate 3,111, forward strand.
GCAAAGGTTTTTGCAGTAGTACCTGCTAGTGCAGATGTGATCGGTAAGTTTGCCAATGGAATTGCGGATGATCTTCTTACAACTACTTATCTAGCTTCCACTTGTCCTGTATTAATTGCACCTGCAATGAATCCAGGAATGTATTCTCATCCATCCGTACAAAGAAATCTAAACAGGTTGAAAGAAGATGGGGTAAAGATCATTGATCCAGCTAATGGAGTAGTTGTTTGTGGTGATGAAGGGCAGGGGAAGTTAGCCGATATCACTCAAATTGAAAAAGAGATTATTAAACTAATTCACTGAAGTTGGGTTGGACAATTTTTTAAGGAACCTGATCCATTCTCACAACTAAGTTCTTTTAGTCTTTCTAGTTTTCGATTGATGGAAAGAAGTTCCTTTTCAGTGTTGGTGAAATTTTTTTCTAAACACTCTTTGGCATCTTCTTTCCAGGTTGTAGGAAGTGTGGGAAGCACGAAACTTAAATTAGATTGTGTTTCTAAAAATTCCCCCATCTTTCCTCTATCAGTAAAAAAAAACTCTAACTCACTAGAGCTAAATAAGACTTTCTCTGAGCTTAGTCCAAGTCCTTCGCAACTATTTGTTGGTTGAAAAAAATTATTTGCTTTGATTTTATTTTCTTCTTCCAGAGTATCAATGTTTTGGGTTAGTAAATTTGAGGCTGCAATGAATGCTTGGCATTTTTGTGTTTTTTCATTCATCTTATTCAGTACATCTAACCTTTTGATTTTATCAGAATTATTGTATAACAAATAGCGATTATCGCAAAGTCCTAAGTTAATTCTAGAACAACGAATGATTTGTTTTTCTTTGGATATGGTTTCTTTTCTTAAACAGTTCCCCGAATTTCTTATATAAGATAAAGCTAATATATTCGTTTTGTTTTTTGCATCTTCTTTTTTAAAACTATCTTGATTTGAGCAAGAGATGAGAAAGAATAAAAAGATGATTAGCTTCAAAATCTAACCTCCATCCCGAAATTGATCATTGGTAAAAATAAAAGTCTGCCATCAGAATAGGAAACCCTAATATAGGGAGAATTTAATGTATCATAATTATAACTAGGATTTCCGGGTGAATATGGTCTAGTATTATCAAAATTCTCTGAGGCGGGATTTCTTCGTCCATAAAGATTTATGAATTCGATATAGGGATTGATATAACCCCAATCATAGTTTGAAAATCTATCGATTCTAATATCTAATTGATGAACAGGAGGAAGTCGATAGGAGTTGTACTGGTCTGAGTATTCGGGAAGAAATAAATTCAATCCAAATGTTGCCTGTTGATTTACCTGTGTAGATCCATTGATTTTTGTTATAGGAACGTTAGTTGCATACCTAAACCTTCCTCCTACCTGCCACCTTGAAGAAATTCTCCAACCAAATACAGAACTGAATATATGAGTTCTATCTAAATCATAAAGATACTGTTTATCATTATCATATAGAATTTCAAATCGATTATCATCATAATAGTTCACATAACTATTTCCAATCTTTGTCTGTCCAATAAGTGTTCTTGTGCTGTTTTCTAAAGCTCGATTATTTCTTTCCGTATTTGTTAAGGTTGGTTGGTGGTTGTTTCTTTTGGTAACTGAATTGCTATAAGAAATCCAACCAAACCAACCTGATTCTCCATTTGATGGTGCTGATTTTTTTAGAAACAATTCAAATCCTTCTGAAAACCCATCCCCAGAATTAGAATAAAAACGTTGTCTAGGAAATATGGGATTTGCTTCCACAAATGCTCTTCTATCTACTAGATCTCTTGGGTTATTATTTAATGCATAAGGATCATAAGCAAAACTATCATTAGTTACTAAATCTTTGAATATATTTCTAAAACCTTCTACTTTGACAGAAAAGTCTTTACCAATTTCTTGGTTCACGCCTAACGCTAGGTGTTCTGAGGTTTCCATTCTCAGGTTTGGGTTTCCAGACTTTCGTGAAATCTGTTCAATTCCTACTGGAGCATTTCTATAAATTCCTCCTCCCCCTGAAAAAGTGGTTCTCCAAGATTCAATAGTATAAGATGCAATTCCTCTTGGACTTACTTGCACTTCATTTGCTAAATCATATCTATCCACTCTTACACCAGGAACTACCCTAAGTCCCTTATACTCAAATTGTAGTTCTGCAAACCCACCAGTTTCTTTTGCTTTAATCCCATCACCATCAATCAATGCTCTGAATGTTGGACTTGAATTTAATAAATTATTGAATACATCTCTGAATAAACTATTGGTTGAAGTAATATTTTCTGCTTTTAGTCCAATATTTCTATAACGATAGTTTAGACCAGCTTCTAGTTTTAGAATATCTTTAAAGATTTGGAGACTAGAAATATTTTCTATGAATACAAGATTCTGAGTAGTTACATTTTGTAATCCGAATACATTCTCTGCAGTAAGTGGGCTTGTAAATTTTACCTCAAACAATTCCTGAAAATCATTTCTAGAAATTCTAAGTGTATTTTTAAATCTATCACCTGGTTGAAAAACATATTGAATTCCTGTTGTATTGAATCTTCTATCTAATCCAAATGGTGGTCTATTATCAGGTTGTCCTGAACTATTCTCTAGCTCTGCCTGTGTTCTAGTATATGCTTGTCTATCTCTTGAACCAAAAACTTGAAGCGTTAGGCGATGTCCTTTAAATATTTCGTAACCAGTTTTTAGTTGATAGTCTCCATAGTCTGCATACTTTGCATCTTCAGGAATACCTTGTGGAAATGCCCTAAGCAGAAAAATATTTGGGTATGATTTTCGAACTCCGGATAATAAAAAACCTTTATCCCCAAGTTTAACTTCCATAGAAGCATCAGAAAGAAACGTATTCAGATTAATTGTGTATTGATTTCGCCTAACTTCATTTTTACTATATATATTTAATAGTCCACCTGTTGCATAACCATAACGAGAAGAATATACTCCTGATTGAACATCAATTTCACGGATTAGATTGTTATTGAATACAGAGGATTGACCTCCCAAATGGAAAGGGTAACTCACTGGAAACCCATCAAAATAGTATTGGTTGGCTCTAGGACCAGCTCCTCTCAAAACAAAATCTCCTCGATCACTATTTCGATAGGGTTGACCAGTTATATTTACATTGAATTGTGCTGTGGATAGAAGTCCCACAGGAGTTGCAGGAAATACTCCCGGTAGAGTGAGGGCAGCTTTTAAGGAGTCACCTTGTGCTCCAGGAAGTCTTTTGATCTCATCTTGGTTTAGGGTATATCGAGAGAGTTTATTTTTTTCTTTTTCACCTACAACCTCTATCCCACCTTTCAGAATTTCTTTCACATAGAGTTTGATTACTTGTCCAGAATAGGTAACTTCTTTTCTAAATGTTTCTAGTTTATCAGCATTTAAAACTTTGAAAGTATAGAATCCTGTCTTTTCAAAACTAATTTGAATTTTGCTTCCTGCATTAGCACGAATTACTTTCCCTGTTTCCACTACAGTAATGATGGAGCTGGAATTCACAGATTCATCACCAGAATTTTTCAGTTGTAGTTCTACTTCAATTGGGTTTGACTGTGAAAAAATTGAAGTGTATGAGAGTAAAAATATAAATAGTAGTTTCAAAATATTCTCAGACAGCTCCAAGGATAGGAGCGAAATGGACATCTAGCAGCTATCATTTCTTTTTCACAGGTCTCTACCTCATCTTTATTCACATCTCTAGTAAAAAAAAGGGGAGCAATTGGTCTTGAATTGCATTGTTTAGCCTTTGCTTCTATGATTGGTTGAACTCTTTTAGTGATCTCCCATGAATCAATTCTATTTTCATCCAGACAAGAAAATGAGAGTAGAATTATATAGAGTATTCTTTTTGATTTGTGTGGATTCATTTGATTTCAAATTTGTCAATAATTTTTTGAATACTTTTAGAATCTCCTACCTTATCAGTATCAATACGTTTTTGTTGAAAAGATTTCACTTGAAAACTATTCGTATCAATTTCAATAAAATATAAAATATCTCCGTTTCCACCAGAATTAGCATATACTTTTCCTAACTCTGCTAGGTTTATTACTGAATTCTTTGAATCTAAATTAGTATCACCAGACAATAGTATTATTCTTTTTTTAGGAATTAATTTTGAATAGTTCTTTAGATTTTCTTTTTTACCATAGAATTGAATCACCCAAAAATCAATTTTTTCATTGGTTTCAAAAATAGGTTTAGGACTATCTAGACTTATTTCAGTTAAGTTGGGAAAAACTTCATTAGTATAGATTGTTGTGAATCCTATTTTGATTTTATCATTTAGGATTAGTTTGTATTTGGGAATTGAATTATCTTTTAAATTAATATTTCCTATAACTAAATTAGGAATTTTATTTATTTCATTTATACTTAAGTTAGTAAGTTCATTTTTTCCGAGAGTAACTATGGAATAGTTAAGTGAATTTAGTCCTTCATAAATTGCTTGGAATTTATCTTTAGGAACAGCATTACCAATAAAGTCTCCTGCTTCGATCAAGATACTTTTTTTAGAATCAATTTTTAGATCCTCAATAAATTTTCCTCTCTTTAATAGTCCACCAATAGGAACTATCGCACATAAACAAGAATTAACGTTACCCGAAAGACCTGTAGAAAAAATGATCTTTAAATTTTCAGAGTAAATACTATCGATAAACGAAAGCAGAAGTAAAATGAATACTTTTTTCATTTGGTTATATACCATCCATCTTCTATCTCAATTCCAGGATATAATGGTGTGTTTCTATCTAGCAAAAATCCTAATCTTGAAAGAAAAAGTGTTACATGTGTTCTTTTTTGATTTTTAGTAAATTCAAAAACAATTTCCTTAATTGAGAATCTATCTTTAGAAGGATTGTTCAATTTTATCTCTCCTGTTGGAATTGGAATTACAGCTTCTAGTCTTTTCCATCCATGGTATCCTAGATCACCAATGACAACTATCGTATCTTTTTTTTTGGGATGGGAAAGAACTAACTTAGCCTGACCTGCATAGTTTGAGGAATGCAGCCATAGAAAAACTCTAATAGGAATAGAGTAGGGTAGAATTTTTTTTTCCTCTGGTCGGATTCTCAATTTCTCTCTGTCGGGAATTTCTAAATAAGCATGTACTTGCAAGGATCGAGGTGGGTCAATTTTTAAAATCCCAGAAAAAAATTCTGTCTCTTCCCCGAAGATTTTGGATTCTGGAATCTTGGGAACAAATTTAGTATCTGTGACATAGGAAGTAGATTGGTAGAATTTCCATGGAGTTTTGCCTTCCAGAATGTCACCATAAAAGAATTTATAGGAAGAGTTTTTACTTAGAGAAAGTTTAAGAATTTCCCAGTTTTCTTCTTCTAAATCCTTAGAACTTATGGAAGAAAAAAAAGTTGACAGGAAGAAGAATGAAAGCAGAATTTTTTTCCGATAATTTAAATGAATCATAAAAGATTTCTAGGAACTAACAATGACAGAAAGAAGAGATAAGACAAGCATAATTCTAACAGTGATTATTATTTTGCTATTAGTTGCGATGGGTGTCTATGGTTATATATATAAGGATAAAATATCAGAGTATGTGAAAAAATTCTCTTCTGGTTCTAAACTTGAAGAAAGACAATCGTTCACAATTAAAAATGAGCAAAAGGAACCTGAACCAGATAAAGAAAAAGTTTCAGTAATCGACACTAAGCCCAAGTCTGAACCGCCACCAATCATGGAACCAGTGATTGAAAAACCAGCTCCCAAAAAAGAAAAGGCGAAAGAGGTTGTTGAAAATGATGATACTCTTCTTTCTAATTCAAAAGAACTTGATAAGATACTCTCAGATAAATCTGAAGCTAAGCTAGAATTCGCAAAACCAACTAAGGGTAAGTCTGAGTTCACAGGCAATATCCCTAACAAAGAAGCACTTCCTACTAAATCTTTTGTAAAAAAATCTAAGAAAAGATTTTCAAGAGCAAGATACAGAAAACATGGAAATACAAATCTAGTGAGAAGAGTTGCAAGGCTTGAGCGAAAATTAGGTGTTCGTAAGAAGAATGGTTCTCTTGTGAAAAGAGTAACAAGACTAGAAAGGATAGTTTCCAAAAAGAAAAAATGAGCATTCGCTCTAATTATGAAGCGATATACTCTCGTATCTCGGGAGTATCGCGAGACGTAACTATCATAGCAGTTTCTAAGACCAAACCAGTTGAGTTGGTAATTGAGGCAATTGAATCAGGAATCAAAGTTTTTGGGGAAAACAGAATACAAGAGGGAATTGAAAAATTCACTGAACTAAAAAAACTACATCCCGATATTCTTTTGCATCATATCGGTCCTGTACAATCAGGAACTTTAAAAAAACTATTTGGATTATTTGATTTTACACATGGGGTAGGAAGTCTTTCCACTTTGGAAGATTTATCCAAACAGTCCTTAAAGTTGAAAAAACTACTTAGATTTTTTTTACAAATAAATCTAACAGAAGAGGTTTCTAAAAGTGGTTTTTCGGAAACTGAACTGTTGAAAGTATTTCCAAATCTTCAAAATTATGAAACTGAGTATCTTAGGTTTCATGGATTTATGACAATGGGTCCAACGAATGAAGATAAAGAACTAACAAAAAAAGTTTTTGATAAACTTTCAAAAATCAGAAATGAAATTTCACCTAACGCTAATCTTTCCATGGGTATGTCAGGTGATTTTGAATTAGCTCTAGATTCAGGAACTGACTATGTTAGAATCGGGTCAGCAATTTTTGGTTCTCGTTGAACTAACGTAGTCTTTCAATTTCATCAATTTCTTTAGGTATCTCTTTTGTCAGAACGATAGGCGACATTCCATTCACCAATACATCATCTTCAATTCGAATTCCAATTCCTCTAAAATCAACTGGGATAGTTTCATCGCTCGGATCAAAATATAGACCGGGTTCGACAGTGGTAATTTGTCCATCTCTAAGGGGTCTGCTTTCCCCTTTTAAAAAATATCTTCCCACATCATGCACGTCCATTCCTAACCAGTGACCTGTTTTATGTGGATAGAATTTCATATATTCTTTTTTTTCAATGATTGAATCTACTTCTCCCTCCAAGAGTTTCATCTTTCTTAGATGCTCCACTAAAAATCTTACTGTTGACTCATGAATGTCTAAAAATTTTCTACCTGCTGTAGTAAGTGAGATTGCATTTTTTTGGGAAGCTAGAACAAGTTCATAAATTTCTTTCTGAGCTCCTGAAAATTTCTTTCCAACAGGAAAACATCTTGTAACATCTGCAGTAAAGTATCCATACTCAGCACCACTATCAACTAAGATCAAGTCTCCATGATTTAACTTTTCTCTGTTAGTATTATAGTGCAATATAACAGCATTTTTTCCACCCGCAACGATATGATTGTATCCACCACCCCATGCACCATTTCTAATATAAGTACTATCTAATATTCCTTCAAGTTCATATTCATACATTTCAGGTTTAGTTCTTCTCATGATTTTTAAGAAACCTTTTTTGGTAATGTCAACAGCTTTTCGAATGCATTCCAGGTCTTCTTCAGTTTTAATCATTCTTAATTCATGCAAAAACTCTGGTTGTTCGATTCTACTGGGACCAAATTTTCCTTCTCTTAGTTTCATTTGCAATCGCGAGATGATACTAAGCATTTCTCTATCTATCTTTTCCTCTTTACCAAAAAAATAAAACAAAGTGTTCGTATTTGTGAGTAGGTCTTCTTTTTTTGAATCCCATTCTGTAAGATCAAATGATTCAGAAAGTCCAAGGGATTCTTTAATCTTTTCTTTTCCAAGACGGATTCCCGTCCAAATTTCTTTTTCCTTATCTTTGGGCAGGGAGAAATGACAAGAATAGTCTTTCTTCAAAAAAAGAATTCCATCTTCTTCTTCAATTCCTGTTAGTCTAAAATAGTCTGAATCTTGTCTGAATTTATATTCTACAGTTTTATTTTTATATCGATGAGTGCTAGCAAATAGAATCAGTGCGTCCTCTTCCCCTAAGTATTTTTGTGTTTCAAGAATTCTTTTTTTATAAATTTGTTCTGACATTACTCTCTCCTAATAGTTTTTTTAGTTCTAAGAACATTCTTGGAATATCCTGATCTTTCATACATCTAAAATGTTTTTTGGGACAAAAATTTCCACCATGAATTCCACAAGGACGACAATCTAGACCATTTACTTCTGAAACATATTGTTTATCAGAAACTGGACCATATCCAAAATCTAGAACAGTAGCTCCAAAAATGGCTAGAGTTGGTATATTGAATGCACTTGCGATATGAATTGGTGAGGAATCATTAGTGATTACTAGTCTTGAGTTTTGAATCACAACGGAAAGTTCTGATAGATTTGTTTTTCCTGCAAGACTTAAAACCTTACCATCTAAATCTTTTGTGATTTCTTCAACAAGAGTTTTATCTTTATTTGAACCAATAAAAACTAACGTTAGTTGCAATGACTTAAGGATTAGTTCTGCTAATTCTTTGAATTTTTCTTTGGGCATTCTTTTGGTTTCCCAAATTGAGGAAGGAGCAATTACAATATAGTTTTTTGGAAGAATTTTATTCTCATGTAATATAGCCTGAACAAAGGTTTCACTCTTAGAGTTATAATAAAGTTCAGGTTTATAAATTTTTTCTTCTTCGCCAAGAAGCCTAAATAATTTTTGAATTTCATGCATTCCAAGCCTTGGTCTATCATATGTTTCAGTCAATAGAAAAGAAAATCCCGCTTGTTTATATCCAATTCTTTTTTTGGCTCCAGAAAAAAATGCAATGATACTTGACCTATGGGAAAAATGAGGTGAGTAACAAATCGAAAAATTGATTGCTCTAATTGATTGAATAAAACGGAAAAAACCCAAAAGAGATTTTTTTATAATACTTTTATCAAACGATATTATTTGATCTACATGGGGAAAGTTTTCTAGAATTCCTTCAGTACCTTTATTCACAAGTAGATATATCTTTGCTTCGGGATGAATCTCTCTTATTCGCTTAAAAAATCCTGTGGATAGAACTAAATCACCCAGAAAAGCTGTTTGGATAATGAGTATATTCATTTGAGTCGCCTAATGATAGTAGCGAAATTATTTGTTGCTAGTCCACCAATAGAATGTGTAAGACCATGTTCTTTACCCTTTTCTTTCATAAAAGAAACTAGTTCTACAATTTGTGCTAGACCTGAGGCACCAATTGGATGTCCTCTAGTCTTCAAACCACCTGAAGGGTTTATAGGAAGTTTTCCATTTTTATTAGTATAACCTTCTTTTACAAACCTAAGTCCTTCTCCTTTAGGAACTAGTCCTGAATCTTCAGCCCCAATCACTTCAAAGATTGTAAATGCATCATGAAGCTCAGCTACAGTAATTTCCTTTGGGCTTAGATTTGCTGAAGAGAATGCTTGTTCAAATGCAATTTTGGATGCTTCAAAGGAAGGGTTAGGGTTAATTAAATCAAACTCTGATCTTCCATAACCAAAACCAATGAGTTCAAAATCTGACTTAAATTTAGAGAGCACAAGACTTGCTGAGCCATCAGAGAGAGGAGATATATCATAGAGTCCTAGAGGTGTAGCAAATTTAGGAGCAGAAAGATAATCTTCTTTGGAAATTTTTTTTTGAAGTTGTGCGTTTGGATTTTCAAAACCATTTGCATGAAGTTTTTCAGCAATATAAAATAGGTCTTCTTCATGATAGCTAAAGTTTTTTAAGTACAACCTTGCTATCATTGCAGCACCTTGTGCCATAGACATAGAAAATTTTTGTTGAGTCTCGGATAGAACTGAACCCAAGAGTAGGTTACTGTCTTCTCGATTGAGTCTAGACATGATTTCAGTTCCAACAATTAAAACGGAATCAAACTTGTTAGACTCTAGTAAATATTTTGCGATTGCAATACTCGATGCACCAGAAGAGGAAGCAGTTTCTGTTCTAATACAAAAAATATTTTTTTTTAGATGAAGGCTTGATGCAAGTTTCGCTGCAATATGAAATTCTTTAGTATAAGCCTCTGGTGCAAATGAAGTAAAAACTAACGCATCGATCTTTTCTTTGGGAAAACTACTTAAAGACTTTTCTGCTGTTTTTCGGGAAAGCTCAAGTACAGAATCATTGGATTTTCCAAATTTAGAAAGACTCGGTGAATGAAGATAGATCATTGATAAATATACTTAAATAATAATAAAATTAACTTTGCAAGTAGATTTTAGATATATGTTTGAATTATATAAAAGGGTTTGAACAGCAAGAACAAAACATGAACCCTATAGATTGAGATTAAAAATTATAAATCAATTCTATATTCAACTGAGTTCTTTTTTCAGTAGAAGACTGTAAATCATAAACAGGTAGCATTCTAGCTAAATAAGAATAAAAATAATCTAAGCGAAAATAACCCAAACTATAGACTAAGGGAGTAATTTCAGATTTTACAGTGCTCTCTTGGATTCTATGAATTACATCCAGAAATGTTCCCGAAAGTTTTATTCCAAATTCTTCAGTAATATTGTATTGATAACCCATTTTGTGTTTTTATTGCATTAGAAGCGGTAGCAGAACTAACTGTTGTTCTTGAAATTCCAAAAAAAAATTCCGAATTTTTTGTTTGAGCAGAATCGTTTTCAATCGAAGTTAATGGTAGAGTAAATAAAAATAAAAGTTTTATGAATAAATTATTTATAAAATTTTTTCTAAGAATAAAGCAATACTCTTTAAATACTTTCTTTATATTTTGATTTTTCTTTTTTAAAGAGTTCATTTTATCTCCTTCAAATTTGAATTAAGTTCATTCATGATAGTATTATCGTAAAATAAGATTGTTTAAAGCTAAAATTATAATATTTAAAATGAGACTCCAAATTTAAGCCTAAATGAATATTCTTAATCTATAAAATTCTTAACAAAAGCTCTTTCAAAATAAGCTTGTTGAATAAGTAACTCTAATAATGAATTCCATTAGAAAGTATGTCTCAATCTAATCATTCTATAAAGCGATTAAATCTAAGTTATGCGAAATATCTCAGAATACAATTACTATCTTAATGTGAAGAATGGGAGTAGAGATAAAATTTTTCTTGCATAAATTGGTAAAATTTATTTTAATTCAATTGGGTTCAATTTTAGTAAAAAGAAAAGAAAGAAAGCATTTTTGTTTACTTATAGGAGAATATTAAATGAAAAACTTTTCATATTACTTAGTCCATTTAATAATATTTCAAATTATTTTTTTTGAAAGTTGTAAAAGTACTGAAAATGTTTCATCCTCTAAAGAGAAACAAGTATTACCATTAATTGAAAAGTATCATGCTCCTCCAATGCCAAAACAGCGTTTAATGGAAACATATGACTATAGAATAAGCTATGGTAATCCAGTTCCACCGACTTTAACTGATACGTTAATTGATGATATATGGCAGAGAATTGATATGGATTTAAAAATTAAACTCACTCCTAATCAAGTTTCAGAAGGTATCGTTAAGGATGCATTAAACATATATTTAAAGCGAGATTGGACTCAAATCGCTGGGTATCGTCTGTCTTGGTTCAGCGAAAACATTAGTTTTGGGGTATGGAAAATAAGCTAATAAAAATAGTAAGTACCTGTATAGTTTCATATTTAGTTTTACAAATAAATTCTCGTTTAGCATCATGTATTTAGGACAAAAGTAGGAAAAGCCATTTGATTTTTTTCTTTTGGTTTTTCTGAAAAATTTGATTGTTTTCTCCAAAATTCCCTTCTCCTGAATTTAGCATCTTTTAGTTTGGATTGTCTAGCAAGTAAAATTTCATTAGCCTTACCATTAATAACATCCATTGGTGCAATGTATTGATTACTGGAGTGAAGTCTTTCAAAATTATAAAACTGAATCCAAGTTGCAATTTCTTCTTTAAATTGTTTTAACGTAAACTTAGGAATTTTTCTTATAGATTCATTTTTGATCGTTCCATGAAATCTTTCAATCTTGCCATTAGATTGAGGATGATTCACACTTGTTCTAGTATGTGAAATTGATAAATCTTTTATAGTTTGCTTAAACTCAAGCGTCAAGAATTGTGATCCGTTATCAGTAATAATTCTTGGATTAAAGTCTGATGATAAAAAAGAATCACAAGCTCTCCAAAGTACGAGTTGAACATCTAAAGATTCCATAGTCGTAGTAACATCCCACGATAATATCGCACGTGAATAGCCATCGAGAATCGATATTAAATATACAAATGTTCCTTTAAAGTTGATATATGAAATATCGATATGCCACTGTTCATGAGCCTTTAGTGGTTGCTCAAACCCTTGTTTTTTGGGTTCTCCAGCAGGTTTAGTCCAACGATTATTTAATGCTGCCTTCACTAAGATTCGATAAACTGATGAAGGGGAAAGATAGGCGATATTGCTATCAACCATCATCCATGTAAGTCTTTTATAGCCAATTTCCATGTTCTGACGTTTAAACTCAATCACTCTTTCCACTTCATCAGATGTAGCATAATGTAAATTAGGAGTCTTTTTTTTGCTTAGGTTCTTATCTTTCTGCCATGAAATAAATTTTTGGATTTTTAAATTCATACAGTCAAGAAAAAATTTCTCAGTAAGACCTGTAAGTTTTTTCATTTCCTTTATAAACACAATGATACTTCTCCTTAGTTCTTCACTTACGTGAATACCATTCAAAGATCCCCATTCTTTTTTTTTGCTCTACTAAGAGCCTAGATAATTCTGCAATCACTTCATTTTTACTATTGATTTCAGACTCATACTTTTTGATGAGTTTATCTTTTGAATTAACTTCTTTTTTATTCGTTCCAAGAAGTGCTTCTCTTCCTGATTCTAAAATAGTTTTCCACCAATTACTTAACATGACTGGATGAATTCTGTTTTCTTCGCAGGTGTCAACTAATTTCGATTTCATGAAATGTTTTCTAACAATTTCAATCTTCTCATCTGCACTCCATGCCTTTCTTCCACGTTTGTTTTGATTGTCCATAGCTTCCTCCATCATCTGGACTTAGCTTATTTTCATATACCTAAAACTACTGTTTCAAATGAAGCAAAACACGTCCTTGGACACATTGGAATTTTATTAATAGCATAAATGAATCACAACTTAATTTACTTTCTATAGAAGTAGTTGAATATATAAAAGTCAATGGTATTAGAGATCCTGTTCTAAGAAATATTGAATCAATTAAGACAGAGAAATTTTTAGTTAATGATAAAGTATATGTGAATGAAAAAGATGGGCTATATTTACGAAAACTGCCAACAAGAGATTCAGAACAACTTGCTTTAATACCAAATACTACTTTCTTAGTAATTTTAGGAATATCTAAGGACACATCTTCAATATATAATAAAACTTCTTTTTGGTATGAAGTAAAATACAAAAATAAAAAAGGTTGGGTATGGGGTGGTTTATTAAAGAAAAAATAAAACTGTAAACTGAACCCACCAAGCCAAATCCTGAGTTCTTGAATCCTTTTCTTGACTCGGAACCCCTCTAAAAATTATAGGTAAATGGAACTGGTCTTCCTTTGAAAAACAGTATTGGGAATCTTTTGCTCGTAACCTTCCTCGGTCTTCTAATTGGAGCTGTTGCAGGTTCTATCTTAGATTCTCTTCTTTCCATGAATTTTTTTGGTAAAGAGCTTTTGAAAGAGGCAGCTAGTTTCCAATTTTATATAATTAAGATCGAGATGCAGTTAACCCCTGCAAGCCTAATCGGCTCTGTAGTTTTTGCCTATCTCGTGATAAAAAGGGGTACTTAAATGTCAGTAATTTCCATGAAAAGCCTTCTGGAAGCGGGTGTTCACTTCGGACACCAAACAAGAAAATGGAATCCAAAAATGTCGCCGTATGTATTTACTGCGAGAAATGGAATTCATATCATCGACCTACAAAAAACAGTTCAAAAGACCAAAGAAGCCTACGATGCTCTTAAGAAGCTAACAGCTAAGGGTCAGAAAGTTTTATTTGTAGGAACCAAAAAACAAGCTCGTGGGGCAATTGAAAGAGAAGCTAAACGTTGCGGAATGTACTATGTTTCTCACCGTTGGCTCGGTGGTCTTCTTACAAACTGGAACACAGTTAAGAAGAGTATTGCTCGTTTCAAAAAGCTAGAATCCATGTTGGAAACAAACACTTTCTCTCAAGAAGCTAGCACAAAAAAAGAAGAGCTTTCCCTACAACGTGAACTAGATAAACTCAAAAAGACTCTGGGTGGAATCAAAGATATGAACACCATTCCCGATATCCTTTTTGTAATCGATCCTAAGAAAGAAGAAATTGCAGTAAAAGAAGCTAAGTCTCTTGGACTTACTGTATTTGCTGTAATCGATACCAACTGTGATCCTGAATTCATTGACTATGCAATTCCTGGTAATGATGATGCAATTCGTGCCATCACTCTTTTCTTAGAAACCATGGCGAATGCTATCATTGAAGGAACTGGTGGAGTTGTTGAACAACCTAAATTCAGTGATGACTTTGATGAAGAAGCTATGCAACAAAACATGGTATATCGTGGTGAGTATGATGAAGAGGGTCGTTTCATTGAAGATGATGACACTGTTTATCAAAAAGAATTCAAAGAAATAGTTCCCCCAGTAGTAGTAGTAGAAGAAGTAAAAAAAGAGGAGTAGAACTTGGAAGTATCTTCTGATCAAATTAAAGAACTTAGAGAAAGAACCAGTGCAGGTCTTCTAGATTGTAAAAAAGCCCTTATCGAAACTAAGGGCGATATGGACAAAGCAATTGATTTTCTTAGAGAGAAAGGTCTAGCGAAAGCTGCTAAGCGTGGGGACAGAGAAACCAAAGAAGGAAGAGTTGTTTCCTATATTCACTCTAACGGAAAGATTGGAGTGATCTTAGAACTAAACTGTGAAACAGATTTCGTTGCTAAGAATGAAGCCTTTGAAGAACTAGGAAAAGAACTTTGCCTTCAGATTGCTGGGGCTAATCCACTTTTTGTAAGTCGCGAAAATGTTCCTGCTGAAACTCTTGATAAAGAAACCAATATTCTCAAAACTCAACTTCTAGAGCAAGGTAAAAAAGCTGAACAAATTGATAAAATCATTCCTGGCAAACTAGAAAGTTATTATTCTGAGGTATGTCTTCTAGACCAAGTTCATATCAAAGAAAACAAAAAAACAATCAAAGAAGTGATCCAAGAGTCGATTGCAAAATTTGGCGAAAATATCACAATAGGTAGATTTACAAGATACCAAATTGGTGGCTAATATCAAACCTTATAAACGAATTATGATCAAACTCTCTGGCGAGGCTCTTGCTGGAGAGGGTGAATATGGAATAGACGGAGAAAGAATCATTGCAGTTGCAAAAGAAATTTCCGAGGTTCATAAACTTGGAATTGAAGTTGCCATTGTGATTGGTGGTGGGAATATCTTTCGTGGTGTAAAAGGTGTTCAAACGGGAATTGAAAGAGCGACCGCAGACTATATGGGAATGCTTGCAACCATCATGAATGCTTTAGCTCTGCAAGCTGCCTGTGAAAAGGTGGGTCTTTTTACTAGAGTGCAATCAGCCATCGAAATCAATGCAATTGCTGAACCCTATATTCGTAGAAGGGCAGTAAGGCATCTAGAAAAAAAGCGTGTAGTAATCTTTGGTGGTGGAACTGGTAATCCCTATTTCACAACAGATACTACTGCAAGTCTTAGGGCAGTGGAAGTGGGCTGCGATGTAATTCTAAAAGCTACTAAAGTGGATGGGGTATATACCTCTGATCCCAAAAAAAATACCGATGCAAAGCGTTTTCATCAAATATCTTTTTCAGAATCCATTGCAAGAAGACTTGGAGTTATGGACCAAACAGCACTTAGCCTTTGTATGGAAAATGATGTTCCAATAATTGTGTTTGACATTTTTAAAAAAGGAAATCTAGTGAAACTAGTAGAAGGAGATAGGGTAGGAACTCTGATCTCAAATTCAGATGAGGTGATTTTAGAAAGTGAGTAACGATTACGTTTCCCAAGCAACAACCAAAATGGATAAAACCGTTGAATCTTTAAAAAAAGATTTTGTGCAAATTAGAACTGGTAGAGCAAATGCTGCAATGGTGGAAGATATCAAAGTGGAATACTATGGAGCAATGACTGCTCTAAACCAAATGGGTACGATTACTACCCCAGAACCTAGACTTATTGTAATCAGCCCTTATGACAAAACAATGATTAAGAATATTGAGAAAGCAATTCTTTCTTCGGGAATGGGATTTTCTCCCAATAACGACGGTGTTGTAATCCGAATTCCACTTCCCGAACTTACGGGAGAAAGAAGGAAAGAACTTTCTAAAATTGTAAAACAAAAATCTGAAGAAAAAAAAGTAGCAATCAGAAATATCAGAAGAGATATCAATGATGATATTAAGAAAAATAATACTGAAATCTCTCAAGACCAATTAAAAGTAATGCAGGATCAGATCCAAAAAGTTACTGACCAATTTATTGCTAAGATCGTGGAAATCACTGATCTAAAAGAAAAAGAAATCCAAACGATTTAATGGCGTATCTGCAAGAAGTAAGAATTTGGTAAAAGAAATGAAATATTTTATTGAAAATAAATCAAAAAGAATCAATAAAAATAGAGTTCTTTTGAATTTACTATTGTGGGGCATTTGGGGCGATAGCCCCAAAAAAGACCCTTTGAAGGGATTTTGCAGTAGAGTCATCTAATGGAATCTGAACTTCCCTCTCATGTAGCAATCATCATGGATGGGAATGGAAGATGGGCAACTTCCAAAAATCTTCCTAGAAAAGAGGGTCATAAAGAAGGCTCTTTAGCAATTCATCGATTGATGGATGTTGCACTCAAAGTTGGACTCAAAAATATTTCACTATACGCTTTTTCAACAGAAAATTGGAAAAGACCCATCTCTGAAATCACTGCAATCTTTGAACTTCTGGATAACTTTATTGCCGAAAAACTAGAAGGCATTCATGCAAAAAAGATTAGAGTCAAACATTCTGGCTCTAGGGGAAAGATTCCTTCCATAAGCATGAGAAATATTGATAAAGCAATTGAGCTTACAAAAGAGAATGATGCACTAACAATTAATTTTTGCTTGAATTATGGCGGGCAAGAAGAAATCCTTAATGCGTTTCATTCTGTGATGAAAAAACGCTCAGAAAAAAAAATATCTCTTTTGAAAGATGTTTCTGTTGAAGAACTAGAAGCAGAGTTATATACTAGTCCTTTGCCACCAGTTGACTTACTCATTCGAACCGCAGGTGAACAAAGAATTTCTAATTTTTTGCTATGGCAATCTGCCTATGCAGAAATTTATTTCACGGAAACTCTTTGGCCTGACTTTAATGAAGAAAGTCTTTTTCTTGCGCTCGATTGGTATAAGAATAGAATTAGAAAATTTGGAGGATTATAATGGGTGAGACAACTAGAAGGATTTTATCGTCAGCAGTTCTTGTGCCGCTATTCATATTTGTGATTAACTATACTGGGCTTTTTTTCTTACAACTCTATATATTTCTCCTTGTTGGGGTTTACATCGGTCTTAGTGAATTCTATGCATTCTCTAATCGTGGGGAAGAAGGAAGACCATTCACTAAAACAGGTCATCTATTTGCCTTTATCATTTTGACAATATTCTATCTTAATATGTTGGCTACACAAACTAAGGTTGTTGTTCCAGAACAACTTGCAAACGTTAGTCGCTATTTCTCAGTTTATGGAGAATGGATTCTACCTATCTTCTTAGTCTTGTTTATCATTTGTTATATCAATCAAATTCTAACTAGACCACTAGAAGGTGCAATCTTTTCAACCTCAGCAACAATTGCGGGTGTGCTGTATCTAGTCCTTCCTTTTGGATTATTCATGAAACTTGTTTCTCTTAAAGCAGGAATCTACTATATTTGGATTGTTGCAGGACTAACGTTTCTCACTGATGCTGGAGCATACTTTGGAGGTAGATGGTTTGGAAGACATCCCGCAGGATTGAAAATTTCTCCAAAAAAAACTTGGGAAGGTTATGTTACGGGCCTAATCACTTCTGTTGTTTACACAGTAGTCGTAAATCAATTTTGGGAACAAGCGACAGGCGATAAACCAATACTTGGATTTGCAGAACTCATTCCACTTACGATCATTCTTTCTTTTGTAAGTGTAGCAGGAGATTTAGCAGAATCTGCTATGAAACGAGATGCAAAACTAAAAGACTCCGCTTCAGTAATTCCCGGTCATGGTGGACTCTTGGATCTTGCTGATGCAATGATGTTTACCCTTCCTTGTTTTTATTTCTATCTATTTATAAAACAAACCTTAGGTTATTCAATATAGATGCAAAAAATTTGCCTTCTAGGTGCATCGGGTTCTGTCGGAGAATCTACACTAAAAGTTCTCCGAAGATTTCCAACAGAATTCAAATTACATTCTTGTAGCATTCATTCTAACCTAGAAAAAGCAAAACAAATCATAACAGAGTTTTCTCCAAAGAAACTAGTAATCAGTTCTCCCAATATTCAAAAAGATAGTTTAGGTAAAGCGTTAGGCGAAACTCAAATTTTTTATGGTGAAGAATTCTTAAGCGAGTTACCAACTGATCCTGAGGTTGAAATTGTTGTCACTGCGATTGTAGGATCGATTGGAATAAAACCAACACTCGCAACAATTCGTGCTAAGAAAAAACTTGCAATCGCAAATAAAGAAACGTTAGTTACCTTTGGTCCATTGATTAGAGAAGAATTAAAGAAGAATAAAATTCATCTTGTTCCTGTTGATTCAGAGCATAATGCACTTTTTCAACTTTTGGAAAAAGAAGACAGATCCAATGTTAGAACAATCACTCTCACTGCATCTGGGGGACCATTTCGCAAAAGACCAATTCAGACTTTAAACTCAGTGACTGTGGAAGAAGCCTTAAATCATCCCACTTGGAAGATGGGTCCAAAGATAACAGTGGACTCTGCGGGTCTTATCAATAAATGTTTGGAAGTGATTGAAGCACATTTTCTATTTGGCTATTCTTACAAAGAAATTGAGATTGTGATTCATCCTGAGAGCATTGTGCATGGAATCATAGAATTCCAAGATGGGGCTACTAAACTCTATGCTTCTGCACCTGATATGATCTTTCCGGTTGCTCATTCTCTTTTTTATCCAAGACAGACTCCAAAGCTTCTTATAGAGCGAAAGCCATTTGAATTTGGAGCATTAAATTTTGAAAAACCTGATCTAAGAAGATACCCCGCTATGAAACTTGCTTATCAATGTGGAGAAATGGGGGGAACAGCTACAGGAATTTTTAATGCTGCAAATGAAATCGCTGTAGAACGTTTTTTAAACAGAGAAATTTCTTTTTTGCAGATTCCACAGCTCATTGCTGAAACATTACAACAGATTCCTATAACCTATCCTACTGGCTTAGAAGAATTTTTAGAAGCAGATTCACTTGCCAGAAAAACGGCTAAAATGGTATTCGTTTAAGTATGTTAGTATTGATCTTAGGTGCTGTCCTAATGTTAGGTGTTTGTATCTTCATCCATGAATTGGGGCATTTGCTTTGTGGGATGGCTGTGGGTGTTAGGGCTAGAATTTTTTCTATTGGTTATGGAAAGGGTGTTTGGAAAAAGCGAATCGGTGGTACTATCTATCAAATTACTAAATTTCCCATTGGTGGTTATGTTTTATTTGCGGGAGATCAATATGGCAGAAGATTGAAAGGAAAAGAAGGAGAACTACTTTCTGTTCCACCAATCAAAAGAATGTTCCCAGTTTTGGGCGGACCACTTTTCAATTTGATTCTTGGATTTTTCCTTTTTTATATTCTTGCTCTTCTTGGGGATACGCCTGCTGGAAATAAAATTTTTATAGATCCAAGTTATGCAGAAGAATCACCAGCATATAGGGCGGGACTCAGAACCGGTGATAAAATTTTATCAGTTAATGGTTCTAAGACAGATAGTTTTGAAGATATTGCAGCAAGCATTGCACTCTCGCGTGATACTGAAATCAAAATTGAATATTCTCGTGAAGGCAAATCTTCAGTTACTACAGTAATACCAGAAGTTTTTTCAGAAGATCGAACTCCATCCATTGACGTTAGTGCTTATGGGGAAAGAAGTCTAGTTGTAAATTTTAAGTATAGCGAGCAGTTTAGAAACTGGTTGAGAAAAATTTTTGATAAAGAGTATAATGAACTTCAACTAAAAACGAATCTTCCTAAGAAGAAAGAACGTTTCACTCTAGCTAGTTCTAGAGCAATTGCATATTTGAATGATGGTGATGAGATTCTATCAGTAGAAGGGCAAAAGGTTTCCACAATTTCTGAACTACAAGCTCTGCTTGGAAAAAATCAAGATAAGACTGTAAAGGTTCAGGTAAATCGAAAAAAGTATCCTTTGCTTGTTCCCTGGTCTAAAGAAATCACTACTGTAACTGTTCCTGTACATGGAGCAGATATATTAGAATTTTCTAATATAGTTGATAAAAATATCAAAGACTTCAAGATAAGAAAATTTCAAATAGTAAGTTATGATGAAGCACTTGATGTTAAACTTAAAAATTTAAGAATCAATGGTAAAAGCTTCAAAGAATTTAAAGAAATGGAAGAGTATCTAGAAGAACTAGAGGATTCTAAAATAGTATTGAGTCTTGGAGAAGATAAAAAAAATTCACTTGAGTTTAATGCTAATTTTAAACTGAAAAAAATTGGACTTCTGGGGTTTAGACCTTCCATGAATTTTGAGCCCGAAAGAATGGACTCTAGAGCGGGGTTTTTGGAAGCATTCCTTTTTGCATCTCAAAGAATTTATTCAGATATCAAAAATTCACTCAAAGGAATTGGACTCATGTTGAGTGGTATGATCTCAGCAAGTGAAAACCTTGCAGGTCCAGTGAGAATCGTAGAATTTGCAGGTCTCAGTCTTCAAGACGGACTCTTCACATATCTAGACTTTGTGGCTAGAATCTCCATTGCTCTTATGATAACTAATCTACTTCCGTTACCAGTTGCTGATGGAGGTCATCTTGTTCTCTATCTATATGAGGCAGTTACCGGAAAACCTCTTCCTCCTTATGTGATTGAATGGATTTTTAAAATAGGTTTTCTATTCTTACTCTCTTTAATGTTATTTGTTACATTTAATGATATTAGTAGGTTGTTTCGATGAAAGCATCTGAATACATTCTCCCCACGACCAAAGATGATCCAAGTGATGCTGTGGTCGCTTCCCATAAACTGATGATTCGTGCAGGACTTGTTCGTAAAAGTTCTGCGGGTTTATATAATTTCTTGCCATTAGGTTATAGAGTTCTTAGAAAGATTGAAGCTATCGTTAGAGAAGAAATGGATCGATCGGGTGCATTAGAATTCTATCTTCCTATTCTTACCCCAAGTGATCTCTGGGAAACTAGTGGACGTTGGGATAGAATGGGTCATGAGATGTTTAGGATAACTGATAGACATAAACTTTCCTATGCTCTAGGTCCAACACATGAAGAGTCTTTTGCTTCCTTACTAAAACCAATTCTTAAATCCTATAAAGACTTACCCAAAAATGTTTATCAAATGCATACTAAGTTTAGAGATGAAATTCGCCCGAGGTTTGGCGTGATTCGTTCTAGAGAGTTCATCATGAAAGATGCTTACTCATTTCATTTAGATTCAGAATCATTAAATGATACCTATGAACTTATGAGAAAAACATATCGTACTATTTTCAAAAGATGTGGGCTAAAAACAATTCCAGTACAAGCAGATTCTGGAAGCATGGGTGGTTCTGGCTCAGAAGAGTTTATGGTGATTTCGCCTATCGGTGAAGAAACACTATCCATTTGTCCATCTTGTGGATATTCAGGAAATATCGAAAAAACTCCTGTGAATTGGAAGCATGTAGAAAGTGATTCCAATCTAAAACTGGAAAAGGTTAGCACTCCTAAAACAAGTTCTATTGAAGATGTCGCTAAACTTTTGGAAATAACTGCAAAAGAGACTATCAAATCAGTATATCTAGTTACCAATGACGGGAGAAAGGTTCTAGTCTTTCTTAGAGGCGATAGAGAACTAAATGAGGTTAAATTGAATAATCATTTGGGTTCTTCTGAACTAAGAAATATGAGTGATAAAGAAGCATCTGAGTTAGGAATCGTAACTGGATTTTGTGGACCTAAACAATTTCCGAAAGAACTAATATCACTATATGATACTAGTATCTCAAAAACAAGTTCCTATGTTGCGGGTGCTAATGAAATAGATTTTCATTATAAAAATTTCATTCTAAACAGAGACTATCCTGAATCAATTACTCAGTTAGACCTTTCTAAGTCAGAACAAAATGATCCTTGTCCCTCTTGTGAAAGTCCACTTTCTCAGGAAAAGGGAATTGAAGTTGGACATATCTTCAAACTGGGAGAAAAGTATTCTAAGGCATTTGATATAAAGGTTTTGGATAAACAAGGAAAGTCAAGGCTAGTGACTATGGGTTGTTATGGAATTGGTGTGAATCGTACTATGGCAACAGTGATTGAACAAGCGAATGATGAAAAGGGAATTCAATGGCCAATTTCCATTGCACCTTTTGAAGTTGCACTTGTAAGTATTGCAAAAGGAAAAGAAGAACTTGAGCAAGTAGAAAAAATTTATAAATATTTGTTGGATCAAAAAATCGAAGTATTTTGGGATGATAGAGACTTAGGACCGGGTTTTAAATTCAAAGACAGTGAACTGATTGGGTTTCCAATTAGAATTACATTAGGGAAATCTTTCTTTGAGAAAAAGGAATATACTATTCTAAACAGAAAGACAAATGAGGAAGCAACATATAGTTTCCAAAATGAAAAGGAACTATTGGATCTAATCAATTCAATGAGAGTAAAACTATTCCAAGAATTGGAGGCGTAGATGAAAGAAGCTAGAGAAAATGAATCTAAAGGATATTTTGGGGAATTCGGTGGAAGGTATGCACCTGAAATTCTCACAGATGCTTTACTTGAACTTGAGAGAACTTATAATAAGCTCAAAGACAATAAAAAATTCAGAAAAGAATTAGAATACTATAACAAAAATTACATTGGCAGACCTTCTCTTCTTACTCTCGCATCGAGACTTACTAAAGAATGGGGTGGGGCTGAGATTTGGTTAAAGCGTGAAGACTTAAACCATACTGGTGCTCATAAGATTAATAATACAATTGGTCAAGCGTTACTCGCAATTGCTATGGGAAAAAAAAGAATCATAGCTGAGACTGGTGCGGGTCAACATGGGGTTGCAACAGCAACAGTTGGTGCTCTTTTCAATCTAGAAACAGTAGTCTATATGGGCACAGAAGATTTGAGAAGACAAGAATTGAATGCAATTAGAATGAAACTACTTGGAGCAAATGTGGTTGGGGTAACTTCTGGAACTGCAACCCTCAAAGACGCTACCAGTGAGGCAATGAGAGACTGGGCAAAGTCAGTGAGCTATACTCATTATATTGTTGGCTCAGCAATTGGTCCTCATCCTTTCCCCACCATTGTGCGAGATTTTCAATCAGTGATTGGAAAGGAAACTAGAAAAGAATTTAAAAAAGAAACAGGCTCACTTCCAACTGCTGTAGTCGCTTGTGTAGGTGGTGGTTCCAATGCAATTGGAATGTTTTATGGATTTTTAGAAGATAAAAAGGTTAGGCTAATTGGTGTAGAAGCAGGTGGACTTGGAACAAAACCAGGAGAACATTCTTCTACAATTCGATTTGGAAAGATTGGCTATCTTCATGGAACCAAAACACTGATCATCCAAGATGAACATGGACAAATTGTTCCCGCACATTCAGTTTCTGCAGGTCTGGATTATCCTGGAGTTGGTCCAGAACACGCGTATCTTGCAACAAGTGGAAGGGTTGAATATAAAACAGTAACTGATCAAGAAGCGATAACAGCGTTCATTGAAGTATGTAGGCTGGAAGGAATTATTCCCGCATTAGAAACTGCACATGCTTTTGCTGAGGCAAAAAAACTAGCTAAGGAACTTGGAAAGAAAGAAACAATCATTATTTGTCTATCAGGAAGAGGAGATAAAGATGTTGCTGAGGTGAAGAGAATTCTGGAAAAGGAGAAATCTGAGCTTTGAGTTCTTTAGAAGAAGTTTTTCAAAACAGAAAGCATAAATCCCTTTTCATTACTTATTTTTCTCTTGGAGATCCAAGTTATGAAGCTTCCCCTAGATTTGCTAAAGCAATTCTTTCTGGTGGTGCTGATATCTTAGAATTAGGAATACCATTTTCAGATCCAATTGCAGACGGACCTGTAATTCAGAAATCCTACAAAAGAGCCTTGGATAATTCTGCTTTTTCTATGGAGCAAATTCTAAATACTACTCAAGAAATCCATAAATTAAATACTGAAGTTCCCATTGTTTATCTCAGCTATTTGAATCCAATTATGCAGTTTGGTATGGAAGAGTTTTTTTCTAAGGCATATCTTTCTGGGGTTCGTGGCGTTGTGGTTCCCGACATTCCCTTTGATGCAGAAGACTATTTGCAGGTCTTTGAGATTGCTAAAAAAAATTCTATTTCCATTATCAACTTAGTCACACCTGCAACTACTAAGAAAAGAATTCATGCGATCAAAAAATTTTCCTCAGGTTTTATCTATTATGTTACTTCCTATGGGGTGACGGGGGAACGCAAGGAGCTAGATGATTCTCTGGGAAAGAGAATTGCAGAGGTTCAGGCTGAGACAAAACTCCCTGTTTGTGCTGGATTTGGAATATCAACTCCCGAACAGGCAGAGAAAATCAGTCAGTTTGCAGATGGTGTAATAATTGGTTCGAGCATACAAAAAATTATTGAAGCAAATCACACAAACCTAGATAACTGTGAGGCTGAGTTGAATCGCTTTGTAAAAGAAGTAAGAGAGAGAATGGAATAGGTAGGAAATATGTCGGGAAAAAAAACATCGTTAACAGCTTTAAATTTGGTTATCTTGGGAATTGGGGGACTTTCTCTTATTAGCATATTGATCACCCCATTACTTGCACAAGAAAGTTTCTACTACTACTATCTACTGCTTTCTACTATATTTTTGTTAGTCATTGCTTATCCTTTCTATAAAACCTTAGAAAAAACGAATCTAGACAAGCAACTTGTTGGGGGACTTTGGATAGCTCTTCTCATTTCCTTGATTGCTTATACTGCACCGAATATACTTACCATTTTGAATAATGCTGAAGAGAGTTCCATCTCTTGGCGATTCAGAATGTTGAAAGGCAAAACGGGAAAAAGTTCTGCTGCTCAAGGCAAGACTGGTTATGTAGAAAAATTTAATCCACCTGAGAATGCTAGACAAGACATCAAGATCATAGGGATTAAAACAGAAACCTTTGAAAAACTTCAAGGCAATTGGCCAATTCAATGGGAAGAATATGCAAAGATAATCAAGTCTTTCAAGAAAACTAATAACATAATGTTTTTCGATATTTTCTTTCTGGATTATAAAAAAGGTCAGATGGAAGAAATGGTTAAGGCACTTTCTGGTTCTAACAATATCATTGTGGATTATCCTATTGAGACTGATGCTGCTGCAAGAAATTCCATTGTGAATCTAAAAGAGAGAAATGAAATTCTTCGTAAATACAAATTGGTGAATGTACAAGACCCCGATAACAAAGGACTTGTTTGGTTAGAAATGACTAATCCACCGATTGAACCAATCGCTGAATTAGTAGCGGGGATTGGTTTTGCAAACATCAAGAAAGAAGATAATGCTACTAATAGAAGAATGCCATTACTTGCAAAACTAATTGACCATGGACCGAATGGTGAAACCGAATTTTTCCCTTCTATCGATTTAATTGCAGTTTGTGCTTATTACGGCATTGATGTAGTTAAAGATACTGAGATAGTTATGGGAAAATATGTTAAATTAAAAAACATTCCCAAAAAAACTGTTAGAGATAGAAAGGGTGAACATGATGTAATGATGTTCCCTAATGAAGAAAGAGAAATTGTAATTCCCATTGATGAATATGGTCAAATGGAAATTAATTTCGTTGGACCACTCTTTAGTTTTAAAGATGAAGAGTTTCACGAAGTTGCAAATGATTGGGATGAGAATACTGCTGCACAATTTGAAAATAATATATTTCTAATTGCTATGTACTATGCTACTGGAGCTGGAGCTCCTAAGGATACACATATTTCTCCCTATGGGGAAATGTCGGGGATTGAACACCATGCACAGGCAATCAATACTATCTTGAACCAAGATTTTTTAAAAAATTCTAGTCCCGCTCAAAATCTATTTTTGATTCTATTGTTTGGACTTTCCATCGGATTTTTTCAACCTAAGTTAAAAACTCTCACTAGCTTTGGACTGTTTCTTTTAGTATTAGCCCTATACCTCACAATCAGTTTGGTAGCTTTTATAAAATTAAATCTACTCATCCAACTTCCAACTCCATTGATTGGATTTAGCCTAACGTTTGTTTCTATCATTGGATTTAAGATTTTAACAGAAGAAGAGAACGTTAAGTACATTCGCAATACATTCTCTAAGTTTGTATCTAAGGATGTTGTGGATGAACTCTTAAAAAATCCTGAAATGATTTCTCTGGGTGGAGCCAAAAAAGAAATCACTGTTTTCTTTTCTGACGTTCGTGGATTTACAACAATGTCAGAGGCACTCACTCCTGAAGAATTAGTTAAACTATTGAATGAGTATCTCACTGAAATGACAGAAACTATCATTGAGTTCAAAGGTACCATTGATAAGTATATGGGTGATGCTATTATGGCTTTTTGGGGAGCACCAATCGAATTGGAAGACCATCCATACTATGCTTGCGTAGTTTCGATTGTCCAACTAGAGCAATTGAAAAGACTACAAGCTAGTTGGAAAGAAAGAAATCTCCCTTCCATTGATATTGGGATTGGATTAAACACAGGACCAGCAGTAGTCGGAAATATGGGAAGTTCTCATAGAATGGACTATACTTGTATGGGTGATACAGTGAATCTCGGTTCAAGACTTGAAGGTTCGAATAAGATGTATGCAACAAGAATCATAATGTCTGAATATACTTATGAAAGAGTGAAAGAAAGAGTTTATGCACGAGAACTTGATTTAGTTAAGGTGAAAGGAAAAACTCACCCTGTAAGAATTTATGAACTCATTGGTTTGATAAATGATGCAGATGTAGAAAAGATGAAACGTCCAATTCAAAAAACTAGTTAAAATGAGCAAATACCCTCTATTAGAAAAAATTTCTTCACCAAAAGACTTGAGAGAATTGCCTCTTGAAGCACTTCCTGTAGTCTGTAATGAAATCAGAGAGTATATCATCGATACACTTTCTGAAATTGGTGGGCATTTTGCGAGTAACCTTGGAGCAATAGAACTAACGGTAGCAATACATTATGTTTATGAAACTCCAATCGATAAACTTATCTGGGATGTAGGTCATCAAACCTATCCACACAAGATTCTTACTGGAAGAAGAGAGGCACTGAAAACTGTTCGTAAATTCAACGGTATTTCAGGATTTCCTAAAAGAGAAGAATCAGAGTATGATCTATACAATACGGGGCATGCAGGAACATCTATCTCTCAACTTCTTGGTGAGTCAGTGGCAAGAGATGTACAAAACAAAACGTATAAATGTCTAGCAGTGATTGGAGATGCTTCTATTTCTTGTGGCATGGCACTAGAAGCTTTAAACCATGGTGGGGATCTAAAACCCAATTGTCTTATCATCTTAAATGATAACTTCATGTCCATATCCAAAAATATTGGTTCTATTTCTAACTACCTAAATTCAATTATCAGTTCCTATATTTATGATAAGTATAAAAGGTACTACTATAATTTTTTAAAATGGTTTCCACTTATTGGTCCATTCATTGTGAGTTTCTCCAAAAAAGTAGAGAGGATGTTTAAAAACTTTCTAATTCCAGGTGGTCTATTTGAAGACTTAGGAATTAGTTATATAGGTCCTGTAGATGGACATAACGTTCTTGAGCTGGTTAGAATTTTGAGAAATCTAAAAGAAAGACAGGGACCAGTTTTACTTCATGTTCTCACACAAAAAGGAAAGGGTTATCTTCCTGCAGAAGGAGATCCAATCAAATATCATGGAGTGACACCATTCAATAAAGACAGTGGTTCGATGAATTCGACTGAAACAAAAATGGCATTCAGCAAAATCGTAGGTGAATGTTTAACTAGATTAACTGAACAAGATAAAACTGTTGTTGCAATCACCCCAGCAATGATTGAAGGAAGTGGACTTAAATCTTATTCGGAAAAATTTCCAAACAATATATTTGATGTTGGAATTGCAGAGCAACATTCAGTAACCTTTGCTTCAGGACTACTTGGTGGAAATTTAATTCCATTTATGTGCATCTATTCTACTTTTTTAACAAGGGCAATGGATCAAGTAGTGCATGATGTTTCCTTAATGAATCTTCCTGTAAGATTTGTGATTGATAGAGCGGGAATTGTAGGACCTGATGGAGAAACTCACCAAGGACTATTTGATCTTGGTTATCTAGCCTCATTGCCTTATATGAGTATCTATATCCCTTCCACTGCTCAAGATTTAGTTGATTCAATTTATTTCATGAAGACTTACAATCAAGGACCAATCGCTGTAAGATTTCCTAAGAGTAGTGAAGATAAATCAAAATTCACCCTAGAAGACTCACATTCAATTGAATTCGGAAAGAGTAGAGTGCTTGAAAAAGGATCAGATGTTTGTATTATTTTTGTGGGAAGTTTTTTAGACCTCGCAAAAAAAACTAGTGCAGAATTGAATAAAAAGAACCTAAGTGCAACGTTAGTTGATTTGCAATGGTTGAGACCTTTAGATTTAGAAACAATCAATCGAGAAATTTCACAAACAAAAATCTTTATTATACTAGATGAAAGCTATTTTGATGCAGGAGTAACAGGATATATACTTCCAAGACTCGCTAAAAAATGTTTGAGCAAGTACCACAAAACATTTGCACTTCCCGATGAAGTGATTCCTCATGGTGAAAGAGTTGAAGTCATGGATAAATATGACTTAACCCCAGTAAAAATTTCAGAATCAATTGTTGAATATTTAGGAGTTGTTCAAACTTGAAAAAAAATTCTACTAAAAAAAATTCAAAACCTTTTCTTAGTTTGGTGATTCCAGTATATAATGAAGAGAAACACCTAAATCGTTTTCTAGAAGAAATTGATAAACTTAAATTTTCTTTTCCACATGAATTGATATTTATTGATGACTGTTCAAAAGATTCTTCTTATTCCATTTTAAATAGCTTTCAATTCAAATCCAATTTCCAAATTTTTAAACAAGACAAGAATCAAGGAAAAGGGGCTGCAATCAGAAGAGGATTTGAAGTTGCTCTAGGTGATGTGATTGGAGTTCAAGATGCAGATTTTGAATATGACATGAAAGAAATTGCTAGTCTAATCCAACCATTTCTTACTGAAAATGCTGACATCGTATTTGGTTCTAGATTTAGAAAGGAAAACAGACAGGTTCATCGCACCTTCCACTATCTAGTGAATCGGTTTTTGACCTTGGTGAGTAATCTACTTTCAGGGATGTATCTTTCCGATATGGAAACATGCTATAAATTCTTCAAAGCTGATATCATAAAAAATATTCATCTTGAATCCAATCGTTTTGGTTTTGAGCCTGAAATCACTGCAAAGATCGCAAGACTCAAAGCAAAGATTATGGAGTTGCCAATTTCTTATTACCCAAGAAATTATTATGAGGGTAAGAAGATTACTTGGAAGGATGGAGTTGCAGCACTTAGACATCTTTTTGTTTATAATATTATCAAAGGACCGAAGTCCTATTTCAAAAAAGAACTTCCCGAGAGTTATATTCCCAAAACTAGTAATTGGTTATAATTCTTGCAATTCTATTTATTAGTTAAGATATTGAATCAGAGAGGTAAACTATGAGTAAGGCAAAACTTCTGACATACGGAATTGGAACATTGTTCTCAGTACTATACGGACTTGCATGTCAGTATAGCATTCGCAATAAGGAAAATGCTGCTGGAGATTTTATTGCAGTAATGTCAGTTGGATTCATTTTTATTTTTCCTTTTGCATTAGGTTTTTCCTCAGTTTTTTTTGCGACAGATGAAGAAAAAAAATCAATCGCATACAAAGTTTTAGCTCCAATGATTTCTTCAATACTCAGTCTTTTCATATCCATGTTAGTGGGATGGGAGGGCACAATTTGTTTGATCATGGCACTCCCAATCTATGTTGTGCTTGCAATTGTAGGGGGTTTTATTGCAGGTCTTTTGAGTAACATCACAAGTAAATCAGAAATAAGAATGATTTCTCTAGCATTTGTTCTACTCTCACCATTTATCGTTACGGAATCAGAAAATTATTTTGAGCTTCCGAGTGAAGTAAGAACTGTAAATACCCAGATTGAAATGAATGCTAGTGCAGAAACAGTTTGGAAAAAAATTATTCGAATTCCAGAAATCAAAGAAACTCAAACAGGATTCTTCTATAAAATGGGTTTTCCAAAACCAGTAGAAGCAACCTTAGATAAAGAAGGGGTAGGTGGGGTTAGAATTGCAAAGTTTGAAAAAGGACTTCTATTTGTAGAAACAATTACAAGATGGGAAGATAAAAAACTACTAACATTCAAAATCAAATCTGATCCAAGCTCAACACCTCTCACAACCTTAGACCCACACGTAGTTGTTGGTGGAAGATATTTTGATACCCTTCTTGGTGAGTATGAAATTGAAACAATCAGTGATAAAAAAGTAATTCTTCATTTGTTTAGTAAGTATAGACTTTCTACAAGATTCAATTTTTATGCTGCTTGGTGGGGTGACTATCTTATGGAAGACATTCAAAACAATATCCTGAATGTTCTGAAAGAAAGAGCTGAGAATGAAGAGAGACGCTTAAGCAATAATTAAGTGTTAAAAAAAGATTTTCATAGAACTGGGTTTCTAAAATCGTACCATTATGTCTGACGAAACCCAATCTAAACCCAAGGCACCCGTAAAAAAAGAATCATTTATTCAATCGCTGCTTTCTTTATTTATAATTATATTTTCCGTATTTGGTTTTAAGTCATCAATATTAGATGCAAATAATATTCCCTCGGGCTCCATGCTTCCCACTTTGAAAATTGGGGACTTTCTTTTTGTAAACAAAATGCGTTATTCCTTCCGAATGCCTTATACAGAAAAAGAACTAGTTCGCTATGACGATCCAAAACGTGGGGACATTGTTACCTTTGATCCTCCCTCTGAGGCAATCCATGAAGAAGGGGTAGAAATCAGTGGGGGAGCAAAACGAAGACCCGACCAACTTCCTATCATAGGAAAAATCTTTGCTAAACGATTTGTGAAGAGAGTTATTGGGGTTCCTGGTGATGAACTTAGGTTCAGAGAAAAAAGTTCTCTCACTTCACGAGGTGATTTTGTTTCCTACACAGTTGTAGAGTTCAAAGAAAAAGGAAGCACTGAATTCAAAAGCTTTCGTCCCACTCCAGTTCCCCATGGTAAAGAGCTTACTGATTTAGATAATTCTAATGCATTTGGAAAAGCATTGTTCGTAGAAGAAAAACTAGGGTTCAAACATTTTGTTTTAGAAGGCGAAACGGATTCCAACAATCGCTCCAAATTTGTTAGAAGTATTTGTACGGATGGGGTATGTAAAATTCCTGAAGATCATTACCTAGTCATGGGCGATAATCGTGATGATTCTCACGACTCAAGATACTGGGGACTAGTTCCAAGAAGTTCTATCCTAGGCAAAGCACTCATCATCTATTTTTCCATTGATTGGAAGGATTTCACATGTCGATTCAAAGAAATCCCAGAAGAAAATACATATGAATCTGTTGAAAAAGAGCTACTGAGTGGAGCTGAACTAGAATCTAGATGCAGTGGATTAGAGCGTAGTTCTTCAGATATACTCTCGTATGCATACGCTTCAGAATCTATGTTGGATTGGTTCAAAAGAACTTTAGAGTTTAGGATTTGGAGAATGAAGATTCGTTGGAAGAGAATTGGAAAGATTCTCGAATAACCAATAGAAAATTTTTTGTTCTTGATTTAATTTTAAACTTAAATACACTAACAGGCTATGACTTGGGATTGGTTTCTTTTATCTTTTCACTCTTTAGGTGTTTTTATTGCAACTATCATTCTTGTAATTCAAATATGGTTTTTAATTGTAAAAAAAGATAAGACCTATCCAACTTATTGGCTCATTGGACTATTCACTAGTTTTGCTGTGATGCTTTCAGGATATGTATTTGCATATTCAGTTTATAATCCATTTTCAGCATATCATAGATATATGACAATTTTTACATTGTTTGGTCAGGTTTGTTTTTTAGTCTTTTCCTACTATTTTCCAAAGAATGATACTCCGAAAGAATCCAAGGTGATAATTCCCATTGGTTTTATTTTAGCGATTGGAGCTTATTCTCATTTTGTTTATAACACTTTCAAAATGGAAAAGATTTATAATTTCGAAGCTCATGCTTATAATTTTGATTTTGGTGCTCAAACAGCAATGATCATACTTTTAATCTTTCTATTATCACTTCAAGTTTTACTCAGAAAAACAATTCGTTATTCAGAGTATGATGGAAGATTTAAGAAGTGGTTGATCAAGCCTGGGGAAGCTAATCTTAGTTTTTATATTAAACATTATTTTTCAAGATTTATAGTTGGGTTTATCAAGTTTTTATTTCCTAGAGGTAAAGAAGCAAAAGCAGTAAAAACTTTTTTTATTGTTTTGGTTTTACTCATTGTAACTGCAATTACTAATGTTCTAAACAAAGCTGGAATTCTAAGTTATGAATACTATGCTATGTACTATTCCAATTCAACACTAATCATTTGTTTTGTGATGTTAATGGCATATATCAATAGCTCTGGTGAGCCAACTACTTTTATGGTAAAGTTAGTCGGCATTTCATTGGTTGCAGTTCTTCTAGTAATTGGATTTGTAAGTAATATTACACTTTACTTAAGTGAATCTGATTATGATAACCAAAGAGTAGCTCAAATTACAGCACAAAAACATAATATTGTAACTTCTAACTATTCTGAGCTTCCAAGTGAGATTCGTTATATTCTAAAAAAACCTATGAATGTAGAACCGTTTGGTAGAAAACTAGAACTACTCTATGTTGCCAATGACGAAAACATTAGTCAAGAGCTGATTGATGATAATGAGAAAAAAAGTAACGCATTCTTGATTAAAGAAAAGAAAACCCAACTTCAAAAGAAAAATCCTAAATTATCTGCAGAGGAATTAGAATCCAAATCAATTGAAGAATTTAAAAAATCCCGACAGTATAAAAATCTATTTGAATCACTCAGTGAAGAAAACAAAAGACTATATAGAGAGGCGGGAAATCATTATACCTATTTTGATATTAAAGAGGGTCAAGAAAGATATGAGGTTGGATTTAGCTATAAAGAATATAGAATTCATACTCATAAAAATTCTCTAAAATTATTTATAGTAACTATTGTTACTACAATTCTCGTATTGATTCTATTTCCAATTTTCTTTGAATCAAGTCTCACAAAACCATTGAACCAACTTTTGCGAGGGGTTCACAAAGTGAACTTAGGAAATTTAGATGTAGTAGTTCCTATCAAGGTCCAAGATGAAATTGGATTCTTATCAAGTTCTTTCAACTCAATGGTTGCATCCATTAAGCAAGCAAAAGAGGAATTACAGGACTATGCAAACACTCTTGAAGAAAAAGTGGAAGAGAGAACCAAAGAAGTTCAAGAAAAAATGAATGAAGTACAAGCTTTAAAGATCCAACAAGACGGAGATTATTTTTTGACTTCATTACTTACTAAACCACTTTTTATCAATGCAAATAAGTCTGAAATAGTGAAAGTAGATTTTATAATTCGACAAAAGAAGAATTTTGAGTTTAGAAATAAGGCTGCGGAATTAGGTGGTGATGTTTGTATCACTGGAAATCTAAAACTAGGTAAACAAAACAAATTTAGACGTTATACGATGGCAATGAATGGTGATGCAATGGGTAAATCTATGCAAGGAGCAGGGGGGTCACTTGTCATGGGAGTTGTGATGAACTCTATCATGGCAAGATCTGCTTCTGGTGGAAAGATTTTAGATACTACTCCTGAAAAATGGTTAACAGATGCATATAATGAATGTCATTCTGTTTTTAAGTCGTTTAACGGTAGTATGGTGCTTTCAGCAACAGTAACTCTTATTGATGATTCAACAGGAGATATGTTCTATTGGAATGCAGAACATCCTTTTTCGATTTTATATAGAGATGCTAAAGCTAGTTTTATTGAAGAAGACCTTCAATTGAGAAAATTAGGGCTTGAGTCTGAGTATGAGTTTAAAGTGAGAAGATTTAAACTTCTACCTGGGGATGTTTTACTTTTAGCTTCTGATGGTAGAGATGATATTGACCTTACTCCCAATGAACCTGTAAGAACTATAAATGATGACGAGAGTTTGATTTTAGGAATTGTTGAAGAAGCAAAATGTGATTTGGATTTAATTGAAAAAATCCTAAGAAAGAAAGGAAACATCACTGATGACTTGTCTATGGTCAAAGTGATGTATAATGAAGGACTAGTAGAAATTCCTCAAGAAGAATTTGCACAAGATCCAACTCCAGTTGCTGTAAATGAAACTTCAAATCTACTAGATGTAAGCGAGGCATATTTACTTGGCAGACAACTTTACCAAGAAGGTAAGATTCAAGACTCTCTAGAAGTTTTAGGCAAAGGCTTTCTAAGAAATGATAGTAATCCCAAATTGAATAAATTACTTGGGCTAATCAGTTTTAAAGCTAAAAACTATCATCTTGCTTCTCATTCAATTGGAAAATATATTGAGCATGATCCTAGGGATGAGGAAATGTGTTATTATCTTTCTCTTTCATTGAAGAAAACAGGTAATTATTTTACTTCTCTGGAAACAGCACGAAGAGTTTATGAATTGAATCCAAACAATGTGAACAATCTTGTGAATCTTTCTGATCTATATAGAATCAGTGGTAATAAATTGAACGCAAAAGTATTTTCAGAAAAAGCACTTGCAGTAGATGCAAATAACAAAAATGCGCTTCGACTACTTGCAATGATTCTAGAGAGTGAAAAGAATCTTGCTTAGAATTGAATCTGGGATTGAGTTAGAAGCTGTAACTTCAACAAATGAATATTTAAGAAATTCTTCCATTCCAAATGGATTTTGGGTAAGTGCTAGAAATCAAACTTCTGGAAAAGGAAGAAAGGATCATTCTTGGAGTTCATTGGGGGAGGGAAATCTTTTCTTCTCTTGCAAACTATCATTGCCCGATATTAAATTCAGAATAGAGCTACTCCCAATTTTTATTGGGCTATCTGTTTTTGAGTCAGTAATATTTTTTTTCCCAAACTTAGAAGATAAACTAAGTCTTAAATGGCCAAATGATTTATATATTGAAAACAAAAAACTATCAGGTGTTTTAGTGGAATTGTTCACAGTTGAAGAATTTACAACGATTTTGATTGGAATAGGTTTGAATTTTTATTCAGAAAAGGATCAAGATAAAACAATTTTTGGAACACTGATGGATGAAAAACCTAGTGCAGAATTCAGAAAGCAGTTTATCGCTAAGATAATCAATGAAATAAATGGGATATTTCAGCTAACGTCAACGGAAGCAATTTCTAAGCTTAATAAGGCTAATTCTATTTCCTATTTGAAAAATAAATCTATCCAAATGACTTATGATGAAAAACTAATTCAAGGTAAAGTTCTAGAGATTACTGAGAAGGGTTATTTAAAAATTGATACTGGAAATCAAATTTTAGAACTAATAGATACTAGTTCAGATTTTAAGGTTGTAGATAATGAATGAATTGTTGGTAATTGATGTAGGAAACACTAATACAGTTTTTGGAGTTTTTGAGAGAGGTTCCATTGAACCAAGATTCCATAAAAGGACTGTTACAAGAACTGATAGAACCTCTGATGAACTAGGAGTATTTTTGAAAGGTTTTTTTACCGAAGAAAATTATCCCGCATCCAATATAGGTAAAGCAATTTATTCTAGTGTTGTTCCCGCCTTTAATCCTATCGTTTCCCGAATGTTAGAAGATTGGTTTAGGGTTAAGCCATTGAATGTTCATTATCAAATGAAGTTACCATTCACAATTAAATACGCTAGGCCTTATGAGATCGGAGCTGATAGATTGGTGAACGCAGCTGCAATTGTAAAAAATTATCCCGGCAAAAATATCATCATAGATATGGGAACTGCTACCACATTTTGCGTAC
Source organism: Leptospiraceae bacterium (assembly GCA_033762425.1). Taxonomy (GTDB): domain Bacteria; phylum Spirochaetota; class Leptospiria; order Leptospirales; family Leptospiraceae; genus JANRLP01. Next base: position 39,385 of record JANRLP010000136.1, read on the forward strand.
TAAATGAAAGAAATGAATATTTAGGGGGAGTTATCGGACCTGGGCTAAAACTTTCTATGGAATCATTGATTAGAAATACAGCACAACTCCCTCCAATCATTTTTCAAACCCCTGATAAAATTCTTGGGGATTCAACAATAGAATCGTTACAATCAGGTTTTTTTTATGGTTGGGTAGGGCTTTTGTCGGGAATAATCCAAGCTATCAAAAGATATTATGGGGCGGATTATAGAGTTATTGGAACTGGAGGACTAGTTTCTACAATTCATAGTGCTCAAAATGGAATCTTTGATATTATTGAACCGTTTTTAACCTTGAAGGGTTTACAAATTATTCATGAGTTGAATTCGTAAAGAATTTTTTTATTTACAATTTTGTTATATGGTTAAACTTTACTGCTTGGGTTAATGAGTAAAAATGTCTAAAAGTTTATTGAATGATTTAGAAGGGGAATTAGTTCTAAAAACTAATCTTGAAGAAACTATTCTTAATTCTTTGCATTTTTATTGTAATTTTGAAAAAACAAATACTTACTATAAACGAATACAAAAAGAAATTAGACTTCTATTTTTGGAAAAAACTCAAAACAGAACCTATTTTTATGCTCCCCCAAAAGAGAATTCATTAAAACCAATTGGCTATAATCAAATCATTCATATTTTACTCAAAAGACTTTGGGATGAAGAAGATTATGGTGCACTTGCTAGAATTCCTAAAGAGATAAATTTTGTTGAGTCCGAAGACATAGACTTAGAAAGATCTAGGGTTAGTTTAGAGGATTGTTTTCGTTATATCAGTAATCTTAGGGTTCTACCATTCATTTCTCCTGAAGCACCTTTTTTTCTTAGAAAAGAATCTGATAAAGTTAGGATTGCTTATAACTGGATTCAGTCGGGTCATAAACTCCAAGAGTATTTGAACAGAATCAAAATTGTTGGGACTTTTGTTCAAACCTTACATTTTAGTGGTACTTATCTTTTGGAAGTTGCAAAGCAGTATGAAAAAAATCCACTGAGTGTTCGCGAACCTAAAGAAGAATCACAGATTTTAGAAGAAAGAACAAATCAATTAGTTTCTTTAATCATGAAACATCCACTTGTAGCACAGGGCTATTTTAAATTCACCGAGTCTGCACTCAAAAGAACAATACAAGGAATGGGCTCAGAACTCATTCAGAATAGAGCACAGTTAAAGTTTTACTATAACCTTTTTTTAAAGTCCAAGAGTCCTGTAAGTAAAATTAGTGAAGAAGATATAGTAAAGGTAGCTGCAAAGGTCATGTATGATTTTAATAAACTTATTGAAAAAGAAGATGAGCCTGTTATAGTACCAAAAGCAACACTACCAGAAAGTTCTAATATAGATTTTGCACATGTCATTGATGGAGTTTTATATTTTATTCGAAAATTACTACTTTCCAATGTTAATGTAATCAATCTACATAGTTATCTGAAAAAAATTCTTGATAACTTGAAACATGAGGCACCTGAACTTAGCGAGAAACATCTATCTTTAGTTTATTTATTACTAAAAGACTTACAACAGAACAAATACCCAAAAGAAAAAGATGTATTAGAACATATAGCGTTACTTTCTGAAAAACTAGGAATCAATAATGAAGATTCTAAAACAATTTATTTACTCATTAAGACTGAAGAAGAAAAAGAGTTCGCTGAAACTTCACTCAAAAAATTTGTTGAAAATACAATTCAAACTGACGAGAAAATTTTAAATGAAAAACAAATCACTCTACTTAGAACTTTGTTTGGAACCTTACCTGAAACTGTTACTGTGAATGAGTTTTATTCAGTAAAAGAAAAATTAAAATCTAAAGTAGAAGAACCTTCTAAAAAAAAGATGATAGATGTGTTGGCTGAACTGATCCATGTAAAAATTGCAGAAACAAGAGGAAAGATTGTTGTTTCTAAAATCAAAGTCATGGAGAATAGTGCTTGATCAAAACTGAAAAGAAAAATGAATTCATAGTAATTACAATTGAAGGTTCTATTCTTCAAAACGAGAGCAATTTACTTAAAAAGAAGTTAGAGAAACTCTTAGAAGACAATGAGAAAAATATTGTCATTGATATGAGTGAAACTAATCATGTATGTTCCTCTGCTCTTGGACACTTAGTGTATTATAGAAACAAAATAAAACGTGAATCCGGAGATATTAGACTGGTAATCGTTGACGACGATTTACTAGAATTATTTGATATAACTATGTTAAATCAGGTATTTATGATATTTCCAAACCAAATTAAAGCTTTGGAATCTTTTGCATGAAACTAATTTTAGGCACAAACAATTTAGGGAAGTTGATAGAAGTCAGAAAGATGATGCAAAATCTAAACATAACTGTAACTTCACCAAAAGAAGAAAATATACATTTTGAAGTAGAAGAAACGGGCACTACTTTTAATGAGAATGCAAAACTTAAATCAGAACATCTTTTTAGTCTCACAAAACTTCCAAGCCTAGCTGATGATTCAGGACTTTGTGTAAATGCACTTGGTGGGGAACCTGGTCTTTATTCAGCTAGATTTGGGAAATCTGAATTTTCAGACAAGGATAGAGCATTATATCTACTAGATTTGATGAAAGATAAATCTGATAGGTCTTGTTACTATCACTGTTCGATAGCATTTACTGATAAAGACGGAACTTTTTATTTTGAAGATAGATGTGTTGGCGAATTATGTGTTGATTATGATTTGGAAGGAAAGTTTGGTTTTGGATATGACCCAATCTTTTATTATCCTCCTTTGAAAGAAAGATTTTCTAGAGTCTCAACAGAGAAAAAAAATGAAATTTCTCATAGGGGCTTAGCATTAAAAAGATTTTTTGAATATTTCAGTAAAAAGTATATAAAATGAAAAAAATTATAATTTTAATACTATTAGTTTTTTGCAAACCCAAAAGTACAATTCCTAGTTTTTCTAGTCTATTAAAAACTCATCCTGCTGCAAGAATGGAAAACTATCCCAAACAAAAATTAGAAGAAAGGATTTTTAATCTTCCTAAACTTCAAAATGAATTTATTCATGAGTTAAATATAATTGACGGAATCGAAAATATTCCTGCACCCTCGACTGATTTTTTACTAATGAAAGAAAAAATGGATTTAATTTTTAAAAATTCTAATCCAAAGATTTTAAAAATTCTAGATAAATATGTACTCGGAATTTATTTTTCAGAGAATCTTGGAACGACTGGACTCACCTCTTTTGTTTATGATAAAAATCTTAAACCAGTAGGTGGAATTATTTTTATAGATTCAAATCTAGTAAAACTTTCTGGAAATGAATGGATTAGTTATAAAGAAAATACTGTATTCATTCAGGGTAAATACAAGCTTAAGATTGAAATTGATAACGGAAATAGCAAATTTTCTGCATTAGAATACATACTTCTACATGAGCTAGGGCATATTGTTTCTGTAGTAGATGGAATTGTTCCCGATTTTACTTTGGAAAAAAGAAACTTCAAGTCCTTTCCTTTTTTTCATGGGGTTTGGAGTGAAGAAAAGGTTATGACTGAGCTTAGCACAAAGTATCCTGAATTAAAAAAAATCAAATTTTATTCCAAACCAGAACTAAAGCTAGATGTAGATGCACTAGAGATTTATTCAATCTTAGAGGTAAGCCCATTCCCAACGGTTTATTCAACAATAAATGCTGACGATCATTTTGCAGAGAGTTTTGTTTCTTATCTACATACTTTAGTTGGCAAGAAACCTTGGCGCTTAACAATCATAAATGAGAGAGGTGAAGCGAATAGTTTTGAAAATGGTATTAGTAAAGAAAGATGTAAATTAGAAAGAGAATTTATGGAGAAATGGTTTAGGAATGCAATTCAAGACTAGGGTTCTCACACCTTGGATTGGAAATTTTAGGATCGATTTTTTTTTCATTCTTCTACCACCAATTCTCACTCCATGTTTAGTAATAATATTTCATGAATACTTTGAAAGTCTTGAAAAAATTCCACTTTGGGCGTGGGTTTTATCTGTTCTTTGTATTGATGTCGCACATGTTTATTCAACTTTGTTCAAAACCTATTTTAGTAAACTTGAATTGGAAAGAAGAGGCAAGTTATTAACGTTAGTTCCTATTCTAGTATTGCTCGTTAGTATATTTTTATATTCTATAGGTAGCATGGCATTTTGGAGGGTACTTGCTTATTTAGCAGTATTTCATTTTATCAGACAACAGTACGGATTTTTAAGAATTTACTCAAGAGAAGAATCAGCAACTAGATTCGAAAAATTTTTGGATGAAAGTTTGATCTATGTTCTCACTCTTTACCCTGTAATTTTTTGGCACACTAAAGAAACTAAAGCTTTTAATTGGTTCATAAAGGATGATTTTTATCTAGGCTTACCATCCTACTTTGAAAAACTCGCTTTTGTCTTTCTTATTCTTGGACTAGTTTCATTTATTGTAAAAGAAATTTATAGAATCAATAAAGGTGAGTCTATTAATTTAAATAAGTATCTTCTTATATTAGGAACAGGTCTTACTTGGAATATTGGCATTGTTATTTTTGATAATGATTCCATTTTTACAATAACTAACGTTATTGCACATGGAATACCTTATTTAGGTTTAGTATATGCAACTGAAAAAAATATTCCTGTAGAAACTAAGTTTCATTCTTTTCTTTCTGCAAGATACGTTTTTTTCTTTTTGGGAATTATATTAGCTCTAGCTTATATAGAAGAGGGGTTATGGGCAGGTTTTGTTTTTAGAGAAAGATTAAATTTCTTTTACTTCTTTCAAGGTTTAGAAACAATTCAGAGCAAAGAAACTTTATCTATAGTTGTTCCAATTCTTTCACTTCCTCAAGCTACACATTATGTTTTAGATGGATTTATATGGAAAAGAACTAAGAATGAAGTTCCTTAGAGCGACCATCGGAAAATTCTCTGAGTTTGTCATAGGTGAAAATTCCAGTGTCGTGAGAATCTTTCCAAGTTAGGTTTAGGGCATATCTTCCGACTTTGCGAAAAGCAACTAGCCCTGCTGTTTGAATGTTTCCCGTCATTGTACCAATCTTTCCGAAATCCCCACCTCTACAGGTTGCACAAGGACAATTTTTACGAAGATAGAGTAAGTCGAATTTCGACTCAAAGCCGTCTTTCCATTTGATGAAAAGAAACTCGTCATCAAAATGGATTTCGGCTGGAATCGTATCTAGCATTTATTTTTTAGAGAGCTCAGAAAGATATTCTTGTCTCAATGAATCTTTTTTAAATTCATTTGAGGAAAGCCATTCTGCTTTCAGATCTTTTAATTCAAGACCCTTTCTAGAAGCATATTTTCTCAGTAGTTTAGCAGTTTTATTATTCATTTTTCCAGAATTTTTTGATTGAGGCGTTATTCAACTAAAAAACTTACTAGAATTCTCAATAATAGAAATTCTTTGACTTAGTAAGTTTGAGTTCATTTGTGCCAGGAGTAAAACCATTCATCTCAATTGGTTTTTTGAGTTTCATAGAAAATTTCTTAGTAGATTTTTTGGGTGTTTTAATTTCATTTCCTGTAGAATCACAAACCTCAAGAATTTTGGAATATTCAACCATTCCCGTAGAAAGATTGTAGTCCAAAATTTCATTTTCTTCACAGGGAGCCCCATGACTGATATAGGCTCCAATTAAAGTCCATGTTTCATCCTTGAATCTATACTTATGCAAATAACCCCATTTTTGTCTAGAGCCGCCAAAATGAGAAATTTTCAAGATGCCTTTTTCAATTAGAATCTCTTGAAACGGATCCCCCATCATCCCACCTGCTTGGCTAGAAAGGACTGGTCCTGAAAATTTTTTCCAAAGCTTCCAACCAGATTCCTGTTTTTTAAAAATATGTAGTTCTCTAACGATTCCTAAATCATTTTCCTTAGTGTTATATACAACTACAAGTTCCTCTTCACTATCGTTATCTAGATCACCTTTTACTTCAGCAATTGCAATGAGTCCAGCTGGATTGGGAATTGTTGGGTTAGCCAATTTTCTGGATTCTTCGTTTGGGTTAGGTTCTTCAACTTCTTTGAGTTCGATTTTAGTAGAACTTTCATTTTCTAGTTTCGGTTCTTCCTTTTTTTTACAATCTAAGAAGTTGAATAGTAAAACAAAAAAAGCTACTCTAGCAAAAATTATTATGTTAGATAAAGGCATCATGAATTGCACCTAACGCTAGTTTGCCTTGTTCCTCAGGAATCACACAAGAAATTTTGATCTCGGATGTTGAAATCATTTCAATATTGATTGAGTTATCGGCTAACGCTTTAAACATTTTAGCAGCGACACCTACATGAGACTTCATACCTACCCCAACAGCAGAAACAATGGCAATTTTATCATTTATCTCGTGTTTACCTGCTTCAGTTTCTTTGGTAAACTTTTCAAGAACTGGAACTGCAATTGAGATAGATTTTCTAGGAATTGTAAAAGAAATCGTGTTCTTTCCATTGGAAGGTGAAGACTGGACAATTACATCTACAATTACACTAGCATTTGCAAGTAGGCTGAAAAGTTCAGCAGCAATTCCTGGTTTATCAGGAACAGCAGGAATTGTCACTCTTGCTTCTTCATTCTTGATTGTAACACCACTCACTCTAATTTGTTCCATAAGTTTCTCCTCACTCACAACTAACGTTCCGATTTTTTCGTTATAACTTGAACGCACATGAATCACTACATTATAATTTTTTGCAAGTTCCACACATCTAGAATGTAAAACTCCAGCACCAAGACTCGCTAGTTCTAACATTTCATCATAAGTGATTCTTTCGTGCATTTTTGCTGTTTTCACTTTGTTTGGGTCAGCTGTATAAACCCCATCTACATCAGTATAAATTTCACATTCCTCTGCTCCAAGGGTCGCAGCGATTGCAACAGCAGTAGTATCACTACCACCACGTCCAAGGGTAGTAATATTTTCATCCTTATCGATTCCTTGGAAACCAGCTACAATTACTACCTTTCTTTGTGCAAAGGCTTCATCGATGCGCTTTCTTTCAATCATTTCGATTCTAGCATTAGAGAAGTTTCCATCAGTCAAGATTCCTACTTGATATCCTGTGAATGATTTAGCAGGAACTCCAAGACCTTCTAGAGCCATCGCAAGTAGAGATATTGAAACCTGCTCGCCCGTTGAGAGCAACATATCCATTTCTCTTCTAGGTGGATTTGTATTTACTTTTTCAGCAAGCTCAATGAGCTCATCCGTAGTATGACCCATAGCAGAAACTACAACAGCTACATTATCACCTTTGTCATAGTAGCTTTTGATTCTCTTCGCAACATTTTTAATTTTCTCTGGGGTTCCCACAGAGGTTCCCCCATACTTTTGAACAATGATCGTTGGCATATTGAATATACTAATCTTGAAATGAGTTTGAGAATACAAGACGAAATTTTCTTTAATGCTTCAAAAAGACTTGCTCAAAATTCTACTAATCTCAATATGCAATGTTTATTTAGTTGATGGGATTAAATTTTAGATCGAATCACTGATCATTACCAATAGGAAGGAATCATGAAACAAATAGTAATATTTCTATATTTAGTTTCTTTGAGCTCAAACTTATTAGCAGACACTTTTTTGCTTGCTAATGGGGAAACAGTAGAGGGGACACTCGTAGAACAAACTGAAAAGTTTGTAATCTTTAGAGATGATAAAGGGGAGACCAGAGCTGTAGCAAGAGAAGATATTAAATCCATTCAATTGAATGAAAATGGAAGAACAACTGTTGAAAACGCAGCGAAAGAAGGTGAGAATTCTGGAACGATTTCTAGTGGTTATAAAGGTACTGCTAAACCAGATGGTGACAAAAAAGATGTTCCTCCTGTTCAGATTGATGTAACCCATGAGATAGTTACTGATTTCGTTTGGAGGGGAAATAGTTATGGTGGTGAATATCTCGCTCGTAGAAATAACACTTCATACAAAGAGTTCAGTGAATACTATGCATACCAACCTAATTTGAAAATTGCTTCCCCTACAGGGCTTTATTTTGAGCTTTGGGGGAATCTACCCTTAGTCGGAAGAACTGATAGAGATAGTGACCAAAGGCTATTACAGAATGGACCAGGTGGATCTGCAATCGATCCCAATAGATTAGCATCTAGAATTGCTAATGGAAATCTTTATGATCCAGCAGATGGTACTTCTATATTCTTAGATCCAAGCAATAATATCTATCAATCTTCTTGTGCTGACCCCGATGCAGCTCTAGCATCTAGCCTAGCAACTCCAGGAGCAAGAACTGATTGTCAGGTGGATCCAAGGAGGATTGGTGCTAAGAAAGAACGAAATGGTATGTATAGAACAGACGGACTCTTCACCACATTTGCATACAATTTTGGTGAGAGTAAGTTTGGAACATTTACAATGGGAACTTGGTGGTACTTCCAGAATGATAAAAATAGTCGTTATTCATGGCAAGAGTACTTTTTATGGTGGGATCTACCTTTCCTAAAGAAAATTATAGCTCCTAGAATCCAAGTATTTACACAAAGCTCTCAGGATCTTGGGGCAGCAGCTGATGGTGGTAATTATGCTGCGTTTCAAATGTCTAAGACTTTTATGGAAGATAAACCATTTCAAATTCAATTGATGAATAGCACAGGATATAAGTATGTGAATAATAATACTGATAAACGCTCTGGTTTATTTGATATTACATCCACAATTAAGTTCATATACAAGCAGATGTTTTTAACTTTGAATGATGCTTATAGACCAGATCTACATCTGTATGATAACTCAACTTTTTATTTCCAGAACTCTAGTGGCAGTAATGCACTAGCTAATAGAAGTCAGTATGATGGACAAACAGTGGATCCTTCTAAGTTGTATGGATGGAAGAATTTATTGGTATATGATGCAATCAATGGCTCAAGTGAACCTGAGTTAGTAAAACAGTATCTAACTGAAAGATACCAAAACCAAAATATTCCACGCCATCTTTATTGGATCAGTATTGGTTATAATCAAACTTTTTAATGAAAGAATTTCCTGAAATTATTCTTCTGGGTGTAACTGGTGGGATGGGTTCAGGAAAATCTACTGTAGCTAAGATATTAGAAGAATTAGGATGTTATAGAATCAATGCTGATGAACTTGCTAGATTCTATACTAGCCCAGAGACACCAATCTTAGAAACGCTAAAAGAAATTCTTGGGGAGGAAATTCTGGATGAAAAAGGTTTTCCCGATAGAAAAAAAATTTCGGCAATTGTTTTTTCAGATAAGGAAAAACTTCAAAAATTGAATTCATTGATCCACCCTCTTGTGAGAAAGGACATGCTTCAAAAAATTTCTAAACTGGAGAAAGGAACCATTGTAGCATGGGAAGCACCGCTACTTTTTGAGGCAGGTGGGGATTCCATTTGTGATTTTACACTAACAGTTTTTGCCGATTTTGCTTCTGCGGAGAAAAGAGTGCTCAAAAGAGATGGAATTAGTGCTTTAGAGTTCGCAAAACGCATGCAAAACCAAATGATTATCAAGGAAAAAATTAAGCGTTCCGATTTTAATATAGAGAACTCAGAAATTTCACTGGAAGAGCTAAAGAAAAAGGCTGAAGGTGTCCTGAATTCAATAAAAAAAGAAATGGGGCAAAGACCTTGAAAGAAAGAACATTTTATACATTTAATTTAGATATTCCAAGGATCATCATAGTCTCAATTGTCCTGATTGGGATTATTTCCTATGCTTTTGCACTTGGTTATAGTTTTGGAAAAAAGGCAGCTAGTAAAATAGAAGTTGCCACTGCCAATGTTCCTGACAAGAAAGATGAGATACTACATAGTAATCAAGGAAACAAAAATCCATTAGCAGAAGAAGAGTATAATTTGGATCAAATGGATGAGGGAGAAACTAAGAAAGTTGTTTCCAAAGAACCAGAAAAAGAAAAGTTAAAAGAACCTGAAAAAGTTAAGTCCAAAGAACCAGAACTTAAATCAGATTTTCTTGATTTGAAGCCTGAAACTCCGCAGGCACCTAAGCCAAAGGTTAAAGAACTGGAGACTGCTGAGGTACTGAATCCTAAACCTCAGAAGTTCATTCCACCAAGAAAGCCTAAGAAGAAATATGTTTTGAAGAAGATTGAACCAGAGGAAGTCGTAACAGAAAGAGAACAATCTGCACCAACTGGAAATCAATTCACGATGCAACTTGGTGCTTTCAGCACAAGAGAGCAGGCTGATAAATTCAAAGAAGCAGTTAACTCAATGCAAAAACCATCTAATTTTTCTGCTTATATAAAAAAGAATGGAGAACTTTATGTTGTGAGAATGGGAAAGGCAGAAGAAAGAGCAGACTTAGAAAAGTATATTCCTAAGCTAGATCCCAAAATCCAAGATAAAGTTATGATCGTTAAAAATAACTAGTTCTGTTTTATTTTATTACTACTGTTGGTTGTCTTTTGTCAATTGCAAAAGATCGCTAGCAGTTATTCTTTAAATGAATTCAAATTACAATCAATAACTAAGTTTATAAATTGTGTTGCTCGCAATGTAACTAACGTGAAATGATTAAAGATAAATTTTCAACAAAAGTTAATTTGTAAATTTTTTAAAAAATACTTCTATAAACTTTCGTTAGAGTATTGACAATTTTGTTCAAACTATCAAACTATTCCCATGTCAATTTTTTATCGTATTTTAGGCATAGCAGCATCCATCAATGAGTGGTTGAGTAGAAAGAGTATTAACTTTATTCAACTGAATTGGCTTTTAATGGCTTTTTTTGGATTTGGAGTTTATAATGGTATTATAACAGTAATTGAACTAGCAAGTACAAGTTCAGTTCCAGAAAAAATTTCAATAACCCAAGTTAAAGAGTCTTATGAAAAAAATAAAAAATTTGTTACTGTGAGTGGAATTTATGCTTATGAGTATTCAGTTGAATATGGTTCCAGAAAAAAAGATTCTATTAAGTTGAATGTCACCTCAGTATATGTGCCATTGTTTGATATAGTTCAAAACAAGGCAGTATTTATCAAAGATCGTCCGGGAATAAATTTTAATGAAAAACCAGTAGAAAAAGAATTTACGGGAATGATTGAATTAGTTCCAGAAGCTGTGAGTAATGAATTAAAAAAAAGTAAGAGTGATACTGTGATTGAGCCGTTATACGCTATCAATCCCGAATCAAAACCGCCAACTAAAGTGGGAACTATCATAGGATTAGTTTTTTTCACCATTCCCGCTTTCGCATTTTTTTATACTTGGTTTAAACGATATACCGTCATTCAAGAGAATAATGAAAAAGTAATAGTTCAAAAATCAAATTTAGATCAATTTTCAAAATTTGAATCCGATCAAGAAATTACAAATGAAACAACTACACATGTGGACGGTAATTTGACTGGTGATCTATTCTTTTCAAAAGGTGGGAAACAGAGATTTTTTAATATGCCTACAAGAATTAATTTTATGGAAGATGGATCTATATTATGTGCATCTAATATAGATGCATCCTCAACTTTTTTTGGATTTAAGACCAATGATAAGGAGGGAATTTGGACAACAGTGATTCGAAAAGGTGATGTTCAAGAAATAAGAAATATATTTCAATACAATGGTTTTAAAAAAAGAAAAGGCATTCAAATCATTGGTACTAGTTCAAATGAAAATAAAGAATTAGTGCTCAGTTTTGAGAATGATAAGGATCATAAAGAAGCATATTCCTTTGCATCAAGTTTGAAATAGTTCAACTGAATAAAATTCGGGGTAGGGGAATATTCTAATGTACTAATACTGCTCTATAGCGAATTTTATTAGATTTAACTTTTTCAATTGCTTGGTTCGCATTTTGAAAAGAAAATTTTTCGATTAGAGGTTTGATTCCATGATTTGCAGAAATTTCTAGCATGTCTCGAATCATTTGTCTGCCTCCAATGGGACTTCCCATTACCCTAAGTCTTTTACTCATAAGCTGCCCAACGTTTACAGTCGATAGTGGAGAAGGTGGAACACCCACAAAACTTAAAGTACCGTCTGTTTGCAAAAAACTTAAATACCTTCCCCAGTCCATGTCCACATGAGTTGTGTTCAATATAATATTGAGTTTATTCTTAACAGATTTGGGAGTTCCAATAATTACTTCTTTGGCACCATTTTGTCGTGCGAATTCTTCTTTGTCAGGACTCGTTGTAAATACTGTCACTTCATTTCCAAGTTTTGAAGCAAATTGAACTGCAAGATGACCAAGCCCTCCAATTCCGATTACTCCAATCTTTCCTCCTGAGCTCATACCTGCAAATCTTAATGCTGAATATACTGTGATTCCTGCGCAAAGTAAGGGGGATGCTATTGCAGATTCTAAGTTCTCGGGAATTTTAAAACAGAATCTACTATCTAACATTAGATGATCAGCAAAACCGCCATGTCGTCTAACGATAGTAGATTTTGTTTTACTGCAAAGATTTTCATTTCCTCTAAGACAATCATCACATTCCAGACAAGCACCTGATTGCCAGCCAATTCCGACTCTATCGCCTATCGCTAGATGAGTTACAAGAGTTCCTAACTGAATGATTTTTCCAACAACCTCATGGCCTGGAACGAGAGGATATTTTGAAATTCCCCAATCATTATCAATCATATGTATATCGCTATGACAGATTCCACAGGTTTCTACTTTTACTATGCAATCATATGGATTCAGTAAATCAGTTTCATATTCATACTCTTGTAAACTATTTTTTATTTCTAATGCTGCGAGCGCCTTCACTCTCATTTTATGCTCCTAAAACTTCTAAATATTCTTTAACTGTTGCACTAAGACCGATTTCCAAGGATCTTGACATCAGCCTATGTCCGATAGAAACTTCTTGCAAACCATGCAAGTGTTTAAAAATTCTTAGATTCTCTGTATCTAAATCATGGCCAGCATTTAGTCCAAGTCCCTTATCTAAAATTATTATCGCAGCATGATGGTATTCTTCAAAGGATCTTTCAAAGTATCCATAAGAAAAACTTTTAGCAAATGGGCCAGTGTATAATTCCACTCTATCAGCTTTTGTTTCTTGTAGAAGTTGTAGATTTTCTATATTCGTTTCCATAAATATTGCTACTCTAATGCCTTCTTTTTTTAAGACAGGAATGATTCTTTGTAACATAGGTAAATCTTTTTCTAAATGGAATCCATGATCGGAAGTAATCTCTCCGGGAGATACTGGAACTAACGTTGCTTGGGTTGGTTTTGCTTTGAGAACAATATCTAAAAATCTTTCAGATGGTTCTCCCTCGATATTGTATTCAATTTTTTTCTTAGTTTCTTCGTTATAGTTATCTATAAATCGCTTAACGTCAAAAACATCATTTCTAGTTATGTGCCTTTCATCAGATCTTGGATGTACTGTAAGCCCTGCAGCTCCTGCATCTAAAATAATTCTACTCAAATAAAGTAGATCAGGAATATTGCCTCCTCTAGAATTTCTAAGAGTTGCAATCTTATTAATGTTTACACTTAAATTCACCATGTGGATACCATTGGAAAGGAAAATTTTTTCTCTGTAAAATTTAAGATAATATCTTTATTAGCTTTAGCATCTTCTTTTCCTAAAGTATATGCATCTTCAATCGCAACTGGATTTGTATAATCAAATGTAGTTGCCTTTAGTTCTCGAGATGGACGAAATACTAAAGTATTCTTTAAGTATTTTTCTTCCTTGCTTCGAATTGAGTAATCATCATAACAAACTGCAATTTTTTTTGCTTCAATTGGAAAAACTTCTAGTAATAGATTATTCATGAGTCCGCCATCTAAAAAATAGATATCTCCAGAATTTTGAAATGCTAACACAGGTGGAATACTGGATGAATTCAAAATGATTTGTTCAACGATATTTGGATCTTCTAAATCTTTGTTAGTATAGATTACTTGTCTTAGATTCCATTTGGAAATAATTTTTTCAACTCTATTGCATGGAATTCCTTTTGATTTATCAGACTCATCCAATAGAAACGCAGTTGCTGTTTCTGAGATCAACTTTGCTTTATTGAATAGACCGCTAAGTTTATCTCCTTTTGGAAAGGCACCAACTGCTCCAATGAAAATTTTTACCTTAGAAGATTTTACTTTTTCAAAATTTGTTCCGTATCGAATCGCTCTACGATATATGTTTTCATGTGGGAAAGGTCTTTCCCCTTTCAATAATCTTGTGAAACTAAAATTGGATTCATTCCTTAGCACAAGAGATTGGATGTATTCTAATGTTTCTTCTTCAGTCTCAGAAAGTAGTCCAATCACCATGGCAGCTCCTGCACTCACTCCAGATAATCCGTTGAATTGAATTCCCCATTGTTTGAGTTGATAACCGAAGCCCATTCCATAGAACGCTTTGCAACCACCACCTGCGATTGCAAAAGAAACCTCATGTTGAGGTTGTAAATTTAGAAAAGAGGCTACATAGTCAAACACAGTAGAATAATTTTACCCCTACTTATATAATTTTTCAAGCAGAAATTTTACTCAGCTATAGATAATACTCTAGTTTTGATTTTCTCCCAAAAAAATTCGTCATTCGGCTGAATCGGATAAGTTTCATACAATACTTCTTGGAGTAGAAAAAATTGCTTTTGTTTATCTTTTTTATTCTTAATATCATGTAAGTTGAATCCTTTGCTTACAAGTACATCAATAAGTACTCTATATTCTTTATAAAACTCCAATCTAGGTTCTAAGTCAGCATTAGAAATATACTTCTCTAAAGTTATGCCTTCAAATGGGGAGATACATTCAGCACACCTTGTTTCAGAAAAATCATTTCGTAAAAATTGTTCTGAATCGGGATCATATTTCATTGGGAAAAGTCTGCAAGCTAGGGGTCTCGTTTCATAGATAGAACAGGTATATTCATCAGAATTTCTTTCCAAGAAAGGACAAACTGGAACTTTTCGAGTATTGATAATTGGTTCCATCCATTGATTGGAAACAATGATGCGATAACTAATTAGCTTTTGATTGAATAGTGTTTTAGGGTTTGTTTCAAGAGTTTTGGCAAGAAGAAATATATCCATTGTGTTTAAAGGGATTTCATTATTTACACAACACTTACCACTGAGTTTGCATAAGAAAGGAAGTAGCTCTTCTTTTTGAATCATGGAAAAATTTGATAAGAGATAATTTCTTCAGGTGTTTCAACATAAAAAAGATTTGGAATAGGAGAGAGTAATAGTCTGAGTGGCTCTTTGAAATTTGAAATAAATTTCAGAACATCTCCTTTTTCATTTAAGAACACAATATTATCATCAATTTGTGCTGCAAAGATTCCATCTGAACTCAAGATTGGTTGATAGATCGATAGATTTTTTTTCTTCTCAGTTTTATGAATCAGTTTTCCTTTTTTATCAAAGATGAGTAGCTCATCCTTTAGATTAACTGCAAGAGTCTTAGAATCAGATATCGATAGATAGATTTTATGAGGATAGATTTTAGAAAGTTCAATTTCTGATTCTTCATTTGATTTTAGATCAAAAATTAAAATATAATCTTTCTCTGCTTTCTGATGATGAATAGCGACTAACGTTCCATTTGGACTAATAGAGGAACTTTTATAAAATAGAATTTCTTTTTCTGAATCATTTTTTTTCTTAAAGAGTAGTTTTCCAGTCTTATCCAGTATAAAAATTTCACCACCAGAAAAAACTATCACAGAGTTTCCTTCTCTAGAGAAAGAATAATCAGTTAGAAATCTACCATCTAGTTTTTCAACTCCCACCGAGATTCCATTTTCATCAATTACCAAAACCTGATTCCCATCCCCTGAAACTAGAAAACAAAGTTTTCCATTGGGAGATGAAAAAGGATAACTCTGGTAAGGTTTATTCCAGAGGAGTTCTGAGGATTTAGAGTAGTATGAAATTCCTGAACCAATTTTTTTATAAACAAAATATCCTTTTCCAAAAGCGGGAATTTCTAGAATTCCTTCTTCACGATTTATCTTGTATTTACTGAATAGATATTCTCCACCAAGTTTATATCCGTTCCAGATTTTTTTATGACTAATTTTATATCTAGAATCTTCTTCTAGCCCAACCTCTGAGGATTTATCCCAAGCCCAATTTGATTCGATTCTGGGCGTTAGTTGATATTTCTCGGGATAAAGGAATAAGAATAGATATGAAAAAATTGTTGTAAAGACTATATAATATATCATTAGGTTTCAATATCTTCCTTTAGAGTTTGGTAGAAATGAAACATTGCAGTGTTAGATACATATTCCCTAAAAACTTCTCTATTAAATGAAAGTTGGTATTTGAATACTTTAGGAGATCTTTTGTGACTTTTGATTCCAATGAATACTAGACCAACTTTTTTATCTTCTGTTTCGCCCGTAGGACCTGCAATTCCTGTTACTGAAATGGAATAATGCGTGTTCAATTTCTCTTGAACACCTACTGCCATTTCAATGCATGCTTCTTCACTCACCGAGCCAAACTTTCGGATTGTTTCTTCCTTAACTCCAAGAAATTTAGTCTTGATTTCATTTTGATAAGCTACTATCGTTCCATGATAATATATTGAGCAACCTGAACGATCTGTGAATAATTTTCCAATCAGTCCTCCAGTGCAACTCTCAGCTGTTGAAACAGTTAGTCTAGAGCTTAATAACATATCATGAATTGATTCTTGAACGTTATTCGCTATTTGAACAGAATATTTTTTATCTAATTTTGAAACTAGAGATTTTAATGCATCCTCATTCGCACTTCTAAAAGTTGTTAATACAAATCCAGTGTTTGCTGTGACTCCCCATTCAATTTCATTTTCTTTAATAAATTCTTCATTGGGTCTAATGAAATCATTTTGGAATATAACTTCCCCAAGTCCCCAGATGCTTCTGGATCTAGAATATAATTCTTTAGGGAGATATGTTTTTTTGAATAGAGGAATGAACTCATTTTGAAACATTGCTTTCATTTCTCTTGGAACCCCAGGGAAAGCAACAAGCTTTGAATTCGGATTGAGTTCGATAAAAAAGCCTGGTGCAATTCCAATTTCGTTTTCCAAAACATGTGATGTTGCGGGAACTGTAGTCTGTCTAAGTGAGATTGGAAAAATTTCTTGATAAGCCCTTCCTCTTGAAGTAGAAATAAACTCTAGTCTCTCTCTTGCCTTATCATGAGTCACAGCTTCCTTTCCTGTTATTTTACAAACAACAGCCAAAGTATAGTCGTCGGCAGTTGCACCTAAACCACCAGTGATTATGATTAGATTTTTTCCCGAGAAACTTGCTAAGAATTGAATCTCTGACTCAATCAGGTTAGGATCATCAGGAAGAACAGAAATTTTTTTCACTTGGTAGCCTAGCCCTAAAAGTTGTGTGGCAATCCAAGATGAATTGGAATCTATACTTTTTCCAGAAGTAAGTTCTGATCCAGTAGAGATGATAAATAGGTTTAAACTCATGTTCTCTCCATCCTTTCAGGTGCGTTGATTCCTAAGATTTCAAGACCAGAGGACAAACAGATTGCAGTTGTTGCAAGTAGAAATGCTAGTCCCGACTGAGTACCTGAGTCTGCGTCTTTTAAACGATTTTCTTTAGCTGAATAGACCTGTGTAAAAGCTTTGGCAAGATTTTTTAAATAGTTAGCAAGTCTATGAGGCTCAAAAAGTTTTGCTGCATCTAAGATTTCTTCAGGAAATTTTGCTATTAGAACTGAGAGTCTTCTTCTTTCTTCCGTATATTCAAGTGTTTCAAAATCTTCTTTTTTACCCTTGGAACCAATTTCCCTAAAGATAGATTGGATTCTAGCATGAGCATATTGTAGATAATAGACTGGATTTTTTTCTGATTCTTCTTTAGCAAGGTCTAGATCAAAGTCCAATGGTGTTTCTAAGGATCTTGCAATGAAAAAATATCTTCCTACATCTTTATAATTTTCCCCTAGAAACTCAATTAGGTCGCTCATGGTTTGGAACTGACCAAGTCTCTTACTCATCTTTAGTTTCTCACCTTTAGAAAGTAAATTGACTTGTTGTGCTATTAGAACTTGAAAAGAATCTTTATCCAATCCTAATGCTTGCATTGCACCAGAAAGTCTTGTTATGTATCCATGATGGTCTGGTCCCCAGATGTTGATAATTTTTTGAAAACCTCTATCTACTTTCGTTTTATGATAGCATATATCTGCTAGAAGATAAGTGGGTCTTCCATCTTCTCTGACAACAACTCTATCTTTGTCATCCCCAAATTCAGTGGAGAGAAAACTGATTTTTTCTCCTTCAGTCTTTAGATATGGTTTTAGATATTTTAGAACTTCGATTACCTCACCTTTTTCGTGTAGAGAACGTTCGCTAAAAAATTCATCAAAATGAACTCCAAAAGCTGCTAGGTCTTTTTTTTGTTTTTCAAGATTAAAACTTACAGCCCAGATAGAAAACTGATTAGAGAGTTTTTCATATTCTTTGTTTTGAAGAAGTTCATCAATAATTTTTTTCTTTTCAGGTTCAGAATATAAGGCTGATGAAATTTCTTTTATATACTCTCCACGATAGGACTCAGAGGGTAGAATATTTTTTTCCAGTAGAATAGAAATTTCAGTATTATCACCTTCTTCTTGGAATGTTAGCGTTTCGCCTAACGCTTCTCTAAGTCTAGCTAGACAGGCAACACCTAGCAAAAATACTTGATTACCAAAATCATTTACATAAAATTCTCTATGTACTTTGTGTCCAACTTTTTGTAATAGATTGCAGATGATATCCCCCATAGCAGCAGCTCTAGCAGAAACTATGTTTAGGGGACCTGTGGGATTCGCACTTACGAACTCAAAGATAATTTTTAAAGGTTTAGTTAACTCTGGAAAAATATCTTTTTCAGCGATTTGGAATAAATAGGAATTTAGAGTTTTTTTTGAAATTTTAAAATTAATAAAGCCCGGCATTGTAAAATCAACTTTTTCAAATAGCTCTGAGCGTTCTAAAATTGGGATGATTTGTTTAGAGTTATCTAGTGGGGGACCTAGTGTTTCTTTATTCTCCATTAGAAATGGTGTGGAGTAGTCCCCGAAGCGTTCATCACGAGAATATTCAATTCTTATCTTTAGGTTGGAATCAGATGATTTCCATTCCAGGATGGAATCTCTGAGAACTTTCTCCACCCTTGCTTTCAAGGTATTCGTTTCTTGCATAATTCCAAATTTTATAGTTATGCTTGTTGGTAAAGCAGTTCTAGTGATTTTAGCTTTAGATTTAGGCTAGATTTTAAAAATGTATTTAATACTTCGTCAGACATTGCGATTAGCTCGGGATTCCAATGTTCTTTGATTAGGTCTTCGTATTTTGTAGTAAACATCTTCCTAAAGAAATTATGGATTCCAATAGAATTTTCACGATTGGGTTTACAATTTTTACAATAGAAGGAAAGGCTCTGAGCTTCAAGGCTAGCATATTCTACTAGCTCTTCTTCACATTTATTACAATAAAATTTTTTAGATATATAGCCATTGTTAGCAAGCAATCTGAGTTTAAAAAAAGGCAGGATAATTGTTTGAAAGCTATATTTATTTAAAGCTTCAATCGCAGCGAGTAGAAATAAATAGTTTATTGGTTCTGCTTCTCCTTCAGGAGTGAGTTCACGAGTGATTTCACAAAAACTATTGAGTGTGACAATGTGAATATAATCAGACTTAGCATTTTCAAATCTTTCTTCTAGATGAATTTCTTTGCAATGAAAGATTTCTTTTCTTGCATGGTCATAGGAATCAACACTAACCTTAGAACCAAGTTCTGTTGCAAGAATTGTTCTGGATTTACTTTTTTGAATTCCTTTGGAAATAAATTTTTTCTTTAAACCTGTATCACAGAGTAGAGTGAATTCTTGATCTGCCTCTCCGAGCCTTCTTGACTCTATTACTAGTCCAGTATGCTTTGCAAGAGGCATTCTTAGAAATAATTAATTTCCAGTAAAGAATGGTTTTCTTTTTTCTTCGATCGCTAGAATACTTTCAGCGAAATCTGAACTTTGAAAACATTTAGCCTGAGATTCAGCTTCTTTGCGAAGTGCTTTTTCTAGGTCAGAATGATCATAGGTATTTTGTTTTAAAAGTGAAATCGCTTGAGGAGCACTTTCACTGATATTGATTGCGATTTCCATAGAACGTTTTACTACATCTTCTGAGGATACTGCATCATAACATAGCTTTAAAGACTTTGCTTCTTCCCCGTTGATTGCTTCACCAAGTAGTAGAAGATAGTTTGCCATGTCTTTACCAAATAGTTCTTTTACAATATAAGATGAACCCATTCCTGGATGGATTCCAAGCTTTACAAAGTTAAAGGAGTATTTTCCAGTTAGAGAAAAAACTCGAGCATCACAAGCAAGTGCAAGTGAAAATGCAGCACCCATTGCATGACCGTTCACTCCAGCAATTACAGGAATATTTAGTCTTCTTACAGAAAGAAAATTGCTATAGAATATAAACATATCTCTACAATTTTCATCGTAAGATTTGTCCCTAAAAGATTTAAGAAGATTGAGATCCCCACCAGAAGAAAAAATATGATTCTTGCCTGTAATGATAATACAACTTGGTTTATCTTTTGCAGATTGAATTTTTTCAATCTCCGCTCTAAACTCATGACTCATTTCCCAAGTCATGGAGTTTTTTGTTTGAGGATTATTCAAATACAGAGTAGTGATTTTTCTACCATTTACTTCCACTTCTTCAGAGATTATGAGCGACATAGACAACCTTTTCGATAAATTTTAAACATGATAACTCTTGTTCAGTTTAATGAAAAGAGTTTTTTAATTCGTTAATGAGAAATTATTTTTTTGGGGTCTTAGAAACAAAACCACCAAAAGCCCAACCAGTATATTTTTTATACTTTAGTTTGACCCATTTAGACTTGATTCCTTCAATTTCATCCTCATTTTCGGAATAAGCAAGCACGTTTACTTCCGCATTAAAAGGCATTTTAACAATTACAACACCGGCTTTATTCGGCTCTGAACGAATATTCAAACCTTGTTTAGCTGTGATGTATTGTTTTCCAAGTCCAGCATTTGTTTCAGCAGGCTTTTCTTTTTTAGCTTCTTCAGAAAGAAGAAGATTAGAGAAAAGAAGGAACAATAGAAATAAATTTTTGATAATCATTTGATTCTCCTAGTTTAGTAAAAAATTTTCAATCATTTTCATTCCACCTTCAGTAGCAAAGGATTCAGGGTGGAACTGAATTCCTTCAATAGGATATTTTTTGTGCCTTAACCCCATGATCTCACCAGTGTTATCAGTACTCACAACTCTTGCAGTAACTTCAAGACAGTCAGGAATTGTAGAGTCCTCTACAACCAGAGAATGATATCGCATAACTTCAATTTCTTGAGGAAGACTAAGAAAGACACCTTTTTCATCATGAGAAATTTTATCTGTTTTTCCATGTTTAGGAATTTGAGCTCTAATTACATTTCCACCATAGTAGTGGGCGATTCCTTGCATGCCAAGACAAACACCGAGGATTGGAACCTCACGACCAAGTTCTAGAAGCACTTCAGAACAGATTCCAAAGTATTCTCTGTCTTTAGAATCCCCAGGACCTGGAGAAATAATGATCTTATCATATTTTTGAGAAACAATTTCTTGATAAGTCTTTTCATCATTTCTAATCACATCTAGTTTAAATTCATATTTTGATTTTTCTAGAATCTCACCAACATATTGATAAAGATTATAGGTGAAGGAATCATAATTATCAATAATGAGTACTTTTAGAATTTTCTCGTCTTTCATTGGAAAGCCTCGAGTGATTTTTGGATCGCAGCAAGTTTACGTTTGATTTCATCATATTCATTCTCAGGAGTAGAATCAAATACAACTCCACCAGATGCTTGTGTATAACCATAATTTCCTGAGATGAAAAAAGATCGAATTGGAATCGCAAAGGTACAATTTCCATTAAAACCAAAATGTCCTACCCCTCCACCATAGATTCCTCTGGGGCGGGTTTCATTTTCATGGATGATTTTCATGGATTCTATTTTGGGAGCACCCGAAAGAGTTCCTGCGGGAAAGTTGCTCGCAAGTCCCGTAAACATATCTTCCCCATCATTTAGGATTGCAGTCACTTCGCTCGAAATGTGTTGTATATGACTATATCGCTTAACGTCTTTGAGTTTACGAACCTTTACAGTTCCAAATTTCGCGATTCGTCCAAGATCGTTGCGATGCAAGTCAACAAGCATGTTATGTTCAGCAATTTCTTTTGGATCGTTCAAGAGTTTTCGTGTGAGAGTAGTATCTTCCAAATCAGTGCTACCACGACGAATGGATCCCGCCAAAGGATAGGTTTCGATTTCTCCATTATGAAGTCTAAACAATAGTTCAGGACTCGCCCCAAGAATTGTTGTATTCGGAAACTTAATAAAATAGCAATGTGGGGAAGGGTTGATGAGCCTTAGTGCTTCATAGATCGCTAAAGGATCTCCTTTTATTTCGTACTCAGCCTTAAATCCGATTTGACACTGAAATGTATGACCAGCACGAATTTTTTCTAGAACATTTAGAACGGAATTTTTATGTTCTTCTTGGGACATAGAATAGCCAAGGAATTGAATTTTAGTGGAATTTCCTCTTTTACGCTCAGGGCTTTCTAGATGTGAATTGATCCAATCTAGGCGATTCTTATCATAATAAAAATAGAATGTTTCTCCTGTCATTTTATCTTGAACAAGTCCATCTTTATAGATGCCAAATTCAAATTCAGGAAATTTAGATTCAGTGGGGAGTTTGAGCGATTTCTCAAAGTAATTCATAGCTTCATAACTAAGATATCCAATGAAACCCCCAACATAGTCTCGGGAATAAGTTGGGTGAGGCATCATCTTGCGAAGTTCCCAATAAGGATTTTCTACTGTGAAGGTTTCTTTTCCATAGCTTATGGAATTGTTTTTAGCTGAAATTAGTCCTTCGGGATCAAAACCAATGATGGAATAGCGAGAATTGAAACTGTTTTTTTCCAGTGATTCAAATAGAAAGCAAGTGCTAACGCTAGACTCTATCTTTCGGAATAGTTGGATAAAATCAATATCGTTCGCAAGCCTAAGATAAGTAGGCTTTTGTTCTAGTTTGAGTTGCGGAAAAACCATCTAGGTTTAGGTTTTTTTAGGTGAGTCTAGTGGCAAGAAGAATAGGGGATAGATTTTACAGTCCCCTGTTTTAAAATAAGAGGAATTCATTCATTTGTTTGTTTATGTTTGAATACATGAATAGGAATTCTTTCTTTGAAGATTTTTTTTGTTACCATAGTTCCAACATATTCTAGATGATCTGCAAGAACATAATCAGTGTCTGAAGGATTTCTAGAACCAGAGATGTCTTTAGGATTGGAGTTCTTGAGGAGAATGACTCCTGTGGAAACAAAACCAGGGATATTTAGCTTGGTAGAATGATTTGGAGTAGAACTACCCAAAAGAATCAAATCTCGATTCTTCTTAGAAATCACTTTTCCCATGATTAAAAAATCTGGTTCTTTGTGAGAAGAATCAATTTCTTTTTTTTCACTCACAGTTCCTATGACAGGAAGATGAAATTCATTTTTTAGAGTTTTGTTTCTTAGAAGAGAATTTCTGAGATAGGCAATTTGATTTTTGAAATTTGGAATTCCTCCGCAAATCGATTGGTAGAGAGAAAGAAATTCTTCAAATTCGGATTTAGACCGAATGGATTTTGCTTCAAAGGCAAAAAGTTCGGGAACTAGGATCGTATCCCCAAAATTGTTCTTCAACAGAAGTTTCTTGGTTCGCGAAATTCTATTGGTGACAATTGCAGTTCTAGGAATGGAAGAAAGTTTTAGTTCCCCAAACTCAGGACAAACTTTTTTGGGGCTTAGGAGTTCACCTTCTCTCCAATTGGCAGAAATGAGACAGAAACAGATAAAACCAAAAAGAATGAATTTAGAAATCATTGGAACACCTCTGCAAATAGTATAAACTAGAGTCTGGACAAAACTGCTCGTTTCCCAAAAAATTTCATAAAAAAAACGGTGTTTAGTTGCCCAGACTCTGGATACAGAATAAAATATACTACTAAAATGTATAGCATTTTTTTATTTGCTTATTCGAAAAAGTTAAAAAATTTTAAGTTTAAATTTGTTAAGTAGTTTTTGTTTCTCACGGGGAGACCCTATTCCATAGGGTGGTTGGTTTTGGCGGGGAGTGCCCCGCCAGCCCCCTAAAGTTTAAATTGCGTAAAGTATTTTAGTGATTTGTGTTTTCAGTATTAGAAAAAAATTCTCTTTGGTTATTGTTTTTAGTTTTTGTTTGTAGCCCGCTGTCCTTTATGCCCTAATTTAAAAATTTTTCCTGATGAAAACATTGTTAGAAATTTTGGGTTTTTAGATTTAATTTTTTACAATGTTGAGATAATTCAAAAAGAATTTCTGGAGAAGGATTTTCAGTCGATGAAATCCATGCGATAGTTTCATTCGCAGCAATTGTTTCAAACATTTTTTTTGTATTTTCTACACCAATTGCTTTTTTAATTTCATCATCATTTACATCTCTGTTGAAATTCGGAGCTAATCTGAAAGTCCATTCCTTTCCAGTTTTTTTTGCAGAAAGCAAAAAACCCTTTCCCATTAATTTTGGTTTTTCTGTACTATTTACAGTTTCTAATTTATCATTTGTTTTATTAAGTGGAAGGCAAAAGTTACTTGATAAAATGATTGCAATCGATAAAATAATTTTCATAAAATCCTCAGTTATTTAATAGAGTTGTTGAAAAATAAATTAGAGAAAGTGGATTCACCCGCACTTTGTGAGGGTGAAGTTCCTTTATACTCTAATTTTTCAATAACTCTAATATTATTACTACTTTAATCCCACTTCTATTTGCAGCTAGAAGTTTTTCTATGGAACCAAAGGATGTTAAATCAAATCCACTTAAAGTTATTCCTCTTGCCATTTCCTTCACAGTATTCCTTTACTTAATCTTGAATTTGTATTAAGGAATTTATAATCTGATTCAATCATTAAAGAATATTAAATAAACCTAATATAACAGTCTTGAAATAGTCATTCATCTTTTTTAAAAATACTATTGTAATTCGATAGTAATCACTATTTAGATAAATAGCCCATGATAATCCTTGCTCTTTCTTTTTCTTGTTTGTCAAAATGTCTTTCTTCATAGATTTCTTTAGCCAAATCAAGGGGAGTTTCTCCATTCAAATTTTTGCTCTTGGGATTTGCTCCATATTGTAATAATATTTTTACTAACTCAACAGAATCCTCATAACCTAAGCCTATAATAGTTCTATGTAGAACAGTATTTCCTAGTTCATCTCCAATTTTTAGTGAAGGCTTCGCTCCATTTGCTAGTAAAAATTTTACTGCATTCAAATTTCTACTTAAACAAGCACTATAAAGAGCAGTTTGGTTTCGGTGATCCGTTGCATTGATGTTTCCACCTTTATCAATAAATAGTTTCAGAACTCTTTTCCAATCTTTTTTATTCCAAACTAATTCTTCATCATACTTCCCCCAAGGAATCTCTAAAATTGGTGGGTGTTCTCTTTCTTTTTCGTTGAGTTCTATACCATTATTAATCAATATCTCTGCGATTCTAAAGTTAGAGTGATGAAATGCTTTGTGTAATAATGTCTTACCTTCTTTATCTTTTGAATTGATTTCCGCTTTTTTTTCAATTAATAGCTTTAATATCTCTTCCTTTTTAAGATTAATTTCATTTTCTTTTTCCAAGTCTAAGTACAACATTTCCCATACAGCCTGTCCCTCTTTAGTTCGAATATTTATATCTGCTCCTGATTCTATCAATAATTTCATGATATCATACTCATTGGTGGAGAATGCATAATGTAGAGCTGTATTACCCTCAAAGTTTTTCAAATCAATATCTGATTTTTTTGTTCTCGAAAGAACTGATTGAACAGCTTCTATTTTCCTAGATTTTACTGCATAATGGAGGTCTGTCTCGGAAAAGCTCATCACAAACTTATTGCATTTATCAATTATATAAAAAGGAACAAATAAAATAATTTCATACCATTCCAATTTAAACATTTCTTTGCTTTGTGCTTTTATTGAAACGGGAGACCAAAGCCCCAATATAAAACAAATTATTGCTAAGTTTTTCATTCTATTCTACTAGTTCATAATTATTGGCGGGAAGTAGATCCCGCCGTCCGTGTTTTACTATCGTATAACAATATTAAATAAGAGTTAGAGTTACTTCAATATTGTTTCTAGTTGCATTAGAGTAGGGACAAACCAAATGAGCTGAGTGAATTAGGTCTTCAGCAACTTCTTTTTCTAATCCTGGAAGACTCACTTTCAATTCTGCTTTTAAACCAAATCCACCACCTCTAATTGCACCAATCCCAACTTCTGCAGTAACTTCTGAATGAGTAAGCTCTATTTTTTTTTGTCTAGCAACAAAACGCATAGCACTATCAAAACAAGCTGAGTAACCAGCAGCGAATAGGATTTCAGGATTAAGTCCATCTCCCCCATCCCCACCTAGTTGTTTTGGCATGGATAGATCAAAACTCAAACTATCATCTAAGGATTTTACCTTTCCCGCTCTTCCGCCTGTAGCTTTCATTATAGCTGTGTATAATACTTTCATGTTACCTCTTCAAATTCTTCTATTGTATTTGTAAAAATTAAATTTTAACTAATTTTATATCTTAGTTTTGTGTCATTTAATATTCTAACGAATTGCTGTCAGAAATGATTTTTTTATAGGAATCGCTTGACGATTCAGAAACTAATTTTAACATAAATTAATGCTCAAGATATTTCTTATACTAGCTATTTTCTTTACAAACCTTTCTTTGTATGCAAATCTTCGAGCTCCAAAATTTTTTTGGAGAAATCCTTCTTATGCATTGAATAAGACTATTGATTTAAAGGTTAATCATGAGAAGTTAATTTTTAATTGCCCTAGTTTTGAACAACCTGCAAAAGAAGAATTATTCGGAGCCTTAGCTCCAGCTTGTATTGTAACTGCTATTTATGAAATCAATTCTATTAGATCAAAAAAATTTGAATTTAGTTTTATTGCTCCTTCCTCAAAAGGATTTGTAATTCATGTGAATGATGTTCAAATTGAAATAGCAAAACCTAAAGAATTTTTGGTTTCAATCCAAGATAGAAGTTTGTATCGTTTTTTAGAAAATTGTGATTCTTGTAACTTAAAATCTTCTTTGTATCAAATAGACTTTTCTTCTAATTTACTTTCTGGAAATAATGTAGTTAAGGTTCAGTACAAACAAAACGTTAGTTATTTTGAGAGTTCTCATTCTTATACAAGTTCAAAATGGTCAAACGAAATTACTTATGAGTTGTGGCCTCTTAAAGAATGGACACTTGATAAAAATTTTTCAATCGAAGTATTATTCAAAGTAAAAAAAGATAAAAGTTTTTTTTCAAACGAACCATTATTGAAATGTAATGGAAAAAGCTTAAACTATAAAGTTTATCCTTTTTCATTTACCCAAAAAATATATAAAAAAGAATTTGTAGGCGATTGGAATCAAGCTGATACTCCAGATCCTTTTTTTGATTTAAGCAAAATTACTAACCTAAAAAAGGACGAGAGTAATAATTATTTGGAAATAGTTTTCGATAAAAATTTTCCAGACAGACTAGTTTGTTCCTATGGAGAAAGATAATTAATAAACTATTAAAAATTTCAATTATAATCTTTCTAATATTTTTTCAACAATGTTCTAATTCAATAGTAAGACCTGAGTTAGAGTTACTAGAAAGTAATGAACTAGATATTAATCAGTTAGAATCAAAAAATAATATTTGGAAATCTATTGGAAAAGAAATTCCCAATTTTGGAATTGGAGTTGAACCTAAATGGGTAAGAATTAAAATCGAAAACACTGAATTTGAAAAAAATTTGTTTGTAATTGAGATTGGTGCTCCTTGGCTTGATAGAGTTGATTTAATCTATAGAGAAAATGAAAAAGTAGTTCATAAAATTTCACAAGAATTGAATGATTTTAACAAAGAGCCTGTCATTCACAGAACTCATGCATTTGAGCTTCCTTTACAATCATTAGAATCAAAATGGATATACCTAAGAGTTGCAAATTCAGGATTAGTAACATTACCTTTAAGAATCTGGAAGTCTAAAGATTTTTACTATAAGTCACAAGCTGAATATCTAATTCATGGAATTTACTTTGGTGTAATGTTATCTTTCCTTTTTTATAATTTATTTGTTTTCTTTACAGTTAGAGAGTTAAGCTATTTATTCTATTGTTTATATATAGTCACTGCAATCATTTTATATTCAATCTTGGGAGGTTTTATTAAACAATATTCAATAGATTATTTAAATATGATAACAAAACCAATCTTAATTTCTATTTCATTTTTAGGGATTGGATTCATTTTACTTTTTTCAATACTATTTTTAGAATTAAAAAGACTAGTTCCAAAACTATATAATATAGTGTTGATCTTTGCAATAATGGTATTATCTTTTAGTATGTTTAGTTTTTTTATTGAAACAAGAATAAATGTTACTTTTCTAAATATTGCTGTTCCATTAACAATAATATTAATTTTAGTCTTAGCGTTAGTTGTTATTAGAAAAGGTTTCAATCAAGGAATTGTTTTTCTCATTGGTTGGATTTCACTTATGATAGGTTCTACAATAGAATCATTAACAACAACCAAAATTTTGCCCTACACTGATATCGGAAGATTTGGAACTCAAATCGGAACTCTTATTGAAGTTTTGCTTTTTTCAATTGCATTAGGAAGAAGAATTAAAATCCTAACTGATGAAAAAGCGGGGGTTCAGACAAAGCTACTTATTTTAGAGCAAGATTTAGAAATTGCCCGAAGAATTCAGTCTAGAATTTTACCTACAGAGATCCCTGAGATTAAAGGTGCTGAAATACATATCACGTACAAACCGCTTCTCGCTGTTGGTGGTGATTTTTATGATTTTCATGTTAAATCAAATTCAGAAATTGGGATTATAATTGCTGATGTAACAGGACATGGTGTCAGTGCTGCATTGGATTCTTCTACTGTAAAAATAGGATTTCAAAATCAAAAAGACTCAACTGACGATCCTTCCGCTGTATTAGCTGGAATGAATCATTTCATCCATAATTCATTGAAGTATCGTTATCTAAGTGCTGCTTATATATATCTAGATCTAAATTCCAATAAACTAACGTATTCATTAGCAGGGCATCCACCAATCATTTTAGTAAGAAATTCTATTCCAATTGTATTAGAAACTGGTGGAATGTTACTCGGTGTATTTTCAGAATTTCAATTTGAAAAAGACGAATTAACTCTTAAAGAAGGGGATATTTTGGTTTTATATACTGACGGATTAAATGAAAATATGTCTATTGATAAGAATCCAACGATTTCACTCATGGAAGCAATTGATACAGTTTACAATAAAAATTTAGAAAATTTTTCCAAAGGTTTGATAGATTATTTTCAAAAAAGAATCAATAAGCAACATGACGATGTCACTCTTCTATTGATCCAAATACACTAAAAACTACTTGTCAATAAGCCTTATGCCATAAGCATTGAATGCAATGAATAAAGTAGCTGTTCTTTCTGGTGATGGAATTGGACCCGAAGTAATGAAAGTTGCACTTTCTGTTTTAAAAAAAGCCTTGGGTTCAAAGGTAAAAGATTTTAGTTTTGAAGAGAGTTTGGTAGGAGGGGCTGCAATTGATCAGACTGGCGGACCTCTTCCCAAAGAAACTCTAACTCTTTGTGAAAACTCACAAGCAATTCTTTTTGGCTCTGTTGGGGGACCCAAATGGGAAACTTTACCACCAGAAATCCAACCAGAGCGGGGAGCACTTCTTCCACTCCGAAAACATTTCGATCTTTTTGCAAACCTAAGACCTGCAATCATCTATCCCGAATTAGTAAACGCTTCCCCAATAAAAAAGGAAATTATTGGTTCAGGCTTAGACATTCTTATTCTCCGAGAATTGACTTCAGGAATCTATTTTGGTAAACCAAAGGGTAGAGAAGGAAATGGAGAAGAGGAATTTGCATACGACACTATGCGTTACTCTAGACGTGAAATCAAACGAATTGCAAAGGTTGCATTTGAGAGTGCAAGAAAAAGAAATAAAAAAGTAACTAGTATAGATAAAGCAAATGTGCTTACAACCTCAGTGTTTTGGAGAGAAGTAGTTCTGGAAGTTCACAAAGAATATCCCGATGTAAGTTTGAATCATCTATACGTAGATAATGCTGCAATGCAACTTGTAGTGAAGCCAAACCAATTTGATGTTGTACTTTGTGAAAACATGTTTGGAGATATTCTCTCAGATGAGGCTTCCATGATTACGGGCTCTATTGGAATGCTTCCTTCTGCTTCCTTGAATGAAAAAGGTTTTGGATTATATGAACCTTCAGGGGGTTCAGCTCCCGACATTGCAGGACAAGGAGTCGCAAATCCAATTGCACAAATTTTATCAGCAGCACTAATGCTCAGATATTCTTTTTCCTTAGAGGCTGAGGCTACTAAAATTGAGACTGCAATCCGAAATGTGATAAAAAAAGGTTTGCGAACAAGAGATATAGCAGAAAAAGATGCTAAGATCGTTGGCACTTCAGAGATGGGGGCAACCATTGAATCTGAAATAGAGGCATTATGACATACCAACCACAAGGAATTTCTCCCACAGGCAGACCTTACACTGTAATTATGGCAGAACCGTCTAAATTCCAAGCAAAACAGCTACAACAAATTCTAGAATCTGAGGGTTATAAGATTGTTGGAATTGCTGAGGATGGAAAAGAGCTAATGAAGATTTATGAAGAGAATAAACAGATTGATCTAATCGTAACTGAGGTCTCTATGCCCGTGATCGATGGTTATGCAGCTTTTTGGGATCTAAAGGCAGCAAGTGCAATTTTGCCAAAAATCTTTTTCATTTCAGAAGAAAATTCACCAGGAGTGATTAAGAATCTTCTTGAAAACGGTGCTGTGGACTATTATGTGAAGCCAATCAAAAGAGAAAAAATCTTAGAAAAGATTAAACACGCAATTGATAAGGTGAATCCTACTTTCCGCTAGAAATTTTTTTTTGTTTTAGAATATACATCACAAACATTCCTAAAAAAGGGATGAGTGGAAGATATAGAATTGGTGCAAAAAGAAACCCAAACTTTAGATTCCAACTGAGTTCTCTAATTGCAAAAAATCCTGGATATCGCCTATCGTTTGTTATCAGTTGAACTTCAGATTCCAACTTACTCAAGAAAAGTTCAGGATGAATTTTAAGAAGTTCATCTTCTTCAAAGTCTCTAAATGATTTAAACTCTACGTTTAGTTTTATTTGTTTCTCCAAAAAATTTGCAAGTGAAGTGCAGAACTCACAGTCCCCATCATAAAAAAAAATTTTAGGTTTCAAAATCTTCCTCTAGGTTACTAACATAGTCGATTATGTTTGGTAGTTCGTTAGGTGAAATTCCAATCCAAAAAATGATCCATTTACCTGATTTAAACATTCCATCAGATTCTTTCATATACCATTTAGTGATAGGATTTTCTTTTTTGGATCTCCAGAATATTTTCGGAAATTTTTCTCTCATTTTTTCCCAAATATCTCTTCCTATTCCTTCCCCTCTTGCTACTTCATCAACTGCAAATTTTGAAAGGAATATTCCAAGTTTAGTTTCTTTTATTATTCCCGCACCTCTATAATTTTCTTCTAACAAAATAGAGAAGAATTTTGAATTTATAAAATTCTCTTTAATTTTTTTTCTGAATGAGATTTCCAGTAACGCTCGTAGTCTTTCTGTATCTAGTTCATTACTCGTAAGAATTTCTTTGATGGCACTTCCTCTTTTAATTAGTGTTCCACTACCTTTTACTGTAAACAATTCTTTAAACATTGAAAAAGTGGAAGTAATAGAAATTGATTTGAGATTTGCTTTTTCATTTTCTAATAACAATTGAAAACTATTCAACAAATCTTTTTCAAATAAACTAATATCAGTATTTTCTAAAATTTCCATTTTTTCTTTTTGTAGATTTATGATTGAAATTGGTAAGTTAGAATCTTTATGTTGAAAATAACTAGAATCAGTTAAGTATAACAGTTTTTCAGTTTGAAGTTTTTCACTAAACTCTTGGACTACTTGAAGCCAATCTTCGGTATCTTTATGTACATAAAAAGGAATTCTTTCTTTTTCAAAGGATTTAAAAATTGAATTAATTTTTTTTTTATTGATTACATCAACTGAAACAGAGCTTATATGAAAAGCATCTTTTAAATTGATCAGTTTTTTATAAAAAAATTTCATATAATCAAAGCTAGATTCATCTAAACAAATCAATGGAAATAATTTTAGTTTTTCTAAGATCTTTAAATTGAATAAAAAATTCTCTCCCATTTCAGATACTAAAGAACTTTCCAAATAAAAAATGGAAAATTCTCCCGGTTTTTTTTGTCTGTATAGATTGAGATAAACAAGTGAGTCTAAATCATTATTGGTAAGTTCAAAAAAAAGACTAAGCGCATCTCTTTGCTTTTTATTTTTTTCTTTCATCTTTTAGAACTTTATCTCTTCAAGATTTTATAAAGAACTAATTTACCCTTTAGCTTAGCAATACTAACGCTCAATTCTTTTTCAGCCTTCAATCTGAAATTTCCAAGAAGGGACTTATCTCCAGCAATCACTCCAAAAAAGAAGTCGGGAAATTCTTTTTTGATTACATTGGAAACTTGCGAATAGTACTCTTTTAAGTATTCTTTTTCACCCATACGAACACCATAAGGAGGATTTGTAAGAATATAACCAGTTGCAAAATTTTTTTCATTCTTCAAGTCAGCAATATCTTTTTTTTCAAAATGGATTAGATCTAGAACTCCCGCTCTTTCTGCATTTCGTTTTGCTTTTTCAATGGATATTGAATCATTATCATAGCCAAAAAAAATTGGTTTAAGCTCAGTAGATTTTTTTTCACTATCCGGTTTTCCAAACAATGACTCGAAGATAATTGATTCTGAAAGTAGTTTTCGATTGATTTCTCCGCCAAGTTTGTATTGAAGTGCAGCTTCTGTTAGAATCGTTCCTGCTCCACACATTGGATCGATGATAACAGATTCAGGTTTCCAACCACTAAATGCAATCAAACCTTGTGCTAGTGTTTCTCTTAAGGATGCAACATTTTGTTCTAGACGATAGCCGCGTTTGTGAAATGGTTTTGGGGAAATAGAGACTTGTAAGTCAACTTCATCTCCATGAGAACGAAGCAAAAATTCCACATCAGGATTTTCTCTTTCTACATTTACTTCATAACCTTTTTCTCTGATTCTATCTCTGATTGCATCTTTAAGTTTATAGAGTGCATATCTTGAATCAGAAAGATTATCTTTAGTGAAAGATTCAATTCTAAAGCTAGTATCTTTTTTGAGTATTTGTTCAAAGGGCAGAGATATGGATAGATCGTATAGTTCTTCAGCATCTCTAATTCTCCATTTTTTCCAAACTAGAGCGACTCTAGAAGAGAACTTAGTTCTTAGTAAAAAATTTTTTAACTGATTTTTTTTCCCTTTAAAATGAACACCACCTCTAGTAGCGGCGAGCACGTTTAGGTTGGATTCTTCTACTTCTTGAAGGAGTAAGTCATGAAAACCATTTCCACAACTAGAGTGGAATTCTAAGATATCTGGATTAGTAAAGAAAGAACTCAAATTTATACTTCGATTTCTAATCCTTCATATGCCATTATAATTTCCAATTCATTTTTTCTGTCCATCATGCTTTTATAGTTTAAGGCTCTAAGATAAACAGCATCTAGTTTTTCATCAGAATAGGATGGATCGTGATGAAACATAACAAGTTTTTTAACGCCCGCACGAAGAGAGATGTCTGTTGCAATGGAAGCGGAACTGTGTCCCCAATCAATTTTATTCAAGGAATCTTCAAATGTATATTGAGTATCAAAGATGAGTAGGTCAGCTCCTTCAAAATATTCAATATACTTATCAATGTTTTCCATTTCATCAATATTAAACTCAGCATCAGAGGCAAAGATTATTTTTTTGTCTGCTTCTTGGAATTTATAGGAATAACTTCCACCAGGATGACGAACTGACTGTGAGATTACTTTCATTAGAGGGGAAAGTTCAGTCCATTGACCTTCGGGAAAGAAGTGAAAATTTTTGGTGGAGGACATATACTCATAATTAACGGGGAAATGTTTTGCACTGAATTGATACTTGATTCTATCCTCAATATCTTCTACTGAGGAATAGATTTTAAATTCGTTTCCAGCAATATAAATCGGTACAAAAAAAGGTAAACCTTGAAGATGATCCCAATGCGAGTGAGTGAATAGCCAGTGTGCTTTACCTTTACCTTGTAAAAAACCTGAGCCTAGGATTGAGTTTCCGAGCTCTCTTAATCCCGTTCCAGCATCAATAATAAATAGATTATTTTCAGAGTCTCTGATTTCTAAACAAGTAGTATTGCCACCATAAGTGCTAAAAGCAGAGAAGCTAAGTGAATCTAAAAAATTCTGAACTGTTTCAGGTGTTTGAATGTCTGCGGGTGTAACTAGTGATAGAATTTTCTCTATCTTTTGCCTAATAGCAATTCCAGAAATCGGGGAACTGACGGAGCCTCTAACGCCCCAGAACTTCACTTTCATTGCCAGTTATTTAGGCAAATGCTCAATTCTTATCAACTAGAATTTAAAAAAATTACCGAAAAAATGTTCAGTAAAAAAATGGAATATTAAAAGAATTTTACTTTTCAATTTCAGGTAGGAGTATTTCTTTATTTCCACGGACTTGGACATGTACAAAACAGTTTACGATGAAGAAAAAAAACTCTGCACAATACTGCTAGAGGGAGTGATTAGTTTAAAAAGTGCTATTCTTTTGAAAGAGCAGATAGCCAAAGAATTTGAAAAAGGATTTCCTCATATCATTTTGGACTTTGAAAATAATGTTCATGTAGATTCTTCGGGAATCGGAGCAATTTTCAATTCACAAAAATTCTTGAATGAGCGTTCTGGATCGTTAAAGATCAAGAACATTGGTCACGAAACCCTTTCCATCTTAAAGATAGCAAACCTAGACAAACATCTAAATATAATCTAAGAAAGGACAGGAAAGCCTGTCCTATTTTCAATACTTAGTTTTCACACCCGGCAATTTTACATTTAAGATCACTTGGATCTTAGTAACATTTCCTTCTTTTACTTTTATCATAGAATTGTTTAGTTCTAGATTTTCAGCAAAGGAAGCACGGATTTCGTATTCACCAGGTAGCAAGTTCGTAAACCAAAAGTTTCCTTTTTCATCAGTGAAAATCTTTCTAGTTCCAGTAACACTTTTGATGGTTGGCATGTAAATGGGTTGATTGATGACGGGGTTATCTAAGGTTTTATAGAATACTTGACCTTGGATGGCACCAAAACCACTCATACAGGAATTGATTTCCAGCACATTTTCTTGGTCACCAAGAACGGCAAAGTTTCCAACATATTCAGGATAGTCATCTGCTTTGATATTTAGTTTATGAACCCCTGCAGGAACTTTTTTCAGCGTAAGATTATATACCTCACCTTGTTTGAATGCATTAGCACCCCAAGCCTCAGAGCGAACACTTTTTAGTTCAAATGGATACTCTTTGTCATCCACTAAAACTTTGATGGCTCTGTCTCCTTTTCGGTTTCGGTTCTTCATCATTTCTTCAGGACTAAGGTTGGTAAGTCCATACCTTCTATCTTTGATGATACTCGTACGAATCAGAACAGTTCCATTATCAGGGTTTGTTTCTGATTTAGGTTCTTCTGGGGAAATGGGTGGATGGATTGGATCTGGTTTTGGAGGGTTAGGAGTTGGCTCAGGCGTAGGTTCGGGCTTAGGCTCTGGTTTGGGTTCAGGCTTTGGTTCGGGTTTAGGCTCAGGTTTAGGTGGTTCGGGAGCTTTTTTTCCCGACAAGAAAATTCCTGATGCATCTCCTGAAATCTGAGGTGTCTGTTCATGATCATTTTGTCTTGCCATCCTAACGACTTCCTCTTTAGTTTTGAAGAAGGCTTCTAAGGCAGTAACCACCTTATCATTATTCAGGTCAGCATTTTCCATAGCCCTTCCAAATTGATAGGTAAAGATTCCATGATTGATCGTTCCACCAACTTCGATTGCAGTTTGGTTATCATCTGCAGAAGAAATAACTACTTTATTCTGAAAGAAGAATTCATCTGAATCTTGTTTCACAGTTCCTTGTGCTCCATCTGGAATCGGAATTTCTTTGTCCCCGCGGGTCTTTTTGCCTTTTTTGGCAATTCCACCAGAATAGCAGCAATCAAAAGCAAACACAGTTTTAGGGGATTTTATCGTCTTTAAATATTCATTGAGTTCTTCATCGGAGAGGTGAGGTCTGTCATAACAAACAATGTAGTTACGCATTCCATTTTTAGCAGTTGCGTCCTTTTGGTAGTAACCATGTCCTGCAAAATAGAGAAAAACAACATCATCAGGCTTTGCCTTTGCACCAAGTGCTTTGACTTCTCGTTCAATGTTAACCTTGGTAACATCCTTACCTAATAGAATTTTTACATCGTCAAAATTCCCAACTTTTTGGATTTGATCTTGCATGTAATTGGCATCAGCTTCACAGAGATTTAACTCGCTAATTCCCGCCTTATTGCCTTTATAGTTCGTCCCGATGATGAGACCATAACGCTTCGTAGCAAAGGCTTCACTAACTAAAAGAATGGAAAATAATAAAAAGAAAAACAGTTTTTTCAAAACTTACTCCTGCTAAATATTAGACCAATGAGAATGGAAAATTTCAAGTATTTAATGAAAATAAATACTCCCCGAAAGGCAAAAACCAATTAGAAAGTTGGGTTAAAAGTTCCAATATTTTTGGTATGTTAAGGCAAATGGGCGTCTTTTCCCGCTCTCAGCTTCAGTCAATAAATTGCTTACTTCGACAACCTCAATTACTGAAATTTTTTGACCATCGAAAGCCGATAGCTATCAAGCGGGAGGCTTGCAGATACAAAATTTCTTACGGAAATTTTGGGCATATTGCTTCGATAGGGGACGCGGGGTTTTCTGTAAGATTCGTGGAACCTTTCTTTAGTTGCTCCTAATTGAAAAAATTTTCTCTCATTGCTCTCTAGTCGTTAGAATTGCCCCTTTTTGCTTTAAGCGTGAAGCATTTCTTTGTTCCCAAGAATTTTTCTGTATCTGTGTTTGTAATAACTATTATGAAATCAATAAATTATTTTGTAATAACAATGACTATACCCAATTGTAATAACTATATTTTTATAAATAATTTATTTTGTAATAACTATTCAAACCAACCACCCACGACAAGATTTACGCAAAAAAGTAATTTCTTCGCTTAGAGAGTAAAGAGGCAAGTTATTAGAATAAACACAAAAAGACTTACTGCCAAATTGAACTCGCTCCTAAAGTACCTAACGTTTAGAGTTTTAGAAAAATAATCTTTTCGTTAGGAGTGATGATTTTGACATTATTAATTTGATTATCATATAAATCTTGATTAAAAATAACTATCGTTTTTTCAATTACTTCAAATGGATTGCTAACTGTACCATTCATACTAAATCTTTTAGCAGTTAAATGAATTTGTTTGGGAGGATCGCTTGCTGGTCCTTCACTAATGGTTCCGTTCCTATTTAGAACTGCTTCTTCATGAAAGTATTGAAAAGGAATATTGTTATTATTCTCATTAAGGAAAAAATGTTCTTGAAAAGAATCAGTTAAGTCATTCTCTGAGTAGATTTGTAGAATTGTCCAAGTAAAGGTTTCATCTTTGGTTTCAAGAATTTGATTAACTTTTTCAAAATTTTCTTCTAGTAATCTTTGTTTCAAAATTATATTGATAGCATTTTTATTTCCTGAAACGCTAGTAAATCGGAAAAAATCTCCATAATACTCTCTTAATTCAAAGTAGGAACCTTGGATGATTTCATTGGTTTTAAAAGTATTCAGTTTGCAACCAAAGAAAAGTATATTCAAGAGAATTATGAGGAGAAATTTATTCTTTACCATACTCTTTAGACTCTACAAAGTATTGTTTTATTTTTCAAATTTACAAGTAAGGATATTCTTCTAAGCAAAAAATTATCAATCATCTGAGCTTTTCTTTGTTCCCAAGAATTTTTCTGTATCTGTGTTTGTAATAACTATTATGAAATCAATAAATTGTTTTGTAATAACTGTAACTTTCCTAAATTGTAATAACTATTATGTAATCAATAAATTATTTTGTAATAACTATTCAAACCAACCACCCACGACAAGATTTACGCAAAAAAGTAATTTCTTCGCTTAGAGCGTAAAAAAGGAAGCTACACTAAAAAACAGAGAAGTGAGTATTAGAATAGAATCTAACAATTACAGAAACTAAACTCATACTTTGCAAAACCAGAGGCGATAGGGATTGACCCGGCGTTAATTTTTTGTGAACGCAAAAAATTAACGAGAGGGGAAAGCCCGGAAATCGCCCTAAATGCTGAACAGAAATTTTTTCATTTTGAAAATTTAAATCAAGTCTTTAGTGCAATTGCTTCTTTGGTTTCTTCCTCAAAAACTTTTTTCTTGATTTGGTTTGTTTCTAACAAAAGAATCATTCCTTCTGTGGATAGTTTTAAGGAAAGAAGTTTATCCTTAATTTCATCTAAGTCCATTTCCTTCTTTGCAAGTAGTAAATGAAGTCTATTCATCGCCTGATTATAGGAATTATGCAAATTATAAACTGATTGTTCTATCGTTGAAGGACTAGATAGTTTATTCTTTTGGTACTGAGCATGTGCATACGTAATTAGATAAGTGATAAACACCACTAAGTAACCTAACGCTAGAATCGAGACTCCTGAAATCACAAAAGCCCATTCTCTAATGTCCTTCATTTTGTGAAGAAGTCTTGTGCTTGCAAATAAACATATCGCTAGAGAGAGTAAAACTGAGATCAAAAGATGAAAACGTTTGCTCTTTTCAGAAACTGAGTTCAAAACTAGCAAAAAAAGCACTGTTAGACCCAACAAAATGAAAAATTCTGCCGGAATAACTTGAAATAGACTTTGAAGAAAATCAGCGATTCTAGTGTAGTTCTTTAAGAAGGATTTTACAGACTTTTCATAAGTTTGATAATCCGATTTTAAAAGGGTAATAAAGTCTTTATTCGGCATGGCAGGAAATTTCTCCTCACTAATAACTATTTTCGACAGGGTATCAAAAAAGTTTTATACACTAAGTTTTCCAAAAAAATTAATTCTTTCTTATATTTTTATCATAACTCCCTTTGTTTGGTTTCATGAAAGTCATTTGCCCGCTTTAATCATTTTGGTTCTAATCTTAGTTACCTTGTTCGTCGCGATCACTCTATCTATTCTCAGCATCTACGTACTTGGTCAAATTTTTAAACGGGAATCCATTCTTCTTCCTGAACTAGGCTTTATCGTTGCTTCCATTGTGCTCATTGCCTTTCTTGGACTCTTAGAAAATAGAGCGGGGGTGATTTTTCTCATCTTTTCCATCATTCTCTATGCTTTCTTTAGATATCTTGGACAAACCGTGATCCATCGAAGCATTCTATTTGGTCTATTGATCCTTGTGAATGGGCTTGTTTCGTTTAAAGCATTGCAAGGTTCTGAATTCTTAATCTTCTACTACTCTATGAAAGACAAATATACTGAAGGTGGACTCGAA
The DNA here is from genome assembly GCA_033762425.1 of Leptospiraceae bacterium. Classification (GTDB taxonomy): domain Bacteria; phylum Spirochaetota; class Leptospiria; order Leptospirales; family Leptospiraceae; genus JANRLP01. The sequence continues at coordinate 79,087 of JANRLP010000136.1, forward strand.
ATTGGTGAATGGGAGAAAGACGAAAAGAAAAAAGTTTTTTCCAATTCCAAAATACCTATCCAACTCACTCTTCCCGAAGGATTCTTCTTCCATGATCCCAAAAAGCTTGGACTCAAAGAAGAAACGGGAACGGGAAAAATTGCTGGCGTTGTTTCTCCTAGTGTCACTGATCCGAATGAGTTTCCCTACATTCGTTTCTTTATACTATCGGGACTCACTAAAATTGACTTTGAAACCATCATCAATGAATACTCACAGGTCTTGGACTTTGAAGTTCATCGAGGTGAGATTGAATCCTTGAAATTTCTTGGTGCCTCTAAATTAGAATCTAAAAACTGGGAAGGCAGATTCTGGGCATACTTTGATATCTTAAAGCCTAGAACCTCCAAAGCAGGATTCTATCTGATTCCCCTAAGCTCGGGAAATTTTTTGTTGATCGATATTCGTGAAGCTATGATGGAATCTACGGCTCATGAAGTTGAAGTTCAAAAAATTCTAGATTCCATTCAATTATAATTCACTGAATAGATTTTATTTTCATTTGGTTTTAAATTATCTAATTTTCGGTTAGAAATTAATTTACCATTCTTATCTTTTAAGAGAATCTTATTTTCTTTGGTAACAAAAAGTTGAATCTCTGAATTGCCCGTAAATAATTCAGAAGGATCCATTTCTCTTTCATTATACACTAGCTTTAGATTTGGATCAAACTCAGCTATCTTTTCTTTCGATATTAGTAGAATTGAAGTACTCAACTCAATTGCCTTTGTGATCTTTTCTTCAAAACTAAACACTTTCTCTACTTTTCCTTCTATGGAAACCTCTAGCACATTCTCATCAGTAATAATTAATAGACTAGTATCATTGGATGAAAGTAGTATTGGGGTTTTCGAAAGTTCAACTAAGATTTCTTTTTTGAGTTGGTTTAAATTTTCATCTAGAAAAATGAGCTTTAATCTATCTTTTTCTGAATTTACAAGAACCACATTTCCTGAACCTGTCACAACCCATTTTGAATTTCCAAGCTCAATTTTTTTTAAGAGTTTTCCTAAACCTGAGAATTGAAATAGAATTCGTTTCCCGTTTTCTTGCCCTGAGAATAATAAATTTCGTTTTGTTTCAATCTGTTCTATAGAATTTAATCCAATTGTTAAAGTCCAATTTTTGGTTCCCGTGCTTAAATCAATTTGTTCCAGTGATTCTTTGGAAATGGAATATAGTCTTGTATATGCTGATAACAAATCTGCCTTTGTCTCTGCTCTCCAAAGTTTTGATTTTGAATTCAAATCGATTGCCTCAATTGACTTTCCATAGTTCACTATGATTTTTTCATTGATAACAATTGGTTTGGAAACTGGACTTCCATTTAGTTTGAATCCTTGGATAAAAAACTCTTCTCCTTCTTCTTGGATTAATTTTTCCTTCCAAATTGTTGCATACTTTGAGTCGGGGTGTTTTTCTACTAGCTCTAGCTGCAAGGATTTAGCAAGTCCTTCTTCATCGTCAGTAAGTCCATTTGTTTCCAGTAGCTTCAAATAATAATCAATATATGCAGGTTTTCTTTCTAAACGAATTGCTTTTTTAATTTCAGCTAACGCTTGTTTTTGTTCATTCTGCTTTGAATAGATTTGAGATAAATGAAAATGGGGATCAGAAAAATAAGGATACTTTGCTACAATATCTCTAAAGATTTTTTCAGCAGTCTTTTCATCTGATCGATTCAAATATAGTATTCCTAAATTCAGTGGTGCAATTTCTAATTCAGAATCATTTTGTATTGCAAACTGAAAATCTTCTACTGCCTTATTCGTATTTCCTAGTTTATAATTGATCAATCCTCTTCCAATATACGAAGGGATATATTCTGAATTTAGATAGATTGCTCGCTCAAAAAAACCAAGTGATTCTTTTGGCTTATCCTTTAATTTGATCACTCCTAGTTGATAGTTAGCATAATAGGACTCGGGATCCTCCGATAATATTTCTTTAAATATGTTTTCAGACCTTACACTATCCCCAACCTTCAAGTAATGAGCACCTAACGCTTCTTTGATTAGAAGTGCATCTTCTTTATTAGTAGTAAGTGCATTTTTGAGAGTATTTACTGCTTTTTCCTTTTCACCAAGAGCTGTTTCACAATCAGCAATTCTTATCAAAATATTGATTCTATTCTGAATAGAATATGCCTTCTTATATTCTATTAATGCATCTTTGAATTTTTTTCTAGAATAGAGTGAATTTGCTTTTCGGATTATAGGAACTACATTGGAAAATTCCTTGTTCTCTCTAATTGTTTTATAAGCAGACTTAAGCTCTGAAATCTCAGGGTTATTTTCCTTAGCTAGGTCTAGATACGTAATTGCAGAATCAAAATTTTCTTTTTCATTTTCTACAAGTGCCATTTTATAATACAGAACACCAAGTTTGAATTTAGCTGGTTCAAACTCTGGAAATTTTTGTAGAACTTGTTTGTACAATATCTCAGCCTGTTTGAGTTCGTTTTTATCTTCCAGAACTCTTGCATTTGCTAGCGCTAGATATGGTTTATCATTGGGAAGGGAAGAAAGCAATGTTTCCATTTTCTTTGCATCTTCTATTTGATTTGTTTTATTATAAACCCTAATCAGTCCCGTAATTGCAGACAAGTTTTCTGGATCTAGTCGCAAGGATTCTTTGAAATTTTTTTCTGAATCAGAAAAATTGTTCTGAATGAAATAAACTCTACCAAAGCCATTATAAACTGTTGGAACCTGATCGATTTCCATTGCACGAGAGTATTGTTTGATTGCTTCTTGTTTTTTTCCTCTTCTAAGTAGTTCATCTCCATAATTTACAATGATGCTTATCTCTGAAAGTTTCACACCTTTTTGTGCTTCTTCACCACCACCTTTTGATTTAGCATCTATATATTCTTTTTTAGCCTCTGAAAATTTTCCTTCTTCTAGAAGAATATTTCCTAGATTCATTCTTGGAGGTAAATAGGTTTCATTTAGTTCTTTGGATTTGATAAAACTTAAGATTGCTTTCTTTGGATTTCCAATTGATTTATACATCAGCCCTAGGCTATTCCATAGTTCAGAGCTTTCAGGAAATTTTTTTAATTTATCATTTAGATATCGTATCGACTCACGATACCTACCTTGGTTTGCTAATGCTGTTGAATACGATTGAATTGCATCTAAATCCTCAGGACTTAGTTCTAGAAGTTTTTGAAAGTTAAGTTCTGCTTTTTTATTCTCTGAAATAAGTAGATAAGTTTTTCCTAAAAAACGATAAGGAGCAATTGTATTTGGACTTTGGTCTCTAGCAGATTCAAAATACTTAATTGCACCAGAATAGTTTTTATTTGCTAATTCTATATTACCTTTTTCTAATGCTTCAGCAACTTTAACAGATTGTTTTAATTCATCAGCTTCATTGGAACTAGGGTTAAGGTTTTTTGCTAGTGAGTAGTATTCATTAGATTCTTTATATTTTTTTAATTGAAGAGCACAATCTCCCAAATGAAGATATACTTGATTCAAATAAGGGAAGTCTTTTACTATTGCTTGTTTTAAACTAGTATAACTTTGTGAGTATTTTTTCTGTGATTTTAGGATGACTCCAATCTTAAATGGATAGAATGGTTCTTTGGGAAATTTTGTTTCCATTTCTTTATAGATATCTAGTGCTTCTCTATCCTTGCCTTGAACAGTCATGACATAAGCTAGAGTTAAGCCTGGTTGTTCAGATTTTTTTTCCAGTAGATAGGATTGCTTTAGATATTCTTCTGCACTAGAATAATTTGCTTGTTTTAGTAGGGCAGAGCCAATCAAAAAGTATCCATTGGAGGTTGGATAAATCTTTACTGAATCCTTACCAAATTTCTCTGCAACTGACCATTCTTTTTTTTCTAGTGCTTCATTTCCTTGAAAGATTAGCTCATTTGCCTTTCTTAAATCTTCTTTTTTATCTTTAGATTCAAGTAAATATAAGTCTTTACTTCTAGTTTCCTTAAAAATTTCATTTTCAGTACTAGCACAATAAAACTGAGAAAGGATTATTATAAAAAATAAATACTTCATTTGTTTTCCTCAAAGAGTTGAATTTTTTTTACCAATTCAGGATAGGTAACACTTAACTCACTAAAACAATTCACTTTAGAAAAAATATCCCCACGAGCAAGAGCGACTAACTTCCAAACAGATTCAAAGTTTGCAAATCCTTCATATACTTGAGTATAACCAAAAAAGATCTTAACCTTATTTTCTTTTCGATTAGTTTCCATTCTAAATTTTCTAGCTTCAGATTTCTCAGTTGTTTTGAAAACATAAACTGATTTAGATATATTATTATCGGGAAAATGAAATATGGAAACTCTCTCTGCCTCAACCTCTATTGCATGAAGATTGATCCCTGTTTTAATCCCAAGCATACAATT
>JANRLP010000137.1:0-15610 GCA_033762425.1 Leptospiraceae bacterium
GACTGGAAGGAGGCACAAGAATAAGTTTATTTTGTTTAGTGCCACGGTGAATTAGAACTCCTTGGTTGCTAGGAGGAATACCTTGTTATCTAACGACTGGAAGGAGGCACAAGAATAAGTTTATTTTGTTTAGTGCCACGGGGAATTAGAACTCCTTGGTTGCTAGGAGGAATACCTTGTTATCTAACGACTGGAAGGAGGCACAAGAATAAGTTTATTTTGTTTAGTGCCACGGGGAATTGAACCCCGGTTACAAGGATGAAAACCTTGTGTCCTAACCACTAGACGATGGCACCAAGGATAAGATATATGAGTCGTTCGGGACTCGAACCCGAGACCCCCTCATTAAAAGTGAGATGCTCTACCAGCTGAGCTAACAACTCGTTATCGATATGACCAGAGTATTTTAGAGCCTTCCTCGGTCAAGTCGCTTAACTGAGTACAATCGGACTTTTTCTTTTTTCCCTTTTAAAGCAAGTTCGCCTACAAAATATCCTTCTTCTAGAAGTTCTTTTGTTTCTTCCGAGAATAAAATTGTAGTATTTAGTTCTTTAGTTGCTGATTCAATTCTAGAAGCAGTATTGATTGTATCACCAATCGATGTGAATTCAAGGCGATCTTCAGAACCTATATTTCCCATAATAAACTTTCCCGTGGAAATCCCGATTCCAATTTGGAACTCAGGTTCCTCTTTGAATCTTTGCAATTCATTATGTGCATCTAATCGTTGTAGCATCTCTATTGCAGCACTCACAGCTTGTTTAGCATGATTTCCTGTGTTCTTTGGAGCTCCAAAGGTAGCCATGATAGAGTCTCCAATGAATTTATCAATGACACCTCCATTGTTTTTGATAGCAGTTACCATTTCTGTAAAATAACTATTTAACATGGAAACGATTTTTTCAGGTGAATGTTTTTCTGATATTGAAGTGAATCCTCGAATATCACAAAAAAGAATTGTAGCATAGACTTCTTCTCCACCAAGTTTGAAATCTCCATTTAGGATTTGATCTCTGATTTCTGTTGAAACATATTTTCCAAAAACATTTTTGATCTTCTCTCTATCCCTAAGTCCCTCTGTCATTAAATTGAATCCCTTAGCCATTCCTCCTAGTTCATCAGTAGAAATGATATGAGCCATTGTTTCAATATTTCCCTCTTGAACTTTTTTCATTGCAATGCTCAGTTCTTTGATTGGGTCTGTAATACTCTTTGAAAGCAAAAATGCAGCCAGTATTGTATAAAAAATAGAAATTCCTGAAATGATTAACGTTTGGTGAATATGGATTTGTTGAATCTTATCCTCAACTCCTCCTGACATATCTTTTAGATTGTTTAAAGAAACAAAAGTTAACAAAAAGATAAAAATTAAGAATAGAAAGATCATTGTAAATAGGATTTTATATCGAATGCTAAACTTAGGGGAGTCTATACTTGCTTCAATTTCTAAAACTCTCATATCGTTTCTTGACATTATCTCTACTAAAAAATAGCAAAGTAGGGAAATGATTGGGTTTGTTAAAAGTCCTATCCCAAAAAACATTACGAATGCTTCGCTTGCATTCAAAATATTAAAGTGGTAGCATAAAAAAGAACTATTTAGACTAGAAATAAACCAAAAAAGAAAATTCATTACTGAAGCATAATGTGGTCTAGTAGTTAACTTATGTTGAGCAATCCTTAATAGTTCACTCTCAACAAAAATCTTATTCTTTATATTATAGATTACTTTTGTAATCTCTTTTTCTCTGAATAGATAAAATCCAAAAAAAACAGGAGTGCTGAAAATAAATGCTAAGATGATTAAATATAACAAAGTTAACTGACTTAAAGAGGGTATTACATACTTAGAAACTATTATATTGACTCCTGAGCCAATTGCACTCAAAAGAAAAATGGAATATGGGATGTTATACCTTGAGTTTCGTCGAATTTCAGAACGTATCTTTTTTATTAATTCAATCACGGGCTAAATCTATTCTGAGGAAAGATAAAATCAATGCTTTTTCTCAAAAAAAATTTCTTATGATTTAGTTTTGAAACTGTTCTTTGAGAAGATCGATTCCTTCTTGGCAAACTCTAACTACCTTACTTCGGGAAACCTTTAAATATTCACTGATTTCTTTAATCGTGAAACCATTTTTTAATGAGGTTAATTTTTTCTGTAAAGCAACCTTTTTCTCTTTGCTAAACTGTTCTTGTTCCTTTAAGAATATTTGCCTATTATAAAAATTGATTCTGCGAATGATCTGTTCTTCTCTTCTTTTGATTTCTTCGTTTTTATCTTGAATCTTTTTCTCTAAAACATTATAGTCAGAATTATTTTTCAAAAGAATTGATTTTAGAATTAGTTTGTCCTTTTCTGAAATAGAAAGATTATATCTAAGACAAAAAATGATTCTTGATTCAGGATTTAAGTGCTTCAAATTTTTTCTAATAAATTTTACTACGCTAGGCGAATATACACTTTTTGGATCCTTTTGAAGACTTGCCTCTAGCCCCCAAAGTGAAATGAACTCAGTATTAGTATCTTCTTTGTACTTAATCTTAGTTCTTATCATGTTCATTGATAAATGCTTTGCATATGCACCAAGAAAACCAGCAAGACTTGTGTATTTTCTTTCCCTGAAAATTTTCATGCAATCTTCAAACTTATCAAGAAATTTTAAGAATAGATCAGCAGCTTCATCTTCATCTAGTATCTTTGTTCTAATTACAAAATTTTGAATCCATAATCCTGATTCTTTGATTAGCTCATTTGAGTCACCACTTTCTATATAAATTTGATAAGCCTCCATTAGCTTTCCTTCATTATTCTCTCTTTTCATTGAATTACCACCCTTCAGAAAATTCCAATTTTAAAGTAAATTGTTTCTATTAAAATATTGAAGTTTGATTCGCAGGAGAACTTTTAGTTTAAGTTTTGCGTAATCACATCTTTTGAAATAGAAGTAAATAAATTATTTCTAAATCCCAAAACCTTGATTGAGTTTTTGTAAGAAGATAGAGTCTGTAATCATTAAAACTAATCTTTTGAAAAAGAAAAATTCTATTGACAATATAGAATCAAATTCTTGAATTAGAGCAGAAAAATAACTCTTACTCAATGCGTTCCTATACAATTGAGGAGGAAATCAAAGGGGTTTCGATGATTGATCTAAAAAATAAAACTGCTATTGTCACTGGCTCTGCTCGTGGTATTGGAAAAGCTATCGCTACAAAATTAGGTGAACTAGGAGCAAATCTAGTAATCACCGACATGAACGAAGAAGCAACTAAAGCTACTGCCGAAGAATTAAGAGGCAAAGGCATGAAAGCGATTGCTGTAGTTGGTAATGTGACAAAAGAAGAAGATTGTGCTGCATTGATGGAAGCGGCAAACAAAGAATATGGTTCTATTGACATTCTAGTAAATAATGCGGGAATCACTAAAGACACTCTACTCATGCGTATGAAAAAAGAACAGTGGGACGCAGTGATTGCAGTAAATCTAACTGGTGTTTTCAATTGTACTCAAGCAGTCACTAAGTATATGATGAAACAAAAATCTGGTTCAATCATCAACATGACTTCTGTAGTGGGAATTGGTGGAAATGCAGGACAAACAAACTACGCTGCATCAAAAGCAGGTGTAATAGGTTTTACTTATGCTTGTGCTAAAGAACTTGCTTCTCGTGGTATCAGGGTGAATGCAATTGCTCCAGGTTTCATTGAAACAGATATGACTGCCGCAATTCCTGAAGCAATTCGTGAAGGAATGAAAAAAGCAATCTATCTTGGAAGAACTGGTAAACCTGATGACATCGCAGGTGCAACTGCTTTTCTTGCAAGTGATGCTGCATCCTATATCACTGGAATTGTCATCCCTGTTCATGGTGGTGGATTCCGTGAAGGTGGCGGAGAATAATTCTGTCAAATAAATTCTATCACCCTTTAGCCTAAGGGTGATACTTCTTTTTCTTAACTCTTAATCCCATAAATTTTTATCACTTCAGTTTTTCCTTTCACTTTAGTCTCACCGAGATATTCAAATCTAGTTCTTGAGTTCGGTGCGAGGTTTTCGTAAAACTTTTCTGTAACAAGTAAATATCTTTCTTTTTCTTTTGTTAAGCTCTCCACTCTAGACGCAAGGTTTACAGCATCTCCAACTACAGTGAATTCTTTTCGATCTCGTCCCCCGATAGCACCTTGAATCACTTCTCCAAAATGAAGTCCTATCCCAAACTGGATATTTTCAATTCCTTGATGTGCAAGTGTTTTATTAAAATTATCTAGCTCTATCTGCATCTCAATTGCAGCTTGGAACGCAGACTCACATGAATTCTCTTGTTCTATCAAACCACCAAACACCGCCATAATTGCATCACCAATAAACTTATCTACAATCCCACCATTTCTGGAGATACATAAGACCATTCTATCAAAATAGTCATTTAGCATTCTTACTAAAACTTCGGGTGGTAATTTTTCTGAGATTGTTGTAAAGTCTCTAATATCTGAAAAAAGAATTGTTACAACTTTCTTTTCCCCAACCAAACCTTTCTTATCAGCAAGGATTTTATCTTTGACCTCATCACTCACAAATTGTCCGAAAAGTTTGGATATACCTTTTTTTTCTTCCTCTTCTTGAAGAACTTTTGAAATAAACTTGATTACACTTTTTGTAAATACTGCAACACCAATACCTGTGAAGAGCATCATAACAGATTTAAAAAAGTATAATGGTGTTGAAACTATATCTTGTAATATAATACTATCACTAGACGATAGCTTTTGAAAATTATGTCTATCAATAAAGTAAAATATAAAATACTGTATTCCTGTGATTAGTCCAATGAAAATGCTAAGTCTTGGGTTATATGCAAACCCACTTAGTACAATCATAAAAAAATATAGATAAGAAGGTGGACCTGTGATATAACTTATACTTCCAGAAGGTAGCAAGAAATGTGCAAAGACCAAAATTAAACTTGGAAAAGAACTATAACTAATAATAATTAGATAAGTAAATCTGCCTTTAGTCAGTTTCTTTTTTGCTAAAAGATAAAATATAAGTGAAAAAATTCCTCCGAACAATGTCCATATAATCGGAATTTCAATCTTGTCCATTATATTAAAATAATAGACAAGAGTTAGAATTACTGAACTACTGAGTCCAAGAATCATTGAATAATAGCTCAATTTTTCTAGTGAGGAGTTCACTTCTTCATCTAGAACTTTTTGGAAAGAATCGAGCTTTGTGAAATCTTGCATTCTAGTTCATATTATTTATATAGTCTTTGATCTTAGTTTTTGTTTCTTCATCACTAGTGAGTTTACTCGCTAAGTTAAAATCTTCTTTAGCTTCTTTATATTTATTTAAGTAATAATAAGAAATGCCTCTATAGTAATGAGCGGAACTAAGATCACCTGTTGGAAAATCTTTAATATATTTTGACCACATTGATATTGCTTCAGAAAATCTTTTCTCTTGGATCTGAATCAATCCTAAGATAAAAAGTGATTCTTGTTTCTTTTCTGGATTTTCTTGTTTGGTTGAATTAACACTAGCAGCAAAATAGTCTTCTGCCTTTCTAAATTGAGAAATTTTATAGTAATAAATTCCAAGTCTATAATTCAACAGCACACTTTCTGGTGTATCCTTTAAGGATATAAGAAGATTATCTTCTAAATCACGTTTTTCATAAACATCTTTTAGTTTATCTGTCATGATCTTTGTATTTGGAAGCCCTGTGATTCGATCTAGATAGGCTCCATTCTTATCTAAAAATAGAACAGTTGGATAACCTTTCACTCTATATAGAGATACTAATTCAGAATATTCATCTCCATTAATTCTTATTGTAATGAATTTTTTTAATTCTGTTTCCACTTCTGGATTAGGAAAAACTTTGCTTTCAAGAACCTTACAGTATGTGCACCAATCAGTATATAGATCGATAATTATGGGTAAACCCTTAGACTTAGCTAATTCCAACCCTTTTTCATAGGATGGATTCCAATTTATTTCTGAAAAAATTGAAATGGAAAAAAAGATGCTAATGATAAAAAATTTCATACTATTGCCTCACAATACTATCGCTGTACGATAACTAGAATCTACTTCTGTTCTGATACTCATAGATCACCTCTTGAACCTCATCTTTGGGAATTCTTCTAATTCCAGATTCAGTGTGAATTATGATCGTATCTCCTTCTTGACTGATGATTGCCCCTACTTCCACCCTTCCTCGTCCAAGAATTATTTTTTCAATTCTTTCATAATATTTGACGATTGCTTTCTTAGTTTTAAGCTTCTTAGGTTCTTTAATTATTGCTTCTGTGAACTTACTTTTCTCTTTGTCCTGTTTTTTTAGAAGCTCGTTCTCTAATGTCCCTCTTCTTGCCTCCAATTCCTCTGCACGCTTCTCGTCAACTTTCCCACTTGTAAGTTCTTCATTGATTGCTGTCATTTCCTGAAGAACCTCAATGTTTTCTAAAATCATTGTAGAAAGTTCTTGTTCTTCAGATTTGCTCAAGTCTGCAAGTATTGGTTTTTGTTTAAATTTATCTATCGCTTTCAGTGCATTCGATTTATCTTCTTCTTCTAATTTATCTTTTGCCAAAACTGGTTGCTCATTAGGAAGTGTTGCTTGAAAATTTTTATCAATAACAATTTCTGCTTCATCAATCTTACGATCTACTTCGCTTGCAACATTAGATTTTCCTAATTCTTCTGCACTCATGATTTCGATAGCAACCGACCTAGGTTTGACAGCGACCGAGCCGTCTAAAACTTTCACAGTTGAACTTTTTTCTTTCGTTAGATCGATGATAAACTCTGTTCCTCTAATTCCTGCAACAAAAGAAGGTGAAACAACCTGAAAGGAATCATCCTTATTCTTCTTAGTGACTTTTGCGAATAACTTTCCCTTTTCAAGACTGAGCTTAACATCCTTTACTCCTTCCATTACAAGCTTTGAAAACTCTAGGCTAGTATTCGCTGAAACTCGGATAATAGCTCCGTCATGGATTTGAACATCCACTCTAGATTTATCACTTGTAATAATTTTATCTCCAGAACGGAAGTAAGAACCCACAGAAGCTTTTTCTTCAGTCGTATCGGAATGGATGACTCTGGAGTTTCCTGTAACTAGAACAACTACTGCACTGGGGATTTCTTTAGTTATAGCTTTCTCAGTAATTGCTGAGGAAGGTTTTTTACAAACTAAGACCAGTAATAAAATCCCTAAATAAACTTTTTGTATCATCTAAATTTCCTAGCTTTCACTTTACTAGATTCTTGAAGTTATTTCAAGAAAAAAAAGTTTCGATAAATTTTCTTGTGTCCAAAAACAAGATTTAAGTTTAGAAAATTTACTTTAATAGATTTATTGTTCTTAACTACTCACCCAATTCAAAAAAAAATTTCTAATAAAGAAAAAAGTTCTCATTTCATTGGAAAAACGAGAAGGTTTTATACCTATATAGATATGAGTGCAACAGTTTTATTTAACGAACTTCAAACAAATGATCTTCATTTAAGATTTCAGAAAAAGACTACTTCAACTCTACGAATTCCTGAACACATGATTGAAGAGTTTGAAGCTAAGATTCAGAAGCATGAAAGTATAGATCGGTATTTGAGGTATTTACTCAGAACGTTTAGACTTTTCAATTATAGTGGGATGGTTCCGAAGGCTCGTAAAGTAAAGACTGAATATCAACTAGAAGGGATTGGTTATAAGCGTGTGGACTTTAAAGTCTCTAACGATTTATGGATCCAACTGAGTGCGTTAGCTCTGTATTACGGAAAGTCTAGATGCTGGTTGTTTACTTTTCTGTTATCGCTAGACCTTGCTGGTTTTGGGGAGATCATCTCTGAATCATTCGGTGGTGTTCCAACCTTAGGAGGGAGTGTTTTGTTCACAGGCACGTTCTGGCAACCACAAAAGAATCTCTATACCAGAGGGATGAGGATAAAACGTTTCGATCAAAGAGATACAACTAGAGACAAACCGCCACGACCACATTTTTTTCCTACCCTAAACCATTGAATCCCACAACTAGAGGAACAAAGAAAAAACTACTTATAAATATTATTGAGAAGCGACTACTTTTATCAAATGATACTATATTGATCTATTCAATTGTTGGTGGAATGATATATTTTTCTATTACTGTAGCCCCTTCCCATTTTTGACTCAAGGAATATACTTCATTGATATATTCTTGTGCTTGGTAGCTTGGAAATAAATTATTCCTATTGAAAGGATCTTTCTTTCTATCATAAAATTCAAATTCTACACCATCATGAGTTGGAATATAAATGAGTTTATAATCACTTGATAAAATTGCTCTATGTTTTGAGAATGCTATCGTTTCACGATAGCTAGGATCTGTTATCATAAGCTGAAAATTATTTTCAGGAACAATTCTATGCAATTTAAGTATATTAGGATATTGAATTCTTTGTTTCTGAAAAAAATGATCTCCTATATCAGAAAACCAAATCCCAGTCTCCATATAGATTTTACGATCAAAGCCCCAATTCTTTTTCCCTAAAACAGTCATCAAAGACTTTCCCGCAAACTGAGATTCAACTTTTATATTAAAGAAATCTAATATAGTTGGAAACAAATCTACTGAGCTTGTAATCCCTTCAAATTCTCTACAATCAGTTTTGCATTCAGATAGAATTTTATCAGTAAACTTTTTGGGAAATTTAATTATCAGTGGAACTTTAGTAACAGCCTCTCCTCTGAGATGTTCTCCATGCCCCTGACCATGCACATCTTCATAAAGTGCTTCCCCGTGATCTCCAGTAAGAATTATGATTGATTCCTCATATAAACCTTCTGACTTTAGGTTTTGAATGAATTGTCCAACAGAATTATCAAAAGAATTAATACTCGCATCAAAGATTCTTCGAATCTGCTCCATGTCTTCTACTGCTAATTTTTCATCCTTGGTTGGATCTACAAATTTAAAGTATTTATACTTACCCAAATAATTTGGATCAGTATATTTTTTATAATATGGATACTCAGGTGAATATGGAAAATGAGTAACAGAGAAAAATGTAGTTACAAAAATTGGAAAGTTTTTGTTGAACTGAATGTATCTAGAGCTTTCATCTAAAATTCTTTTTCCATTTCCAAAACTTGCAAAGCTCTCTATCTCATCGATATAAGACCCACCTGAAAAGATTGAACCTGTCAAGATCGGTAATAAAAAAATCTGAGACTCTAAACTTTTTTGTATTACCAATACCTTTGCATTAAAATCGGGAGCATTTATTTGTTCATAACCAAAATCTGCCCTAGGAAAAATATCTCCTGCAAAATTAGAAAAGACTGCACTACGAAATCCTTGTGTTCTTAAAATTTTTCCTAGAGTTGGAAATTCATCTGTTCCGATTCTAGATATTTCATTTGGTGCGGGAAACATATCTCTAATTCTATGTGCCATTGAAAAATTTCCCGTGAGTAAATCTGCCCAACTAGGAAATGTTCTTGGAATCGTGACGTGGTGGTCATTAAAACTAAATGAGTCTTTTTTCAATTCATCAACGTTAGGCGTTATTGACTTACCATTTCTAATTGCACCAATTCGATCTGCCCTAAGACTATCAGCAGAAATCAAAAAAATTGATACTTTTGATTTTTTTTCATTTGGATATGAAAACGTTTTTAGAACAAGAAAATATAAAGTCCAAAATAGTAAAAATGCTAGATACCAGAGAACTAAGAATTTTTTCTCAAGCTTAAACTTATCTTTTTTTAAGATCATCATTAGGATAAAAGCAATCAGTATTCCCGACAAAATTCCATGCGAATGAAAAAAATATAAAAAACTAAGATATACTATTAGGATAAGATAGTTCGACTTTCTGCTAGCAATACTTAAATAAACTAACCTTAGTCCTACTGATACAAAAAATATTTGGACTATAGTTTGAAAAAAAACTGGAGAAAAGTTTTCAGTTAATAAATGAAGTAATCCTAGTAGATAAGAATGTTTGGAATAGAAAAAATCAGCGTATAGCTGCGGGTAGGAAATGATTGAATGAAACCAAATGGAGCCAATGAAGCAAAGAAAAATAATTATTATTTGCCAAGGTGAGATTTTCCAATTTGGAAATGCTTCCTGAATTAAAATCTGAATACTACTAAAAAGTATATAGTATATGCACAATATCCTAAGTGCTGTAAATCCTATTGTAGGCAAAAATCCTATATTGAAGGCTGATAAAATTTCCTCACCAAGATCAAATCCCATAACCTTTAGAGAAGTGTTTAATATTAAAGAAATCGAATATAATGCTATACTAAAATAGAATGCAAGCTTTGTATCTCGTATCAAAGATTGAACTATTGAAAAGAATTTTCCCTGCATCATTTACAGAAAACTTTTACCTAGATTTTCTAAAAGAAGATTTTTTATTTTACTTGACTAAGCTTTCTATTTTTCAAATATAAATCTATGGCTGAGAAGAAACTTAGGTTTGTTAGAGTTTGGAAAGAACTTGATGTTGAAGAAATTGAAAAGCAACTAATCCTAATTGATGATCTATATGGTTCATGTGGAAGTTGTAAAAAACTAGGACTAAACTACCTCAAAGATAAGGTCTGTCCAGCATGTGGTGCTAAATTCAAATACATTGCGACGAATCTAAAATCAATCGGTGACATTCATAAAATTTTACAAAGAATGCAAGCAAACTCTATCGAACTAACTCTAATTGAGAGGGATGACTACACTAAGGCTCAGGCAAAAGACGCACTAAAAGATTTATTCAAGTCATGATTACAAGCTACTTCACAAATCAAATTGCGAGACATTCAGAACAAGACTTCACTCAGTCAATAAACAAAACAACCTGCTTTAGATTTTTAGAAGAAGCTAGGGTTCAGATGATGCGAGATAGAAACTTTGATATCAATGAAGTTCATTTATCTCATGTTCTTATGGTTTTATATAAGTGTAATATTAGATTTTTTAAACCAATCAAATTTTTTGATGAAATAAAAATTGAATCTTCAACGATTCAAGTAAAAAAAGTTAGAGGAATTCTAAAGCAAATTGGCAGAAGAATGTCGGATAACGTTGAATGTTTTGAAGCTGATGCTTATTGGGCATATGTTCCAAAAAATAATTTAGGCAAAGAAAAGACTGTTGAATTTGCAACAAGGTTTGCTGGTGATGCTGATGGTTTTCTGGAACCAATTCCACTTGAAATCTATCCTCTAGAAAATACTGTATTTCCTTTTGAATGTTCTTTTGAAACTAGACCTTATGAAATGGATGGTTTCAACCATTTGAATAATTGTATCTACTATTCCTATTTTGAAACTGCTGCATATCAGTACTTGAAGGTTTTTATTCCTTGGGATGAAATTTTTTCAAAGAGAATCATTGTAGATGTGAATTTAGCTCAAATTGATTTCATTCAACCAGTTTTTAGTTTTGAAAAGTTTTCCATAGGAGTGATTCCTCTTGAGATCAATAATCCTGATTTGAAATTGGGACTAATGTTGAAATCTGACTCAGGTGAATTAAAGTCAAAATGCATTCTACATATCAAATTAAAAAATAATTCAACAGAGACTAAATCATTATTAATAGAAGCTTTTGAAAAAATGGGGCATATAAAGCTTGGATGAAGTTAAATATAACATTAAATAAAAAACTTTTAATACTAATTCTCTTTGTATTAACTTTTTTTGTATCAAGTCTATACTGGGTATATTCTCAAAGAAATGAAATCAAGAAATTTCTTATTGAAAAAATTAATTCAAACACAGGAATAGAATTAAAATATGCAAGAGATGAAATCTCAATTTTTCCGAATGTAGGAATTCAACTTTATGAAGTCAGCCTAGAAAAAAAAGGTGGTTTAAGCTTTAGTGCAAAACTAGAGGAACTAAGTCTCAATCTCTCTTTGCTAAAACTTCTATTTAATCAGTTCAATATATCTGGGGTCAAGCTAATCAAAGGAAAAATTTTGATTTCACAAACGAACTCGAATGAAAACAGTACGAATAGTTTTGACCCTAAACTACTTACTAGTTTGAGTATTGAAGATATTGATGCACAAGAAATTGATATTGAATATTCTTTTGAAAAAATTACAGAAGAAATTAAGATTATTAAGTTTAGTTATGATAGAAGTATTTTAGGCTCTAATGCAATTGATCTCAAACTTAAATACAAGAAAGGAGCTCTTAATGCAAAACTTAGTTTTGAAACTGGCAAAAGTATTAGTAATTTTGATGAACTCTATTTCAAATCGGATATCAACTTAGATAATTTTCCCATTCAATATCTCAAAAAATACTATTCAATTTTTAGAAAAAATAACTTTGATAATATTGCTATTTCTGGAAATATCTTTTTGATAAAAAAAGCTAACTCTAAAGATATTCCAATTGAAACAGAACTAACGATAAATTCTTTGAATTTCAAAGGGCTAGAATCTAGTCCTGCAATTGAACTAAATTCAAAATTAAATTGGAATACTGGTAATTTAATTCTTAGTTTTATCTCTACAAAGGTAAAGATGGGAAATTTTGTTTCAGGTTCAACTTCTGGAGAATTAAAATTTGGTAAAACAACTTCTCTTTTCTTAGACATAAATACAAACTATGCAAAGTTAGATTCAATCATTCCATTTATTTTAGACTTTACTAGTGTTGATTATAAGACTTCACCTGACTTACACTTCTTTAGTTTGATGAAAATTCGTTCTAGTTACGCAAGTTTTCTGGATTATAAATTTACTAAACCAAATCTTGAAATTAGAATTTTAGACACAAGAGTTGACTTTCTTCTCAATCATGTGGAACTTTTTGAAGGGAACTTTACTGGAAAAGGATATATCTTAGCTGAGAATCAAGTATCTTATGATTTTGATATAAATGTTGATCAAGTTAATGTTGATACTTTGATTCATAAATATTCCAATAAAAAATTTATCACTGGTGAACTTGCAGGAAAATTCAAATTAATATCGAAAGGAGATACTATTGAAGAATTTTATAGTAATATAGATATTAACGGAAAAAGTAAAATTACAAATGGAAAACTATTAGGCTATGCTAATATACTTAGACCAATTTTAACATTAGGAAAGTTCATCAATTTTAGAGGACCTAAAGGAGATAGTGCAAACTTTCAATCAATCAATCTAAAATTTTTAGTCAAGAAAAGATTAGTGGATATACCTGAACTAAAGATGGTTGGGGTTGGCTTAGATGCTGATGGAAAAGGGAAAATTGATTTTAATAGAAAAATCAATTTCAGATTAAATGTTGGATTAGGTGGAATTGCTGGCAAAGCAATCTATGTACCAATTTTATACACTGGTATTATACCCGAAACAGATGCATATATTGATCCAATTTGGATTAGCACAATCTATCTTGGTGCTACGATTCTTGGTGGTCCAACGGGAATTGCTGTTGGAGGTATTGCTGGTTCAACAGTTTCTGAGTATGTAAATCGTGCTTATGATTCAGTTAAAAAGATATTTTTTTGGAGAAAAGAAGAAAAGAACGAGTGACAGCGTTAATAAAAAAAACTTATTGTCTATTCATATTTCTAATTATATTGAAGATATACTAAAGAACAAACAAAGGAAAGTTCACAATCATGTTAAAGAATGTTAAACTAGCATTTATTGGTGGAAGTGGGTTATATGATCTTGATGGAATGGAAAAGGTTGAAGAGTTTTTTCCCGAAACTCCTTGGGGCAAGCCTTCTGATGCAATTACTATTGGAAAGTTTCAAGAAAAACTAATTGCGTTTTTACCAAGACATGGAAAAGGACATTTTCTTTCTCCAAGTGAAATTCCTAACCAAGCCAATATCTGTGCACTAAAACTGATTGGTGTTGAAGAGATTGTTGCATTTAGTGCAGTGGGAAGTCTAAGAGAAGAAATTGCACCAATGGATTTTGTTTTACCAAATCAAATCATTGATAGAACAAAAGGAATTAGGGAATCAACATTTTTTGGAAATGGTGTAGTAGCGCATGCACCTTTTGGTGATCCTTTCTCTGGAAAGTTAGCCGCAATCATCAAAAGAACTGCTGACTCAATCAATCTAAAGATACATACTCAAAAAACTTTAATCTGCATGGAAGGACCTTTATTTTCAACTAGAGCAGAATCATTAATGTATCGTCATCTAGGTGGTGATGTAATCAACATGAGCGTACTTCCTGAAGCTAAACTTGCTCGTGAAGCAGAAATTGCTTATCAAATGGTTTGCATGTCCACGGACTATGATTCGTGGAAAGAACATGAAGAATCAGTTACAGTTGAGATGGTCATTGGTTATCTTCATAAGAATAGTGAGAATGCAAAGAAATTAATTTCTAAACTCATTCCTGAATTAGGTAAAGAGAATCATGGACTGATTGGAACTTCAAAGTTTTCAATTATAACTGATCCAAGCAAACGCAATCCCGAACAAATGAAAAAGTTAAGAGTTCTATTAGGTGAATCAAATATATAATTGATCTAAGTATGCTAAGAAAAGATATAGAAGATGTAGTTAGAAAGATTTGGATTAGAATCGAACTTTCGACCTATTCTCTTGGCGTACCTTTTGCAATTACTTTCGTTCTTGCAGCTCATGGTTTTCAAAAAAAGTATATATACCCTTTATTAGTTGGTGCATTAATAGGTGTATTCGTAACACTTGTTTACACCCCAATTAGGAAGGTAAGACTTGAAAACTTTTTCAAAAGACTGGAAAAAGCAAATCTAAGTCCTCAAGAATTAGAAGACATAAGAGTTGATATTCATAATCTTCCCATGAGAGAAGTTATTGTAATACAGATTCGTTGGATCTTTGGCTTAACCTCAGCAATGTTCTATTTTTTTACTCAGGTAGCTTTCGAATGGTATTTGTTCTTACCTTCAATAATGGTTTACTTTATGATAAGTGTATTGAATGGACTCGGTGCTTATCTAATTACGGAAACTTCACTAGCTGATTTTGTTTCTAAAGAATATTTCAAAGATACTATGGTAAGAAAGGAAAGAGTTAGTTTTTATTCACTTGGAAAAAAAATTCTTTTGGCTTCTTTTGGAATCATTTGGAACTTATCCATTGCGACTTCCTATTTATTATATGTATATACAAAAGAGATAGTAAAACCACAGTACATTGAAGTAACTATCTTATTGCTTTTTTTCTTCTCTATGACTTTCACAATTGGCTTATCCATGATTCTTGCTAACAATTTAAAGAAAAGTACTCAAATGATAACCAATGTCATGGAAAAATTCTCAATTGGAAATTTACAAGCTGAAGCAACACTATCTTCGAGCGATGAAATTGGTTTACTAAGTTATTCAATGAATTCTTTTTCTAGGAAAATTTCATTAACACTTGAACAAATCAAAGAAGGATCTAAACGATTATCAAACTATTCCCAAAAACTAGACAGTGATTCAGAACGAGCTCTCTCTGAAATTCAATCACAGTCCAAGACAATTAGTGATCTATACTCCTCAACAGAAAGTTTGAATTCTTCTTCGGGAGAAATCTTAAATAAATCAGAAAAGAATCTTTCACAAATAGAAAAAACAAATGCACTTTTTTCTGAACTCACTAGAAA
>JANRLP010000138.1:0-41391 GCA_033762425.1 Leptospiraceae bacterium
GAAAGATTAGTCGAATTTGTATTGAAGAAACTAAAAAATTAATTATTGAATGGAATTTATTGGAAAAATGCATATGTCTAGTTTATACTATTCATTTTGTTTCCATCTCATGATTAATAAAAATTAATCATTGAAAAAGAATCCAAATTGACATTATTATTAATCCTAAGCATCTAGCATTAGTAGGTGTTGTTTTACTTATACAAGAACTCTATTAAGTGCTTGAATTTAACCAATTCTTGATAGTGTCCATGGTTTGTGAAAGAAATCAATATTTGAGTTGTTGAACAATAAATTAGAGAAAGTGGATTCACCCTCACCCTCTTCGGGTATCCTTTATACTCTAATTTTTTTAACAACTCTATTCTGAAGAGTTGAGAGGAAAGATTATTTTGCAAAAACTATTTTTACTTACAATCCTAACTCTCTTTTCTTGCAAGTTCAATGATGATAAAAAATTACTTTTTGCATTCAACCTTCCCGCATCTCAATCCCTAACCTTTTCAATCGGAGGCAACGTTAGTGGTTTACTTGGGTCAGGCTTAATCTTAAAGAATTTAGAAGTAGAAACAATCACTATTTCTACAAATTCAAAATATCTGTTCACTACAAAACTTGCGAACAATGCTAAGTATTCTGTAACAATTAACAAACAACCTTCTTCCCCTAACCAAATCTGCTCAGTTGCAAACTCAAGTGGAGAAATTGCGAGTAACGATGTACAAAATATCAACGTTAGTTGTATCACATCTTCTTTTTCTTATTCTAATTCTAGCTATGAATTTACTCTGAACACTGCAATCCCAAACTATGTGCCAACAACTAACGTTTCTATTATCAGTTGTTCAGCAACCCCTAACCTACCCAATGGCTTAAGTCTAAGCCAAAACTGTACTTTATCAGGAACTCCAAACATAATTCAAAGTCCTTCAAGCTATACAATTACAGGAACTGATTCATCGGGCAATACAGTTTCTACAACCGTTTCACTTTCAGTTACGACGAATCCACCTTCTTTATTGACCTATTCTGGTTCTCCATATACATTTACTCAAAGTACTGCGATCACAAATCTTGTTCCAACTTATTCTGGAACGGTGACTTCTTGCACTAGCACACCCACTCTTCCCGCAGGGCTTTCTATTCAAAGTAACGATTGTCAAATATCGGGAACACCTTCTGGAACACAAGCAGCAACAGCTTACACTATAACAGCGACTAACGCTTATGGAAGTACTAATACTTCAATCAATATAACAATTAATGCACCTGGAACACCACCTTCAAGTCTTTCCTATTCCAATTCGAGTATTGTGCTTTTGAATGGCTCTGTAATGTCAGCATACACTCCTAGTGTTACAGGTTCCGTTACATCCTGCACCTCATCTCCAGCTCTACCAACTGGTCTAACTCTTTCTGCTACTACTTGTGCGTTATCGGGAACTCCAACTGTAGATCAAACATCCACTAGTTATACGATCACTGCTACCAATGCATTTGGTTCAACAAATACAACTCTTTCCATAACGATCTCTTCAACTGTTAAGAGGATATTTCTTTCCAATACAACTGCAAATGGAGACCTAAAAGGTGCAGGTGGCGGTGCAAATGGTAAAGCTGGTGCTGATAATATTTGTAATGCTGATGGAAATAAACCTAATGCTTCCACCTATAAAGCCATTATCTTTGTACCTACAAGTAGAACTGCAAGTCCAACAACCTTAGATTGGGCTCTGCAACCAAATACAATTTATATTCGTAGAACTGATTCACTCCAAGTTTTATCAACGAATTCGTCTTCAGTCTTTAACTTTGGAATCTTATTCAATAGCACTCATTCTAGTATTACCGCACTTTATTGGACTGGTTTTAATACTTCATCAAGTTTTCAATGGCAGTCTAGTTCAACTCATTGTGGGTCTTGGGAAGATGGAAATTCTTCAGCATCTGGCACAGTAGGATCACCTACAGTTAACAATTATGAAGCGATTGCTCAATCGGCTACAAATGTCTGTAATTTAAGTAGAAGGCTTCTTTGTGCTGAACAATAACTAAGATTCATTAGAACGATTCTATTCCAATATTACAAAATTAGGGATGACAATTTAAACAGCAAAATGAAGTATCAAGTGAGATGCATTTTTCTGATTTTGAACTGATTACTGAAATATACAGGACTAACAATAGAGTAATCCAAAGAGTTAAAAATAAAGATTCTGGTCTTGAATATGTTTTAAAATATCCCGCATTCAAAGAATTTGATAGCAATGAGTCAAACAATCTAAAAAAAGAATTTGAAATCATGGGTCTAATCCATTCCCCAAGAGTCCTCAAAGCAATTGACTTTCTTTCGATTCAGTCCACTCCAGTTCTAGTGCTTGAAAACTTTAGAGGCACTACTCTTAGAAAATTACTCTCTTTTAATAGATTCTCCCTTCGCCTAACGCTCAAAATCATCATTAAAATTGTGGAAGGACTTAGAGACATTCATAATCAAAATATCATTCATAAAGATATTAAACCTGATAACATTCTGATCCAACCCAACACTGGTGAACTTAAAGTAATTGATTTTGGTATCTCAACTCTATTGAGCAAAGAAAGTACAAGTCTCACTAGCATCAATCGTCTAGAAGGAAGCCTACACTATATTTCACCTGAACAGACAGGAAGGATGAATAGATCTATCGACTATCGTTCTGATTTTTATTCTCTAGGTGTTGTATTCTACGAACTATTGACGGGCCAAAAACCTTTTGACAATAAAGATGCAATTGAGCTAGTCCATTCTCATATCGCTAAAAATCCTGAGTCTCCTGAAAAAATTGATCCTAGAATTCCACAAGTACTTGCTGAAATTGTTTTAAAGCTGATGTCCAAATCACAAGAAGATCGCTATAAAAGTCATGGCGGAATTCTATACGATCTAGAAACTTCTCTCCAAAAATTTAAACAATTCAAATCAATCACCAATTTCAAAATTGGAACTAAGGATGTTAGTACTGAATTTAGAATTTCAGAAAAACTCTATGGAAGAGAGAAAGAAATTTCAGAACTACTATCGTTATACGATATATGCTTAACGGGAAAACAAAAATTTGTTCTAATTGATGGAGCTTCTGGAACGGGTAAGTCTTCTCTTGTATATGAGATTAGAAAATCAATTCTAGCAAGAAAAGGATATTTTCTTTCAGGTAAATATGAACAATACCAAAGAGAAATACCTTATAGTGCTGTAGTGAATGCACTAAGAGAATTCTTAAAAGCAATTCTATATGAAGAAGACTCAAGAATTGAAGTCTGGAAAGATCAAATCTCTAACTCCTTGGGTGAGAACTCTGGTTTACTTCTAAACCTAATTCCTGAATTGGAATTCTTTGTTCCACAAAAGATAAATAAGTCGTTAGAACTATCGCCATACGAGATTAAGAATCTTTTCTTAAACACCTTGCTTAGTCTCATTAGATCTATCTCTAAAGGTGGGGTGCCAATAACTTTTTTCCTAGATGATTTACAATGGGTGGATTCTTCAAGTATTGAGTTCTTAAAACAACTTCTCACTGAACTAAATGATTCTTCCATTTTCATTTTGGGTTCTTATCGTGATAATGAAATTGATGAGCACCACCAATTCTTTCATTTTATTGAAGATTTAGAAAGATCAAAGTATATAATCAATAGAATTCATTTAGGCTCTCTCCAACTTAAAGATATTCAAGAGTTAACTTCTGATTCTATGAATCTTAGTTTCCTTGAAGTATTCGAGCTTTCACAACTGATTCTAGAGAAAACAGGTGGTAATCCTTTCTTTGTAAATGAGTTTTTATATAATCTAGCTAAGAATAAAATTTTGCGATTTGATTTTTCTAAAGACCTTTGGTGCTGGGAAACAAGTGAAATTATCAACCAAAGTATAACCCTAAACCTAACTGAACTTATTCTCTCTAGGGTTAATCAATTAACATCCCAAGAGAAAGAAGTTTTGAAAATTGCTTCTTGTCTTGGCGGAAATTTTAGTCTAATAGATCTACTATTAGTATTGCAGAACAATAGTATAGATTGGATTCAAAGTATCTGGGTGATTGTAAAAACTGGAATCTTAAAACTAGATGGATATTCCAACAGTAGTTTCCAGACCTTAATATTTCAAAATGAAAAAATTGTGAGCGAGAACATTCGATTATCTTTTGCTCATGATAAAATCCAAGCCTCTATCTATAATTTATTGAATGAAGAAGAGACAACCCAATATCATAGAAGAATTGCTCTTGCTTTAAAAACCTCTTTTGATAAGTCTAATGATCCTAAACTGATTCCCGAAATCATCTCTTTTCTAATCAAATCAATTAAACTAGTTGAAGAAGACGAAAGATTTGAGTTTGCAATTCTTAGTCTTAAAGCTTCAGAGATTGCAACCTCTTCTGGTGCTTTTCAAAACGCCTATGAGTTCTTAAGTTTTGGAAAAAATTTATTAATTGAATCAGACTGGAATTTTCAATACAAACTAGTATATTCTATTTCCATCAAACTTGCTGAAACTGCTTATATTCTTTCAGAATTTAAACAATCAGAAAATTTATTTGCAGAAATTTTACTGAATGCAAATTCAAATATAGATAAAGCCAGAGTTTATGAGATTCAAGTAGTACAACTAGCAAATAACAATGAGCTATTAAAAGCAGTAGATGCGGGAAGAAAAGGTCTTGCACTATTTGGAGTCAAACTTCCACTCAAGTCTCCACTACCTATGGTTTTATTCCAAGTTATCAAGGCAACATTTCAAAAAGGACAACGTACAATAGAAGATATCTATCATCTTCCTAATGCAACAAATGATGAGGTCAAAATTATTGCGAGACTTCTAAACCATTTGTCCTCACCAACTTATGGAACTGATCAGAATCTATTCGCCTATGTTGTTGCAACTGCAGTTTTATTAACTTTAAAAAATGGTCTAACTGAATCTTCTGCCTATATGTTTGGATTATATGCAGCGTTAGTTGGCTCCAAGCTTGGTCTATTCAAATCAGGAGAAAGGTTTGGTCATTTATCCATAAGGTTAAGTGAAAAATTTCCTTCTGTGTCTCAAAGATGTAGAGCAAATTTTGCAATGGGAACTTTTGTTTATGCTTGGACTCAACACTCTAGAAAAAGTTTCAAGTTTTCCCTAGAATCCTTTAAACTTGCAAGAGAGACTGGAGATAATATATATAGCTGCTATTCAATAGTTGAATATTGTTCTAAACTACTATCGTTAGGCGATAATCTTGAAGATACTCATAAAGTAATCGCAAAGTATACTGACTATGTTGTAAACAAAGTCAAAGATAAATGGATTGGGACTCTAATGCTTGCAATGCATAATTCCATTTTGAATTTACTGGAAAAAACTAAAAATCCACTATCACTTTCTAATGAAAATTTTGATGAAGAATCCTATGTAAAAAAAATCAATCTAGAAGGTGAAGGACAGATGGATTGGTATCATACAAATAAAGCTAAGATTTTTTATCTATATGAAGAATACGAAAAAGCTCTTGAGATGATTTTAAAAGCTGAAGAGAAAATGGTATATTCTTTTGCATGTATTATCACTGCTGAACAAAACTTTTATCATAGCTTAACCCTATCTGCCTTAATTGATGCAAATCCTAAACTCAAGTCTAAGTATCTAAACAAGATGAAGAAGAATAATTCAATCTTGAGAAACTGGGCATATGCTTCCAAAGAAAATTTCTTACATAAATCCTTACTCATTGATGCTGAAATCGCAAGACATCAGGAAAAATTTATTAGAGCTGAGTCGCTTTACGATAGTTCTATCCAAGAAGCAGAGAAAAACGGTTATACTCAAAACTACTCAATTGCTAATGAACTTGCTGGAAAATACTTTGCTCAGAGAAATAAATTAAAGATAGCAAGCATCTATATTCAAGATGCATACGAAGGTTATGAAAAATGGGGGGCAGTTACTAAGATAAAACTATTTGAAACAAAATGGAAAAAATACTTAAAGAATCATTTTGAAAATAGAACACTCACTAAAACAATTTCAATGACTGCAACTACTTCTAGTGATTTTTCAACTTCCATGATTTTAGATCTTTCAACAGTGTTAAAATCATCTCAGGTAATCTCTAGTGAAATTAGATTGAACTCACTTTTAGTAAAGATGTTAGACATCGTAATGGAGAATGCTGGAGCAGAAAAGGCAAGCTTTTTTGTAAAAGAAAATGATAATTTTCAGATGATAGCAATCTCAGATATCAATAAAAATATTTCTAGAATTGGTGTGAACGTTAGTTTAGATGAAGGAACTGAATTTCCAAGAAGTATTATCAACTTTGTAATCAGAACTAAACAAGCTCTAGTAATTGAAGATGCATCCATTCATGAAACTTATAAGAATGATGAATATATATCAACTAATCAAATTAAATCAATCCTTTGTATTCCAATCCAATTTCTAGGTGATCTATTTGGTATAATATACTTGGAAAACAACTTAACAAGTGGGGCATTGAGTCATGAGAGAGTAGAACTACTTAAAATGCTTTCTTCTCAAATATCAATTTCCTATAATAATGCTAAAATTTATGGTGAGTTGGAATCTATGGCTGAGAGTTTTGCTAGATTTGTTCCAAGACAATTTCTTGAATTCCTTGGTAAGAATAGAATTCAAGATATTTCCATTGGGGATGCAAAAAGACATCGTATGACGATACTATTTTCTGATATTAGAAATTTCACTGGTCTTTCAGAAAAACTAGCAGAAAATGATACTTTTGAATTTTTGAATTCATACATGAGAGTAATGGAACCTGTTATTCAAAAACACCAAGGATTCATAGATAAGTTTATTGGAGATGCAATAATGGCTTTATTCCCCGATTCACCTAATAACGCAGTGAAAGCTTCTATTGAAATGAAGGAAGCATTAGCTAAGTTTAATACAGATAGACGTAAAGAGGGAAAAGAAGATATTCAATTTGGAGTTGGACTTCATGTTGGAGAGATAATGCTTGGAACTATTGGAACTAGCACTAGGTTAGAAACAACTGTTGTTGGTGATGCAGTGAACCTAGCTAGCAGACTAGAATCTATGACAAAGGTGATTCAAACTTCAGTACTAATTTCAGACTCAGTTGCAAAAGAAATTCCTATTGAAGATCAGTTATATATAAGAGAGATTGGACTTGTTAAAGTTAAAGGCAAAGAAAAATCTATTTTGCTTTATGAACTATTTCAAGCTGATCCCGAAGAATTACTCCAAAAAAAATTAAAACTAAAAGAAAAATTTGAGAGTGGACTCAAACATTTCTATTCAAAAAATTTCAAAGATGCAATTACATTCTTTGAGGAATGTTTAGAAATTTTATCAGAAGATACTCCAAGCAAAAGATTTCTAGAATACAGCAATGAATATCTAAATCATACTCTTCAAGAATCCTGGGATGGATCAGAAGTCTGGAGCTAACTTAGAAACTCTTAATTCCTCTTGACAACAAGATTAATTCTTTAATTCTCTATGTTAAGAGGATTAAAGAATGAAAAAATTTTTTCTACTAATTCTTTTCTTATTAGGTTGTGACTCTCCCAAAAGTTTTGATAAGGGACTACAGATTCAACTCTTCTGTAGGGTTCTTGTTACAGGTTGTGAAACGGGAAGACCAACCAAATTTGGAATGATTGGAGATAGTTGGACAGACCTAGTTTTAGGAACGGATGCAATTGAAAGTTTAAGAGTGCAATTAGAAAAATATCATGGATATAAAATAATTGGTTCAACCCTTGGTGGTCAACTTTTGGAAACTGCACTTAAGCAAAACCTTCATTTTAAAGTGATTGAGGAAGCAGGACCAGATATTAAATACATGTTATTATCGCTTGGTGGAAATGATATTCTTGGGAACATTAGTCGCTATAATGGAAGAATTGAAGAGGAAAAAGCAATTAGATTCTCTACAATTCGCTCAAGTCTTTCTCAGATGATTCAACAAGGAAATGCATATAAAGTAAGTAAGTGGGGAGGTGCACCATTAATTTGGATGATTCATGGATATGACTATGCTAATCCCGATGTTCCAAGTCTTAGTGGCTCAACTTTCTGTAGGCAAACCTTACTTGATGCAGGTTTTACGACGTCCACGATTGAAACCCTAAGCAAGAATCTGGATGATTTGAATTCACTGTATATTCAAATTACAACAACTGAACCACAACTTAAATATATTGATCTTCGAAGAACTTTAGGTGGACCTCCCTACTCTAATCCTGCAAATATGTTTGATTGTATTCATCCAAATTCTATTGGGTTTAGGATTATTGGTGAACGTTATGCGAAAGCAATTGAAGGACAGACCAATGGTGAAAAATAATCTATTTCTAATTTTAGTTTTCTTTCTCATTAATGTAAAACTATTCTCTGAATCAAAATTTTCTCATCCACTCAGAACAGAACCAGCTAGTGTTTATTCTAAGATTAGAGTAAATCTACAAGCTACAGAAAATAGAGAGAGAAATTTCTACGAAAGAGAACAAAACCTTGGTCTGGAAGGCGAATATAAATTTGGTCAATATTTTTCCATTAACGGATTTCTAGGTGGTAGAAACTATGAAGTATCTGGTTCCAAATCTCAGAGAGGAATGGAAAGGTATGGTTTTGGCTTAAAGTTTGCAAGAGAACATGGAGATAGCAATTTCAGATTTAGTTATAGCGGTGGACTGAAAGGTTATAGCAAACAGTCTATGACTTATTCTAGAAGTGAGACTTCTAATGATCTATTCTTAGTTAAACCGAATATAGCTTTTGGTCTTGGAATTCAAAAATTTGAACTGGTATTAGATGCTAGTCTTCAAACTGAAACCAACTCTAGGTTTAACGAAGATGATAGACAAGATTTCAGAAGACATTATACTTATTCAGCATCCATGTCCTATGGACTTGGGGATTCGTTTAGATTGTTTCTAGAGAGTGAATACAGAGAGCCATATAATAAAAAAATAGATACTAAGATTCGTTCTATGTATGTATTTCCAGGATTTAGTTATAAAATCTATGATAGTGGAGTTCTTGCACTTTCAGGTCAATTTCAATTGCTTACTGAAAACTATTCTTGGGATAGAGGAGCTCGGTTAAGCTATTTTCATTTCTTTGAGTAAATAATATTTACCGAAGCGTGGATGTGGGGTGTTTAACCCCACAAATCTTAAAAAGTTTTTGGAGTAGAATCATTTATTTTTACGTTCTAACTCTTCTCTGTCTTTTTTAATTTTTTCTAGATAATTAATTTGTCTTTGTTTAACTTCTTCCATCATTTCTTCATCAGAATTCTCAACTGATTTCTTTTCTTTGACAGAACTAAACTCTCGTTTGGTGATATTAAAGAGTGCATCCAAGAAATTTTCATTTGGAGGTTGAAAACTATCTGCTTCTAAAACTAATTTTTGTTTTATCTCTTGTGAGTCTATTTCTTTGATTAGGGTTATGGAATGTTCTGAAACACCAACTATAAGTAAGATTCCTGAAACCTCAATGATTTGAATCTGTTTTCCTGGACCAATACTGACTGAAGAAAGAACCTTAATTGCACCTTTTACAGGAAACCTTGCTGCCTGATTTTTGTTTATGAATCTCATTCCATAATAGGCTGCTCCAACAAGGATTGCTAGAACTATGGTTACTCTAACTAAAATCCAAAGTAAAACCGATCCACTTTCTTCTTTTTCTAGATACCTTTCTGCAACAGGATTGACTTCTTCTTTTACACCAGATTTAGATTTTTCTTTTTTGGATTCTTTTTCTTCTACCCCAAGTTGCTTTCTAAGTTCTTTGTCCTGATCCTCAGTTTGAGACATAATCCCAAAAAAAGAACTAAAGCAGACAAAGAAGAAGAGAGAAATAAAAAATTTCATTTTGTTTCTGTTTTGATCCTATCCGTTGGACTAACGATATCAGTTACCCTTACCCCGAAGTTCTCATCAATTACCACAACCTCACCTTTAGCGATAAGCTTTCCATTGACAAGTAGATCCACAGGCTCACCAGCAAGTTTGTCTAACTCAATGATAGAACCCTCACCTAAACCAAGAATGTCTTTAATATACATTTTGGTTCTTCCTAGCTCTACTGTCACAGACATTTGCACATCCATAAGTAGATTTAGATTGGTAGCACCAGATGGTTGACCCGCAGTAGCTAGAGATGGAAATGCAACCCCTTTGATAGGAACGGAAGATAAACTTTGTTGGGTTGCAAAATTTTGTTGAGGAGGCATTGTTACATTTATCCCACCATTCGTTACTGGTTGAGCCTTCTGCCCACCTTTTTGGTAAACACTCAGAAGTTCTTCAACAGTAGGTTTAGAGATAATATAATAAGCTTTAAATACACCAACCCCTTCTATACTCATGTTTAGTGTGGTCTTGATTAGAGTTTTAGCATCGGGTAAAATTAAATCCTTAGCTGTCTTTGCATGGGAAACTTCTAAAGGAGAAGCAGCAAACATACTTTGAATTTTTGTTCCAATCTGAATGGTAAGGTTACCAATGACTGGAGCGAAGGTATCCTTAAGTCTCTGAAGTTGGTTAGAATCCAATGTTCCCGTGGAAAGTCCCCCCAAAATGATATTAATTACTTTAGATGCATTCTCAGTAGAGAAAATAAGTGAATTTCTTCCATTCACTGTGCCTGACCAATTAGAAAAAAGATTTACCGATCCCGCTCCTAGTTCTGCAGAAACTTCAGCCATAGGCTTTGATTCTATGACTGGGCTTGTAAAATTAACTGATTTAGAAAGTGCTGTTTCTAAGATTTTTGCTGCCTGACCAAATGCAAAAAGCAAAACTTCTTCCAACATGTCTTTTTGTGCTGGTGATAGATCGTCTGAGGGTCCAGCACTCGGACTTGTTTCATAAGATGGGTCTTCAGCTCCCTGTAAGAGTGCATCAATCTCGTCTTGTGAAAGTGAACCGTCGCCCATAATTAACTCCCTATGATATTTTTTGAATCCTTAAGTTTTGCTAAAAATCTATTTTATTCCTAGCTATAAAGACACCTATCTCTAAAAATATCGGAAAAAACAAGAGTTTCCTTTCCGATTTATAAAGTTTTTTTTAACCACCTAGGCTTACCATTGGAGCGGTTTTCATTTTGGCAAGTTCATCCATTGGTGGGTGTTTAAGCCATTTAGTGGGGAGATACTTCTGAATCTTAAGGAATATTTCCTCATCCGTAAATCCTTGCTCTATTAACTGGGCAAGGTCTAGCTCATCATGTAGTGGTGAAAACAAACAGAGCCTAAGTTTTCCCGAAGCAGTGAGTCTAAGTCGATTGCAACTGTCGCAGAAATGTTCAGACATTGGAGAAATAAAACTCACTCTAGAATTTTTTCCGAGTATAGTGAAATTTTTAGAAGTCTCAGATTCTAGATTTTCTTCGGGAATTAAAGTAAACCTTTCACGTAAGCTATTTTCCAATTGTATATAGGGAGCAAAATGAGTTCGTTTCCAATCATTGATTCCAATCGGCATATATTCAATAAAACGAATATCCACAACTTGGTCTTGAAATCTATCTACTAACTCTATACAATCAATTTCATTGATTCCTTGCATATAGACTGCATTCAATTTGATTTTTTTAAATCCAGCAATAATCGCTTTTTCAATTCCATTCAAAACCTTTTCTAGATTATCTCTTCCAGTGATTTCTTTGAATCTTCTTCTATTCAGAGAATCAATGCTAATGTTTAAAAACTCTATCTGGTTATTGATTAAGGTTGGGATATTTTTTTCTAACAAAGATCCGTTAGTCGATAGAGCGAGCGTTAGTGGAAATTTCTTTTTCCACTCTTTTAATGGACTAAGAATTTGATCTAGGTCATTTCTGAGGAGTGGTTCTCCCCCAGTAATTCGAATCTTTCTAATACCACCTCTTTCTATAAAGATACTCAGCAATCTGTGTAAATTTTTTATTTCTAAATTTTCTTCATTTGAAGTGATGTGTTCAACTCCAGATTTTTCACCTTGAGGATTACAGTAAGTACAATTAAAGTTACATTTTCCAGTTATTGAAACTCTTAGATAGTCATGAACTCGATTAAATGAATCTAGAAGTTGCGATTGACTAAACATTTTAAACTATCATTGAATTTCTAAGATTAGAAAAGTGAAATCATCATTAAAGGACTTTTGATTTTCATTCCAAGTCTTTAACACAATCATGAGTTTTTCAGTTATGATATTGCCCGGTAGGTGTGAGTTTTCTAAAAGAAATTTTTCCAATTTCTCTTCCCCAAAAATTTCCGCTTTAGAGTTTTCAACCTCAAATACTCCATCAGTAAATAGATAGATCTTATCCCCTTTTTTAAACTTAAATTTTATATCTTTTATCTTTAAAGTATCAAAAACACCAATGAGTCTTCCATGCATTTCTAGTTTAGTTAATTTTTTTTGTTTCTCAGAATATACTAGAATGGGCGGATGTCCCGCCTTACCCGCAACAGCATTTTTAGATTCTAGGTCAATAAACAAATAGTTTGCAGTAATAAATTGTTTACTAAGTTTATCGAAAAGAACTCTATTGATATTCTCCAATAGAACTGAAGGAGTATAAAGACTTTCTTCTCTTTCTACTGCAAATGCAACCTTGAGCATTGAAGAAATAAGTGCAGCAGGAACTCCATGACCAGAAACATCTGCTACCAAGATTCCAATCATATTCTCTCCAACTCTCCTAAAATCATAGAAATCACCACCAATCAATTCAGCAGATTCGTGGGTAGCTGTGATATGAAGTCCTTTGATCTCAGGTGTTTTAGGAAGAATGGAAGCTTGAATTTTTTCAGCAATCTCAAGTTCATTCTTGAGTTTGTTTAGATCAATCTTATCTTCGATTGAATTTTTCATATTTCGAATCATTAAATTAAATTTCTTAGCAAGAAATCCGAATTCATCTTTGGAATTCATAATGATTGTTCTATCTAGATTACCATTTGATACATCTCTTACAGCATCAATAAACCTCAATACAGGTCTTGTGAGAACACCTGAAAACAAATAAGAAAGAATAAATGTAGCAATGAATATCAAAAAAGAAACTGTACCAACTGCATATAGGATAGTAGTTTTATAGGACTCAATATCATCGGGGGAAAGGGCTAGAACAACAACACCAATGCAACCACTTTCATTTCCAAAAATTGGTACAATGATATTAAAAAATCTCCCATAACTCGTTTCTTCAACCTTAGGGGAAGTATAGATAGCACAATCATTGATTGAATTTCGAATCTTAGTTTTGAGTTCATCTGTTTCTTCAAATGGCCAACCCGGTAGAGAAGAAGGCATTCCTCTTCTAGAAAGAGATAGAGAAATTTCAATCTCTTCATCTTTCTTTTTGAATTTCATTTTTTTAATTTTATCA
The DNA here is from genome assembly GCA_033762425.1 of Leptospiraceae bacterium. Lineage (GTDB taxonomy): Bacteria > Spirochaetota > Leptospiria > Leptospirales > Leptospiraceae > JANRLP01. Next base: position 13,427 of record JANRLP010000138.1, read on the forward strand.
TAAGTCTCTAGTGTGCCATCTAAGGTATGAACCTTCAGAGGTTCGTCATTATAAATTTCAAAAATTAATTGATTATCAATGTAGAAACCTTTATTTTGTTTTCCAACAAAATCAATCTGAAAGACACCTTTATTTGTTTGGATTGTAAAATTATCTTTATACTCAGTATTGTTCCAACTAACTTCTGATTTAGAATAATCATCAAGAGTAAATTTTAATGAAAAATCTTTACTTTCTATCCATATAGAATCACTCTTATTGATACTTGGATCGAGTGCATAAACGATACTATCATCTTTTGGATTAATATAAAGAGCATACATCCAAGTAATAAATTTTTCTTCTTCAATTATCTTTCTTAAAAATTTTATATGTTCTTCGTACTCTGTATCATGCAACATATCGGGATGAATAAAACTTGGAAAAAGATCGGGGTCAATTCTTCTTGCTGCGGAAAGTGCAAGGGAAGTTTTTTGATCAATGAAACTTTTATAAAATTTATCCTGAGAAATTTTGAAAAGAACAAAACTCAAGATAGAGGTCGTAAATAAATTGAACAGTCCAAAAATTAAGAATAGTTTTAGCCTTATACTAAAAATAGGTCTTTTCTTTAGCTTTAAATTCAACATTTTTTTACGAACCATCAGTATTCAATGGAACTTTTTTAGGGTTCTTTAAGCTATATTTTAATTTATAAATAAGTGCTGATAACATTATAAATATGATACTAGAAAGTAGAAAACTATTTTTAAAACCAAATTTGAAATAAACAAAGCTAAAGATAAACGGAGCAAAGGCTCTAGCCATAGAACCAAAACCCCTAAGGATTCCTAAGTTTTTGCCAAGTTCGAGTGGAGAAGAATAGAGCGAGGTTAGTGCTGAAATTCCAGGATTAAAAAGTGCGTTTCCAATGGATAACAAGGTTAGACTAAAAAAAGTCATGAAAAAATTATTAGAGAAATAAATACAAATAAACCCAACGACTAAAAATAAATTTCCAGCGATACAAATTTGGATTTCGGGGATTTTGCCTGAAATTCTTCGAATCACTCCACCTTGGATGAATACGATCACAAGACCCATATACACAAATGAATATCCTATTTCCATAGGAGTTAGTCCAAGGGATTGTTTGAAAAAAAAGTTTACAACAAATTCAAAACCAGAAAAGGAAAAAGTGAACAAGAAATAAATAAAACTAAAAAATGGAAGTTCTTTCATAGAACTATCAGCTAACGATAGTACTGGATGTTTTAGGATTGTTTTGGTTTCATTTTTTTCAACCAAGGTTTCTTTAAAAACAAAAATCATTAGGGTTAGATTCACTGTTGCAAAAATGAGAGCAGTGAGAGCAACATAGGGAAAGATAGTATGAGAAAAACCTAATTCAACAAATTTGAATCTAGAGAGAATGCCTCCAAAGCTTGGACCCAGAATAAAACCTAGTCCGATTCCTGCTCCAATCATTCCCATTCCTTTTGCTCTAGTAGCTTGGGTTGTACTATCAGCCATAGATGCTGATGCTACAGAAATATTTCCACCCATTGCTCCAGTGATTACTCGGGATAAAACGAATAGACTAAAATCTTTGGATAGAAACCATACAAGATAACCCAACACACTTCCAAGAGTAGTGAAAATCAAAATTGGTTTTCTTCCCTTTCTATCAGAAATCTTTCCCCAGATAGGTGCGAAGATGAATTGTAAAACAGCATAGATGCTTCCGAGAAGTCCACCAAAAAGTACGATAAAAACTTCGCTAATCTCTTCTGAACCAGAAAGAAAATGTGCAAGATTTAAAAATGCACTTAAAACTGGATCAGCTTTGCTATTGGAAAAATATTCTAATAATTCAGGGAAGATTGGAAAAATGACTGAGAATCCAAGCATATCGATGAATACTGTCAGGAATAGAATAAATCGATTTTTTCTTGTGTTCATAAGTTGTGTTTGAATTACAAAAATTAGAAACTTACATGGCAAGAAAAAAAAGTGACTAGTCAGTTTTAAACTAAAAAAAAGAGTAGTATTGAGAAGGAATAGAAACTAAAACTTTTATTTCTTTACTAATAAGACTTTAAATTTTTACTTAAACAAGATGAACATAAAACTGATTCAAGGTTTGCTTTTTGCAATTTTCTTTTTATTGAATAGTGTTGAGATTTATTCTATTGAAAATTCTCCTTATACCATAGATGAAAAAACAGGCATCGCAAAGATTAATCTATCCGATGCAGTAAAAAGTGTAATAAAAAATAATTTAACTGTCAAAAATGCAATTTTAGAGATTTTAAAAACTGATTCACCAATTTTGAAAAACACTTCAAAGTTTAATTGGAAACTAGTTGGTGATATTACCTCAGTAAAAATTTCAAACCCCGACAATAATAATAACTTTTTTATAGGAACCAAGCTCACACAAGATAAGATCGCTGCAGGAATTGAAAAACAATTTGAAACTGGAACCTATTTCTATTCAGAAGTAAGCACACTTAGATTTGACTCTAATGCTTTTGAACAAGGAAATGATGGTTTTAGAAACTTAACAAACTCAGCTTCCGGTTTTTCAAGATTAGGAATTCCTCCACTATACACAAATGCACTAACGTTTAAAATCACCCAAGAACTTTGGAAGTATTCTTTTGGAAAAACAGAAAAGAATACACAAAAAATTTTACAGAATAATGCAGTCTTAGACAAGGAGAGAACTGTTTTCTTATTAACGAATATTGTTGCTAAGGTTCTAATCGATTATTGGACACTTTCTATTCTAGATTCAGCAGTAAAAACTTTTGAAGAATTAAGTAAGAATGCAAAGAATATTAGAGATATCACAAAACAAAAAAGAGGAATAGGAATTGCTGAAGCATTTGAAGTCAATCAATGGAATTCTATAGTTGCAAACATTGAATCACAACTAGAAAAAGCGAAGCTAGAAAGAGACACTGCTAAGAGAAATCTAAAACGAATCCTAGGAATTGATTCTAAACTAGAAGTTCAAGGTGTGACTGAGCTTGTAGAAACAATTCCTGAAGGAATCAATTATGAAAAAGATTTAGAGTATGCTCTAAACAAAAGAATCGATGTAAAGAATTATATTAGACAAAGAGAAAATGCAAGACTCAAACTAGATAATGCACAAGAAGAAGATGCACCTTCCATCAAAGTCTCTGCATCTTGGAGTTCTAGATCGCAAAATTTTATTTCTCCTCAATATGGTTTTACCAATGGAACTAACGGTGTACCTACCAATAAATTTCCTGAAATCATTGGAGACTTTACTGTGTCCTACCCTCTCTGGGATAAGGGAGTGAAGGCGGGAATAGACGAAGCTAAGATAAATGTTGCTCAACTCAATGAAGAAGAAAAAGCACTTAGAAATGAAATTGCAGTAGAACTAAAGAATAGAATCGATGCAATTGAATCTAGCTATAGAACATTAGATATCTCCAAGAAGACTAACGAAGAAACTAGAAAATTTTACAATGGTCTTTATGAAAAATTTAGAGTTGGTAGATTCAATGCTACTCAAGTCAAAAATGCACTCGATGCACTCACTCAATCAGAATTAGGACTCATCCAAACCAGAGTCAATTTTAATATCAATTTGATACGTTATGATTTAGTCAAAAATTCAATCTTTGAAAAGTATGGAATTGATACTGATAAAGAATTAGAAGAGATCGTTAAAAGAGCAAAAGAAGAAAGCAAAAACTAGATTTCTAATCAATAATGATAACCCTGCCGGGGCTTTTTTTTGCTTACGCAAAAAAATCACAGTCAGTTATTTTCATAATAGATTATAATCAATACCCTATTAATTGATTTTGAAATCTTGGATTTAAGTTATAAGAGTGAGAATATCTTCTCTAGTAATTTTTCCAACATCTTGCATGGACTCTTCAAATAGGCTATTGAATAGAGCGAGTTTTCTTTCCTGAAGCATAAGAACTTTTTCTTCCAATGTGCCTTCACTATAAAGTCTATATACGATAACGTTATTCGTTTGTCCCATTCTATGTGCTCTTGCAGTCGCCTGTTCTTCAACTGCGGGGTTCCACCAAGGATCAAGATGAATCACTGTATCTGCCTTATGCAACGTTAGTGCATTGCCACCAGCTTTCAAACTGATTAGAAAAAATTTTACCTTATTTGTTTGAAACTCACTTACAAGGCTTGCTCTTTCTTTTTGGGTTGTAGATCCATCTAAATAAAAATAAGAAATATTAGATTTCTCTAATATTCTACTTACAACCAATAGAGTGTCCGTAAACTGACTAAAGACCAAAATACCCTTGCTAGAACTCTGAAGTTCTTCAAGAGAATTTTGAAGATATTCAAACTTTCCCGATAGCAGTGGATCGCATGTTTTTGCTTCAAACAAATATGGGTGACATGCAATTCTTCTAAGTCTCATAAGATAGGGAAGAACAATTTTTAGAAAATCAGAATGGCTAGTCTCTTGAAATGCTTTCTCTGCTTCAGCTCTAATTTTTTCATAAATAATTTTTTGTTCTTTATTCATCGGAATAAATAAATTCTGTACAATTTTTTCGGGAAGTTCTTTTAATACTGCTGCTCTTGTCCTTCTAAGCATAAAAGGAGAAATCAGTTTTTTTAACTTTGCTATTGGTTCGGGATGATCGGTGCTAGTTCCATAAGTTTTTTCAAACTTATTTTTTTTTCCCAATAGTCCTGGGACTGTTAAATCAAAAATAGACCAAAGCTCCCCTAGGTTATTCTCAAGAGGTGTTCCCGATAGACAAAAAACTGTTTTTAAGCAAAGACCTTTAATTGCCCTTCTAGCCTGAGTATCATCATTTTTAATAAACTGTGCTTCATCTACAATAATGGAATCAATAGGAACTAACGTTATTCTTTTCACATCTTTTGTGAACGTTGCAAACGTTGTAACTATAACTCCATTTCTAGGAATTGTCATTTTATTTCTATAGAGTCCATGCCAGATATGAATGGGAAGCTCAGGTGAAAACTTTCTTGATTCTTCCTTCCATACAGAAAGTGCTGAAAGAGGAGCAACTACTATCGCAAGACGACTTGGGTCTTCCTTCCAATTAGCATGAAGAAAGGCCAAGGTCTGAATGGTTTTACCAAGACCCATATCATCAGCTAGCACCCCTCCCATGTTCATTAGATATTGTCTGCGTAAAAAACGAAAACCCTTCAATTGATATTCTTTTAGGTTTCCTAAAAATCCTTCACTTGGAAATAAATTTTCAGAAAAAGAATCTTCTTGGAATTCAAACCATTGATTCAACCTTTCTCCAATCTTAGAAGAAAGATCCTCTTTTTCCATAGGAAATTCTCTGAACTGATCTAGATGAATTATATTTCCGAGTGTTGCCTCTTCAAATTCATTCTCAGAATTTAACTTCAGTCCAAGAACTTCCAAAATCACCATCACCTTATCAATATTCGTATTCTTAACTAGAACCCATTTCCCTGACTTTGTTTTATGAAAATGGTAACCCTTACGATAGGCGTGAATGATCTCTGCAACTTCTTCTTCAGTATATCCATCAATCAAAACTTTTCCATTAAACCATTCCATTCCCGAAGTGCTCATGATTAAAACACTTGACCTACCTTTTTCCAATAGATTCCATAATACCTCTGGCATTTCCACTCGAACATTTTTCTTCAATAGTTCGGGAATTGTTTCTTGGAAAAACGGGATAATATTTTTTTCGCTGATTGATAAATTTTCACCAAAGATGGGTGGTTTAAAATTTATCACCATCATTTTTAATGCTAGCTCTTTAGAATAGTTTCGTTCTGCGACACTACCAGTATCATCCATATCATCATATAGATTTCGATTTTCTTCTCTGTTAGTAAAATTTTCTGGTTCTAGTCCAACAAAGGCTGCGAATTCTTTTCTTGGAAGATCGGATAGACTTACTTTTTCTTCTGCATTTTTAGAATCTAAAAAATAGATAAAAGCAAAGATGATATCAATTTTCAGTCCAATTTCCAAAACTCTAGGAATCAGCATTAGGTAGGGAATCGGTCCAAACTTCATTTTTTCTCTGAGCGAAGCATTATCAGTATATTCAGAAATATTTAGAGTCTGTTTGGCTTTCAGTGCTTCATCATAGTCCATTGGATGTCCCATGGAACTAACGTTGAAATATGTGCTCAGTAGAAAGAAATTTTTTTCATTTGTGAATTTTGAATATAGAACATCTTTATAACTAAGAGCTGTAAATTCAGTTACCTCCTCTTCACTGAATAGTTTGAACAAATCAAATTTCTCTTTCTGTTTTAGGAATAGGTTGATAAAATATAGATTACTTGAGCGTTTGATCTTTCCAATAGTTTCTAGGAAACCTCCAAAAACTAAGAACTGTCCACTTGCTTCAAAATGAATTCTGTTTGCTAGTGCAAAATATTCAGGGTGAGAAACAATTTCTTTGAGTGCTAGGCTTACAATGGAAACCTTATTCACTATATCGATTACAAACATAAACTCTGGAAGTTGGGATTGTAGCATGGGAACCAAGTTAAAGATTGCATTTCTTCCCGTGCCAACCCTGAGCCGAATTCTTAGTCTATCAAATTCAATTCTAAGATGAAATGGAATTTTTTTGAGTTCAACATAACTAGAACCATACTGCTTTTCAACCTTTGGTTTATCACCCAAATATTGATTGGGAATTTTTCCTTCTTTCAAAACCTCTTTCTCAAGCAGAATCGCTGCACAAAGAACATTTATACAATCTAGAGTTTCACAATGGCTACAACTATGTTCCTTAGTTTCGGGAATAAAACGAACGATCACACCTTTTTTAAATTTGATGATAAATTCCTCTTCGACAAATTCTATTTTTTCAACTGAATTAGAAAAGTATAACTTCAATGCTCTTGGATAGAGACCAGGCAATTTCTTGAACAAAGACTCAAGTTGTATTTTCAAACTCTCAAGGGTTTTGCTATCTATCATGAGCCTAACTTGAAAATGCTTTATTTAATAAATACTAAAAACTATATTATGCATAAAAAAAGTTTCTATAATTACGCAATGAAGCAATACGAAGTTCATTTTAATACCCAGATTTCTAATGAGATTGAAAATGAAGTAACAAAATAAAGGATGAAAGTTGAATTTAATTCTAACTAAAAGTTAGCGGGCATGGGCTGCAAGCCCATAAGTGCCACAGGCTCACCAAATAGTTAGAGTGCTAATCGAGCGTTAGCGAGATTAGAAATCTGAGTAATAAACTGAATAAATAACTTACGAAAAATATCCCCCTAATTTTTCAAAAAATTCTATTTCATAAAAAAAATCATTTCCTAGGAAAAACGTGTAGTTTAAAATCATTTTATTTTTTTAATTGGAAGTAATGAATCAGATTCTAAAAAAAATCTCTGGACTTAACTTAAATGAAAAAGTTTAATTTATATTTATTCTTCTTTCTTTACTTGATTGTAATAAATTGCTCAACAAGGAAAGAAATTGAACTTAGAAATGAGGGAATAGAGATTTGTACTCGAGCAATTCTTTTCGGTATAGTATCAAGTGACGATACAAATGTTAACAACTTAAGAAGTTATTATAGTATAAGATGTAAGATTCTAATCGATAAAATTAATGAACAAGAAAAGAAACTTTTTTATGAATGATTTAATTCCAATAAAAAACTTATAGTTTAAAATCATTTTGTTTATGATTAGAATTCATGAATCATAAACGCTTAGGATTAAGTTTTCAAATTGTAAAAATTGTTACTTGTGAGGAAAAACAAATCAGAAAATATTCCTGCTTTTCAGGAGTGATCTTTGAAAGCGAAAGCAATCGACCTGTGGTCAATGAAATTGTTTTACAATTTCTTGACCGAAAGGGAGAGTGCGGTTGTCGATGTTATACTTTTTTATCGGAACAGTCTTGTGACTGTTCCCTACAATCGTAATATAATACTATCGCACGACAAAATTATCATCGACAATTCGCCCATCTGAGACAATTAGACATGTGTTAATAAATAAAACTTATTTCTTCTTCCAATAAGTCCAAACGCTAAAGAAAGCAAAGATGACCATATAAGTATAAGGAACTAGGTTTCCAAATCTAGCATAAAAAGTTGGACTAGAATGAATCACATCAATTTTTGCAGAGTAGTATTCACTTGTTTCTTGTCCTGTGAATCTATTGTTCAGAACTCTACCCAAATGATCTACATAAACCGAGGTTCCCGAATTTGTGGAACGAACCATCCATCGTCTTAGTTCAATAGAACGAAATCTTGCAAGTTCTAAATGTTGAAACGTTTCCATGCTCTTTCCATACCATTTATCATTGGTGATATTGATGATAAAATCTGGATTTCCTGCATTTGCAAATTTTCGAACAAACTCTGGAATAATTACTTCATAACAAATTAAAGGCAAGAACTTTCCTGATTCTTTAAGATCAATTCTATAACTTTCATAATGCTTTTTTATGGAATCAAGATTCATCCAATTTGTTTCTGTCCATCGAATATGTGATTTATCAAATTTAGGAAGTTCTTCTTTAGTATCGTAGTATGATAGTAATTTTTGTTCTGTTCCCGGTAAAAATCTTGCAACCTGTGGTACTAAGTCATAAAGAATGGGAAAGGTCTCTCCTAGTGGAAAATATTCACCAAAAGCAAGTAGATAGGATTTATAATATGATTCTCCTCTCTCTCCATTTGGGTTAAACACAGCAGAGCTATTATAAAACCTTTGGTTCTTACGATTCACCTCATTGTTCACAAACATTGCATCAATTTCATTAAAATATACATTAGCCTTAAATCTATTCGATAAAAGATAGATAAGGGACTCAAATCTTTCATAGTACGATCTATTAAAATACATTGTAGCATCAGATTTATGAGTTGAAAAGAAAGGAACTGCTGATTCTGGAAGAACGATTATATCTGGTTTAATATCTATTGCAGCTTTGATTGCAAGAGCTTCAATTCTTTCCATAAGTTCATCCAGAGTTTCTTTCTCTCTACCGTCCCTAAATTCCAAAGGTGCATTAGGTTGAATCATTATCACGTTCTTACTTGCAATTGGTTCTACCCTAGACCAATAAATATACAAGATTGTGCCTTGGATGAAAAAATAAACTAATGCAAGTGCGGGAACTTTGATCAAAGTAAATCTTTTTCTTTTCACAATTCTATTGATTATATTAGGATTTTCTAATATTCTAAATAAGAAATAACTAACAATAAATACTAACGCTGATAATCCATAGACCCCAGTGATCTCGACGTTTTGTGAAAGAATTAAACTTCCACCAATCAAATTACCAAAATAGTATGGAAATAGTTGGAACGTAAATAGTTCTGCAACTAGAATACAAAATCCTGAAAGCAAAAATAAATTTTTCTTAAGTCTTTTTCTTAAAAAAGAAAATAGCACAAGAAATACTGCATACCTAGTATTAGTAACAAATGCATAAAGAATGAACAATATAAATGAAATTAAAAAAGGAAATCCACCAAATACTTGAAGCAGATGATTCATCCAAAAATAGGAAAATACTGTTGTTGTAACCCCAGCAGAAAGTCCATGCCAGATAAGTTTTTTCCATCTTCCTCGATAGTATTTCTCCAGCCAAAAAAGTGCAAACGGAGATAACCAAACAAAATGAGAAAGTTTCCAAGGCAAAAAGGCTAGTGTATTGAATAGTCCAAGCCAGAACCAACAAAAATAAGGAAACCATTTTGATTTTTGAAATTTTTTAAATCTTAATAACAGTTCTTTCATCTTTTTAATAAACTTCCTAAATAACCCTCAGGAGATTCATAACCAAAAATATCTAATAGAGTTGCACCAATATTTCCTAGTCCTGAATTTTCTTGTTGGATCAGTTTAAATTCATTCTTTGGATCATACAAACAAAGATTCACGGGATTAAGAGTATGACTTGTTTTAGGGACTGGTTTATTATTTTGCAATTGAACATTTCCTTTTTTATCCAGTTGAAACATTTCATCTGCATTTCCATGATCTGCAGTAACCATTAGAATGGCTCCTGTTTGTTCACAAACTTTTTTTAAAGTTCCCATACAAGTATCTAAGAACTCTAAACCTTGCACTGTTGCACCATAGTTTCCTGTATGCCCAACCATATCTCCATTTGCATAATTCACTCTCAGAAAGTCATACTTTCGTGAAGCGATAGCATCTACTAGTTCATTAGTAATTTCTAATGCTTTCATCTTTGGTGCCTGATCAAATGGAATCACATCAGAAGGAATTTCCGTAAATGTTTCATAACTTTTATCAATGTACCCACTTTTATTTCCATTCCAAAAGAATGTTACATGCCCAAATTTTTGAGTCTCAGAAATTGCATATTGTCTGAGTTTTTCTGAAATCATATACTCACTTAACGTTCTATCAATTGCAGGTGGGGAAACTAAATATCTTTCAGGAAGTTTTAAGTCTCCATCATATTGCATCATTCCTGCATACACAATTTCAGGAAGTCTTCCTCTTGCAAATTTATCAAAATGCGTTTCAGTGAATGCTCTAGAAATTTCAATTGCTCTATCACCCCTGAAATTGAAAAACACAACTGAGTCTTTATCTAAAATTTTTCCAACGGGCTCAGCATTCTCTTCAATCACAAAACTAGGAAGATATTGGTCTATTAATTTTGGATCTTCTTCTCTAAACGTTAGTATTGCTTGTTTTGCATTGGAAAATTTTCTACCCTCACCCAACACATGAATCTTCCAGCCTCTTTCTACCATTGACCAGTCAGCTTCATATCTATCCATTGTGATGTTCATTCTTCCACCACCTGAAGCAATCTTTGCATCAAATTCTTTGGAGTTTAAATCTTGTAAAAATTTTTCAAAAGGATCCACATATTCCAAAGCAGATTTTTCGGGAACATCTCTTCCATCTAGTAGTATATGAATTCTTACCTTTCCTACATTAGATTTTTTTGCTTCAACTATCAAAGATTTTAAATGTTCAATATGACTATGAACATTTCCATCAGACAATAGACCTAAAAAATGTAAGGTGGAATGTTTTTCTACAACGTTCGAAATAACTTCTTTCCAAGCCTTACCTTGAAAAAGTTCTCGGGATTGAATTGAGTTGGAAACTAATTTTGCACCTTGGTCAAAGACTCTACCACAACCTAAAACATTATGACCAACTTCTGAATTCCCCATATCCTCATTGGAAGGCATTCCTACTGAGATTCCATGTGCACTGATTTGAATTGTAGGTTCAGTTTTCCATAGTGAATTCAAAATGGGAAGGTTCGCACCTCTCACAGCGTTCCCAAATTCGGAAGATTTTTCTGAATAACCAACTCCATCAAGAATCACTAGCAAGACCTGCCTTTCTAGTTTTTTGATATCTTTTTTTAAATTTAGCCTTAACATAAATTCTCCCAAAACATAAAACTAATAATAGAGTTGTTGAAAAATTAGAGTATAAAGGAACTTCACCCGCACCCAGTGCGGGTGAATCCATTTTCTCTAATTTATTTTTCAACAATTCAAATGTATAATTCTAGCGGCTATTTTTCATAAGCCTTATCTACATGATTTATTTTGTTTCAGTTCATTCAATGGAAAAAGAAAAATCTATATAAAAAAATTCTTTTACAAATTTTTATGAGTCTAATTATAATAGAGTTCTACTAAGAACAGGAGATTCAAGAATGAAATTAAAATCATTATTATTGGTAGTTGCAGTTTCCACTGCATTTCTAGTTGGTTGTGCTTCAGATGATGTTACAACTGTAGGTAAGGGTGCAAAAAAATTAGAAGGTTGGGCGGGACCACCCGAAGATGTTTCTAAACTACCTCATGAATTTTTTTATATGAAAAAAGTTGCTCGTGCTAGCGAAAAAGCTGTGGATACAAAACGTTCTGGAGCAATGATGAAATCAACTTGTGTTGATGCTGCAACAACTCAAGCTAAAGGTGAACTAATTGGAAAACTAGTTGGCGAGACCCTCACTGGTGCTTCTGGAGTTTCTGATGGGGAATCAACTGGTGCAGTAGTAGTGAGAGAATTCAATGGAAAACTAAAAGGTGTAAATATCAAAGAATGTAAAGGACTTGCAATGGAAGTTCCTGATGCTCCAGGTAGTGAATTCAAAGAATGTGAATGTGTTATCTTTGTTAAGATTCCTGGTGGAAGAGAAGCTGTGATTGCAAAAGCACAAGAAGTAGAAAAGAAGAACTAGCTTATGCTCAATCACCCTATGATCTAGGGTGATTGGTTATGTTGTCAAACTTTGATAGACCTTAATTGTTTTCTCAATTGTATTATCAAAAGAAAATCGTTTCACTGCCTCTAAATTATACTTTCCAAACTCTAATCGTAACTGTTTATCTTCTAGAACCCTAGTCAAATTTTCTGCAAGTCTAACTGAATCCTTAATATCTGAAATGAGTCCACCTTTCTCATGTTCAATCATTTCAACAAGTCCACCACCTTTAGTGATTACAACTGGTAGCCCAAATGCCATAGCATCTAGAACTGAGGTACCAAGTCCTTCTTCCTTAGAAGACATTACAAATACATCTAAGATAGATAGTATATCATCTACGTCCTTTCTAAAACCTGTAAAGCATACCTTAGATTCTAGTCTCAAATCTGAAACTAGTTGTTTCAGCTCTTCTTCCAATTCTCCTTCCCCAACAATCAATAGTTTACATTTAATTCTTGATGATAAAAGTGAAATCGATTTGATTAGAGTTTTTTGATCCTTATGATCGACTAACGCTGCAATATTACCAATTACTAATTCTGCTTTTCCAATTCCAAATTCCTTTCTTAGATGAAAAGGCTTAGTTTTTTTCTTTAACTTTAAATCAATTCCACTATAAACAGTAACTACTTTCTCAGGATTCACTCCATCTCTTACTAAAATATTTCTAATTGTATTCGATACAGCTAAGAACTGATCTACTCTATCACTTGTATATTTTAACTTACTAAAGAAATTTTTTGCAATACTAAAATCTACTCTTCTAGAAACCACTAACTTCAACTCAGGTCTAAAAAATTTAATCAAAAGACCTACAGAGTGAGCATGAGCAGTATGAGCGTGAATTAGACTTACTTTATTTTCATCGATAACTTCAATAATTTTTTTTATTGCAGTTATATCCCATTCACCTCTAATCTTGATCGGAAATTTAGGAATACTAGTGATTCGTTTTTCTAACTCAGAATCGGGTTGACAAATCAATAATTGAGGAATTTTTTTATTGACTAATCCTTGGATTAAGTAGGCAGTTTGTTGTTCTCCTCCTCTCCAAGTGAGAGCTGTATTTAAATGTGCTATCATGTAATTATGTTGTTCTAAAATGATTTAGTTCACAAGAAAAACCAGGTCCTAATGCAGAAAGAATTCCATGCTTATCAGATTCAAACTCTTGGTTACTTAAAAATTTTTCTAATACAAATAACACAGTTGGAGAAGACAAGTTTCCATATTTCCTCAAAACCTCACTAGAAAGTTTTAGATCTTTTTCTTCTAGCCCAACGCTTTTTTGAATTGCATCTAGTACCTTTTTTCCTCCAGGATGATACAAATGATATTGAATTTGTTTATCTATTTTATTTAAAAATTTAGTATAAACACTAAGATAATTTTTTTCAATTAGATCAGGAATACTTCTATCAAATACTACTTGCAGACCATCTTCTTCTACATCCCAACCCATTACATCTAAACTATTATTCCATTTATATGAATGATTTGCCTCTAGTCGAATGGTTCTTTTCTTTTCTTGGGACGAAATGATTACAGCAGCAGCTCCATCAGAAAATAGAGATAGTGCGACTAGATTTGCTTTTCTTTTATCGTTTGGTCTGAATGTGATTGTGCAGGTTTCAACAGCAATTAGTAAAAAATTTTTATTTTCATAAACATTTGAAAGTTCTCTTGCTCTTGAAAGCCCATATACCCCACCCGCACAACCAAGTCCTGTGAGAGGAAGTCTAAAAATATCTGATTCTAGTTGCAAAATATCCATAAGTCTAGCGTCTAACGTTGGTGTAACAAAACCTGAGCTAGTTACTACAAGAATTCCATGAATATCTTTAGAAGTGATTTTTGCTTTTTCCATTGCGGCTAACGCTGCTTCTTTAGCTAGTAGTAGGGAATGATTCAGAAACTCTTCATTCTTTTCTTTAAAACTTTTCTTTTTGGAGTACCATTCAATAGGCATACATACTGGTCTAGACTCGATCATTGCATTTTCAAAAACTGGGATTAGTCTATCTACATCTATATTGGAATCTGCAAAAAGCTCTCTTGCAAGTTCTTTGACTTTTTCTTGTTCTAGTACTGTGCTTGGAATTGCGGTAGCAACGGAATGAATGTACACTATTTCTTGGAAGACTTGAAACTTAGTTCAACAATAGAGCCTTCTATTGACTCGATAGATGGATCTTCTGAAACTTCATCATTGCAATGATACAAAATCTTTACTGTGTCCATCAGATTATTTATGATTTTTAAACCTTGTCCCGAATTTTTGTGAATCTTTTTTTTATCTCCATACGGAAGAACTCTTGGGCTATCGGGCTCTTCTTTAGGAGTCTTTTTTATGAATTTTTCGATGGAGACCTCACCTGCGAGTATCTTATCTACTTTTTCTTTAGGCACCCCTCTTCCATAATCCATGATGATGAGTGAAAATCTTAGATCAACTATTCTCCATTTACAAATAATTGTTTCATCACTTTGGCTAGCAACGTTTGCACTTATGGAATTGGTTAGAGCTTCATCACAAGCAAGCTCAATTTTCGCTACATCTTCATTAGGGAATTTATGACTATCCAGAGAATTCTTTAATTCTTGTCTGAAAACCTTTACAGCTTCCATGTTTGGAGGCAAAAAGAAAACATACGTATTTTCGTTCTGCTTTACAAATAAGAATTCTTCTTTCATATCAATCTTTTGCAAGTAAGTCACTCCAAGGAAAAACTTTTTTCCAACTTTTTAATGATAAACTCCCCGCCCATACTACTATTAGAACACAAAAAGATTGTAAGTCTATTATTAAATTAGTTTCGCATAAAATTTTTTTCCATACCAACTAATCTTTCTATCTTATCAACTTTATTTTTTTGTAAGAATTTATCTAAGTATTCCAAGATTTGGAAAGGTAAAAAGGGACCCTTGTATATATAGCCCGTATAAATTTGGACTAGACTAGCCCCAGCTAAGATCTTCTCTAAAGCATCTTCACCGCTAAATATTCCTCCAACACCAATGATTGGTAACCTACCTTGCAAATGTTCATAAGCAGTCCTAATTCTTTGAGTGGATAGATCTTTTAGAGCCTTGCCTGAGATTCCCCCTGTTTCGATTTGTCTTTTTGTTTGCAGCTTTGCCTTATCAATTGTGGTGTTCGTAAGAATCACACCATCAAGTCTCAATTCCAAGGCTGCATCTAATAAAACTCTCAATTGATCCTCTTCTAAATCAGGTGCAAATTTTATAAGCATGGGTATTGGGAACTCACCTCCAAGTTCTTTACGAATTCCTTCCACAAGTTCTTTCATTGCACCCAATTCTTGAAAGTCCCTAAGGCCAGGAGTGTTTGGAGAACTAATGTTAATGACTCCATAATCGGAAAGGGGGGCAAGTTCACTGATGGTTTTAGTGTAGTCAAACACCGCATGTTCAGGTTCAACTAGTTTCGTTTTACCAGCATTGATCCCTCTTGGAATTGTTTTCTTTTGGCTCACAATTGTTTTTTTTGCTTTGAGTGCTCCAGGATTATTGAATCCCATTCTATTCACCAAGGACTCTGCTTCTTCGTATCGAAACAGTCTAGGTTTTGGATTTCCCGGTTGTTCTTCACCAGTAATTGTTCCAACTTCCACATGTCCAAAACCAAGCCTTGCCAAGAAAGGATATAACTCTCCTGTTTTATCGAAGCCAGCAGCCATACCCAGTGGATTTGGAAATTGTATTCCAAAAGCATTTACTTCTAGTCTTTTACTTCGATAAGTAAACATCTCTTGCAAAATAGAAAATACTCCAGGCATAGCATCAGCAAACGATAGTAAATTCTTAGATAAGTCATGAGCATCTTCTGGACTTAGTTTAAAAAAGAATGGTTTTAATGTTATATCATATAAATAATTCTTCAAAAGTTAAAACCTCTCTATCTCTGCTCCAAGGCTCTTCAATCTTACATCAATATTCTGAAACCCTCTATCAATTTGAACAATGTTATGAATTTCACTCACACCATCTGCACAAAGTGATGCAATTAACATTGCCATTCCCGCTCTAATATCTGGGGACGCAACTCTTTGTCCGTACAATTTATTCTTTCCAATCACAAGTGCTCTATGTGGATCACAAAGAACTATCTGAGCTCCCATTGAAATTATATTATCAACAAAGAATAGTCTAGACTCAAACATCTTTTCATGAATCAAAACAGTGCCAGTACATTGAGTGGCAGTAACTAACGCTACTGAAGTCATATCAGCAGGAAAACCTGGCCAAGGTGCATCGTCTATCTTTAGTGTCGCCCCATGATAGTCGGGAATGACTTCTAGCTTTTGGTCTTTGGGAACAAGAACACCACCATCTACAAAACGAATTTCAATTCCCAGTCGAGAATATACCATCCTAATCATTCTCATATCTTCAGGGTTTACATCCTCAATGAAGATTTCTCCGCCAGTTACTGCTCCAAGACTGATAAAACTTCCTACTTCTAGATAATCTGAACCTATTTTATGTTCTACACTTTCATTCTGAGTTAATGAAGTTACTCCTTCGATTGTAAGAACGTTAGTTCCTATTCCAGAAATCTTTGCTCCAGCCTTGTTCAAAAAATTACATAAACCTTGCACATGAGGTTCACTTGCAGCATTACGAATGATTGTAGTTCCAAGTGCGAGTACTGCAGCCATTACTGCGTTTTCTGTTCCTGTTACCGATGCTTCATCTAATAGAATATCTGCTCCAATTAATTGTGCAGCTTTAATTTCGTATCCATCCGGAAAAACCTCAATGGTTGCACCTAACGCTTGTAAAGCTAGTAAGTGAGTATCTAGTCTTCTTCTTCCAATCTTATCCCCACCTGGTCTTGGTAGAAAAACTCTGCCTGTCATAGCAAGGATTGGTCCTGCAAGAGTGACTGCTCCTCTAATTTTGCTACAAAGTTCAACAGGCAAATCACTCTTCAATTCTTCAGGAGGATGAAATTCATAAGAATTTTCTTTGATATGAGTAATCTTAAATCCCAAGTATTTTAAAACATCAACTAGCATCATTACATCAGCAATGAGTGGAACATTATGTAGAATAGAACCATTCTTTACCATACACACAGCACCTAAAAGTGGCAATGCTTCATTCTTGTTTCCTTGCGGTTTCACTGTTCCATTTAATTGATTTTTACCAGTGATTCTAAAATAACTTGTGTTCATTCTTCTAGGTTTTGATTTCAAATATGTCTGTCAACACCAAATCCAATTCGTACTTTCCTTGATTTTCCTTGATACTTTTTTTTAGAATTCTAGAATTAGTGATAAACTAAATCATATATAATATTTTTTTTCTTCACTGCAAATTTCTTATCCTTACCGATTTTTATAATATCTTAGTTATATAAAAAAGGTTTCAATGGCTAGAGCATTAATAGCAAGAAAAGAAGAACAGATTTTAGTTGGGGAGTTTTGGACATCTAAACAAAGACAAGCACATCCAATTCATTATACAATAAGCTATAGAGCAGCATTCAAGCCCGAACTTCCTGAATTTTTTATCAAAGAACTTTTGTTCAAAAAAAAATCTGTGGTTCTTGATCCATTTGGTGGAAGAGGAACAACAGCAATTCAAGCAAATATTGATGGACATTATGCTATACATAACGATGCAAACCCACTCTCACTTTTTTTAGCAAGTTCTAGAAAGGTAATCCCAAAGATTGAATTATTAGAGAAAAAATTAAATTCACTAAACCTAAGAAAAAAAGTAAAAGAAACAGCAATTGATGAAGACTTGTTACATTTTTTTCATAAAGATACTTTGATCGAAATCAAAAATCTAATGTCTATCTATAATGAAGATAAGTCTCCTGAAATGACTTATCTAATGGTGACAGCACTCTCTAGACTTCATGGTCATTCAACTGGATTTTTCTCAGTATATACATTCCCACAGATTTCGATTCCGCCTAACGCTCAAGCTAGGAATAATATCAAAAGAAATCAAAAACCTGAATATAGGGAAGTTAAATCAAGAATTTTAAAAAAGCTACAGACTGATCTAAAACTTCCACTTCCAGCATTTTATCATGAATTTAGTAAAAAAAATGAATATACAAATTTTGATTCAACCAATCTTTCAGGAATTGATGATAATGTTGTTGATCTAGTAGTGACTTCGCCACCATTTCTTGATAAAGTAAATTATATTGAAGATAATTGGATGAAGACTTGGTTTCTAAGTATTCATGAAACTGATCATAAAAATGTTTCAATATATTCTTCACTCGATACTTGGAAATTATTTATTGAAAAAACTTTACAAGAACTATCTAGAGTTATGAAAAAAAATGCTCAGCTTGTAATGGAAGTCGGAGATGTTCAATATGGAAAATCTATACTGAATCTGGATGAGGTTGTGCTTAGAGCTTCAGAAAAAACTGACCTACACTGGACAAAGACATATATTAATTCTCAGAAGTTCACTAAACTTTCTAATTGTTGGAATATCAAAAACAATGAGAAAGGGACTAACTCCAACAGATGTGTTGTTCTAACTAACAAAAAGAAGTAGTCATAAAGCGAGTATAAATTTTTATTCTCAAATTAGGTATTATGAAAAAAATTGAGAATAAGAACTTTATTGTTAAAAAAAGCTTAATTCCAAACGCTGGTCTTGGACTATTTACAAAAAGAAAGTTCAAGAAAGGGGAAAGTCTTGGAAAATATGATGGTGAACTATTAACTGAAGAAGAATGCGATAGGCGATATTCTGAACAAGATCATGTCTTAGACCTTTCGAATGCCAAAAGAAATCTATTTCCTAAAGTATATCTATATCCTCCTAAAAAAATGCTATTGAGATATATAAATCATGCTCCAGTGAGTATTGACGGAAAAAAGATTCGAGGCAAAAAATCGTATAACGTTGATTTTAATGAAATAGATGAATATCCTTATGTTGAAATCATTGCAATTAAAGACATTGAAGTTGGTGATGAAATCTACCTGACTTATGGAGCTTATTTCACTAAGCAATACGTTTCTGGAAATGAGAAAGCAAAAAAATTCTATGTAGGATAGGTTATATTAATTCAATGAAAAGGAAGTTTTTTATGTTCGCAACAATCACAAGTTTTATTTCTAGTTGTTTACTTTCAGATGTAAGAACTGATTCGTTAAAAAAAGAAAAGATAGATTCTAGTAAAGCTAAAGAGTATATTAGCAAAAACTTAAATTCAATTCATAAAACGAATTCTTGGCAAGAAATTTCTGAACTAGAATTCATTCTAGTTGATGAATGGGCATCTTCATTTATTCGAGGTTTAACAATTTTACCAGAGAATAAACAAAAGTTAAAAGTTAGACTACAAACTAAGTCTGGTGAAATTACAATTGAATTTTTAGATGGAAAAGAGAAAGGAAAAATCTTTGGAATTGAGAAAAATCTGAGCTATCTTGGAAATAAAAAAGAAAATTTTCCAAAAGCAAAGATCTATCTTGAATCGTTATCATTATATTTACGTTTAACTTTTCTTTTAGAAAACTTCAAACTGTATGGACTTGCAAGTGAAGAATATACAATTGAGAATAAAAAATTTACTCAAATTTTTGCTACAAACGGTTTGGAAAATCCTGAAAGCAAATTTGACCAGTATCTATTTTTAATAAACTCATTAGGTAAAATAGAAAACATCATTTTCACTTATCGTGAGGTTTTTGACTTCTATAAGGGAAATCTAAAACTAGAGAACTATGATAAACTAAAAGATATTGAATACCCTAAACTCATTACGATCAATGATTCACCCAA
Source organism: Leptospiraceae bacterium (assembly GCA_033762425.1). Classification (GTDB taxonomy): domain Bacteria; phylum Spirochaetota; class Leptospiria; order Leptospirales; family Leptospiraceae; genus JANRLP01. The sequence goes on from JANRLP010000138.1 coordinate 33,465, forward strand.
AGATACAAATTTCACCCATAGACTAATTATTGAAAAAATTGAATGGAAGTAATACTATCTTCAAACGATAGTATTGCCTAGATTTCAAAATACGCTGCAGAAGAATTGAGCGAATTCGAAATTTCTTTTAATTCAGAAATTCTTCCAACAAGAGCTTGAATTTCGTGAGCATTATTTTCAATATTTGTTGTAATAGCTTGGATAGAATTTCCAATAGAATCTATTGAACTCTTTTCATGATTTGAGGTTTCTTGAATTTCTCTTGATAGAACTGAAATTGAGTTAAATTCTTTAATTGTTGATTGATTTAACTCAACTAGAGACTTCAGAAAGTCATGAATACTTTCAAAATGAGTTTTCAAACTAGAAACTTGCTCAGTAATACTTGCTACCTTTCGAATGCTTTCTGAAGTAGTTTGAATTCCTGAATCAGCTGCGAGTTGATTTTCTTCTATTTGATTTTTAATTTCTGATACACTCTTATCAGTAGCTGATGCTAGTTTTGCGACTTCCTCGGCAACTACTGCAAATCCTTTTCCCGCCTCTCCCGCTCTTGCAGCCTCAATTGCAGCATTTAAAGAAAGCAAATGGATTTGTTTAGAAAGTCCTACAATCAGTCCGACAATCTTTTGCATCTCTTTAGAGTTTTTATATATAACTTCCATTTTACCATTGGTAACTGTCAAGGAATCCACACCTGATTTGGCATTCAAAACAATTTTTTGGATATCATTATTAGAATCTTTGAGTTGTTTTTGAATTTCAATTACCATTCCGCCTAACGCTGAGACATCAGAGCTAATCCTTTGAATATTTTCATTTTGAGTTAGAATTTTTTCTGCAACAAGTCCAAAACTTTGCTTCATACTTTGCAGTGAATAAGAAATGTTTTCAGTCATAGTTGAATTTGATTTTGATGAACTTAGAACGGAAAGAGAAACATCTCCTATAGTTTTAGAAATTCCCACAATGTTTTTAGAATTTTTTTGAATTTGTATGATTACAGATGCAAAGTTTTTTGATATAGATAAGATAGATTTTGAAATTGCTCCTAGTTCGTCATCTCTGGATAGATTAGTTTCAGTGATTAGTTTACCTTTTTCAATTTTAGAAGAAATAACTACAATATGTTCAATAAAGTTTAAAATCTTACCAGCAAATGAATAAACTAAAAAAGCAAAAATAAGTAGAGATGCAATTCCAAAAAGAACTATAAATAGTATTGTTGTATTAACTTCTTTAGCGATAATTGTTTTGGGAATATTCGTTGTTACAACCCATGTTACATTTGTATTTTCAAAATGAATTGGAAGAACAGAAGTGATTACATTTTCATCAAGGGATTTAGAATATCTTTCTAGAATTTCGGATTTCTGTGCCATCACAACCTGAATTAGTTTCTCATCACTTGTAGTTTCTTGAATTGTCTTTCCTATGAATTCAGGTTTTTTACTTCCAATAATCACACCTTTTTGAGAGTAAAGGGTAGCAAACCCTCCTAGAGAATCAATGTTTGCAACAAATTTCTGAATTTCAGCAAGAGCCATATCCACACCAATTACTCCAACAAATTCTTTGTTTGCATTGAGAATCGGAGAGGAAAAACTTGTCATGAGAATTTTTTTATTCAAAGCCTTGACTTCATAAAAAAGAGGTTCACTTATATGAGGTTTTAAATTCTTTTTAGGAATAAAGTAAAAAGCATTATCTGCATTTTCTTTTTCATATCCAGCAGAAGCTTCTAGACTAATTTCACCTTTTTCATTTTTCACCCAATAGGGAATGAATCTTCCCGTGGAGTCATGTCCATAATAATTGATGTATTCATTGTCTCTTCCATCATATTTATAAGGTTCACTGACTATGTAAGCTCCCAGAATTTCAGAACGCTGGCTTAAGTGTGTTTTTAAGATTTCATTGGATTTGTTTCTGTCAGGTTTGTTTAAGGAAAATACTTCTGCAAGAACCTGCATTTCTAAGGAATTTTTTTCTATGAATAGTCTAATGGAATCTCTGTTTTGACTATTGATCCTAGAAACTAACTCTTTCAAATAATGAGAAGAGTTAGTCCAAGTACGGTATGCGACAAGTATCGTTAGACTTATTATAAGTGCTATCCCAAAAGTAAGTACAAATATAAGAACTTTTTTCCTAAAATTTAATTTCACCATCTCTCCTTTTTACTAGTATCGTATTCTAATCATTGAGTCTATGAATTTTTTACAAAATGAATGGTAATAAAAGAAAATTTTTATCAATTACTTTCGCTTTACAATAGTATCTCAGTGGCTATTGATACTATTTTAAACAACTTTAATCCTAACATGAATCAATTATTTATTGGAAAAAATATATTGAAAAAAAATTGAGTTTCGATTTAGTTACTTTGAGCTATGAATAAAAATATTCCTATTTTTAATCTTCACAAGTGCAGTTTTTTCAAATGATAAATTTGAATCAATATAAAGATTTTTTCAAGGAGATAAAATGAAAAACCATTCTAACAGTAAAGATTCAATACTAGCGTTACTATTAATAATTATTTGGATTTTATTTCCAACAATTGGATGGGCAATTGGGACAATTAATTTTTGGGAAATGGATGTTGATAATTGGATTTGGAGAAATTGGGCTAGAATCATAATTGGAGCGGTCATTCCATTTTTATAATGATATTGCGCTGCTAATAGAGATTATTGAATATTTCTTCGACATAGTGATTTTACCAAAAGGAGTAACCCGTTGAAAAATTTTCTACCATTAACAGACAATTTCATTTTCAAAGCGATCTTTAGTCAAAATCCTGATTTACTCTTGAAGCTTTTAAATTCATTTCCAGAGTTTCAAAAGTCAAAAAGAATTGAAAACATTAAAATTCTTAATCCAGAACTTCCTAAAATTACTGATATCGACAAGCTATCAATCTTAGATATACTTGCTGAAGATATTTCTGGAAATAAATTTTTAATCGAAATGTAATCCAATAAATCAAGTAATATCATAATGTTTTTTTTATAAAAGAAAAAAAGAATCCTGAAATAATCTTGACTGAAGACTTAGAAATTCATATTATAGAATTAAGTAAAATTAAATCAGCACTATTGAAGATAGATTCAGATTTTGAGAGTTGGCTTTTTGCCCTAAGTCAAGGTCATGCTTTGAAATGAAATGAATACTCTAACTAAGAAAAATCCAAAATTAAAGAAAGTTTTCAAAGAGTACAAAGAATATTCATTGAATCCTAAGAATAGAGGCTAAATTGAAGCTAGAAGAAAGTCAGAGCTAGACAAGAATTCCAGTCTCTTACTTGCTAAGAGGAAGGTAAACTAGAAACCTCACTCAAATTCTTAGATTCTGGAATGAACATTGAGCAGGTTAGCAAAATTACAGGTCTTTCATCTAAAGAGATTTTAAACTATAAAAAGAAGTTAAAAAATAAACGATAGATTAATTTCTACGAAGTTAGTTTGCTTAAAACAATTAAACTAACTTTAATCATTCAACTTTGAATTCCTAAAAATCTTTGCAAAGAAGTATCTTTCCATTGGAATGATTTACAAGAAAACAAGCTTAGATTCCAGTGGTAAAGATGAAAGCATTTCTAAGACCAATTCAAAAAGGGAAAGCATTTAGGTAGCAAGAGATGCAATTATATAGCAGACTTGCAGAATACTATTTTGAAATCGAACGAACTGGACGTAACTTCTCTGAAGAAATTGAGTTTCTTGACTTTCATTTCAAACGATTTCAAGTTAAAAAAGCTTTAGATATTGGTTGTGGAACTGGAGAACATGTAAGTGCCTTGAATCAGAAAAGCTATAATCTCACAGGGCTTGATTCTTCTCAAGAAATGCTTGGAATTGCAAAAAAAAGATTTCCTAACTCTGAATTCTTTCTCTCTCCGATGCAATCATTTGAGATGAAACAAACCTTTGATGCAGTTACATCCATTTATGGTTCCTTAAATTATTTAGTAAAAGATTCTGAAATCCATTCTTGTCTAGATAGTGTTCGAGGAGTACTAAAAACCTCAGGCGTGTTTATTGTGGAACTTTGGAATGGAGAACCAATTAGAAGGATCAAAAGAAAGGCAATGAGTCCAGTGAGTATGACTAGGATAGGCTCTATTCTAATCCAAAGAAACAGAGGTTTCAAACTTAGCTCTAAGATTGAAGAAGATACTGGTTTAGAAAATCTAGTTGAAGTAAATTTTAGTTTTCAAGTGAACGACGAAGAGATTAGAGATAAACACCTAATGAGAGTTTTTTCACCAGTTGAATTTCAAACTTTTTTACAAAAGCATAAATTTGAAATTTTAAATTTATATAGTTCATACCAAATGGATAAATTTACTGAAACTGCAGGAAAGATGATTTTCATTGTTAGAAAAAAATTATGAGCATAGCAATCAAGTCAGGGATTTTTTTTGGACTTACTAGTCTTGTTTCATTGCTGCTATTGATTTATGTAGAAGACTATTTGATTCACGGGCCATTAAGTAAATTTCCTGAATGTAAAATCTCTATTGAAGTTTATACTGGAAGACTAATGCTTGCAGTTTCCATTTCAGTGTTCAATGCTCTTGCTACTTATATTTTTGTTTCCAGGTTTTATAAAGAGATCAATCTATTTGGGAAACAAATTTTAGATTGGGGTAGAGGAAATCTAGCTGAGATTTTTCTAGTAGAGAAATCAAACTATGTTGAAATCAATGAACTCAAACAAATTTTTCAAAATTCTATTCATGCAAACAAAGAGAAAGAAGAAAGAGTTTTCCGAAGAATTCTTTGGGAGAACAATGAAATTTTTAAAGAACAAATTCTTACGAACACAATTCATTTACGAAGAGAACCACTTCGAGATTTTGAAATCGCAGCAATCCCAGCAAATTCTAATCATCCCGATATAGACTACTTCAATATACTTGAAACTAAAAATGGATTATTGTGTTTTGTTTGTGGGTTTGAAAAATCTGATATTCTCACTGCAAGCATGAAATCTAGATTGAAAACTACGATTGATTTTTTAAGTAAGGTATCCATTGAACTTGGAGAAGAGTCCATCTTACTCGGAATCATTCATCTACTAAATGAGTTGAAGTTTGATAAATTGAACGTTAGTGCTATTCATCTCTCCCGTGACTCAGAGAAACTTTATTTTTTTCATTATGGGAAAAATCCAATCTATATAATCTCTGATACAATCAAAGAGCTTCCAGCTACTGGAGAAGTTCATTATCCCAATTTAGACTTTCCTATTGATATAAAGTCATATTCACTCTCTGATAGTGAAATTTTATTTTTTCTTTCAGACCGTATTAGAAGCAAAAGAGGTTTTGATAGTGATGAGTTTTTAGAAAATCTAAAAACAGAAATTTCTGAAAAACGAGAAAGCATTCAAAATGCTAAAGACTTACTGATTCTTTCCCGAAAAAATCTAGAGAATTTTGAAAGACAAATTGGAACTGACGTTAGTTTTATTGATTCAGTATGTTTGTTTTCTGTTAGAAAAAAATCATAAACATTCTAAAGTGTGAATGTACTCACAATTTCTTTTAGTTCAATCGATTTATTATGTAGAATCTGTGAGATAGATGCCAACTCTTCAGAACTAGCAGAGCTAATTTGAGCTTGTTGTGAATTGTATAAAAACGTATCATTGATAACTCCTAATGACTGTTTTTGTTCTATGGAAAGATGAGTGATCTGAGAGAAAGTATTCAAAAACTCTGATATATCTTCTTTAAAACTTAGAGTTTCTGCTCTTTGCAATTTCATATTATGATTCATTTTGTTTATCTCCTGAGAGACATATTGAATAAAATCTATTAGTTCATTAAATAGTTTACTGGTTTGATTGGATGATGAAATTCCCTGAACTAGGGCTGATTCAGAAGACTTAGTCAATTTTTTTATTTGTTCCACACTATCATTTGTTAGATCAGAAAGTTTAGAAATGTTCTTTGCTACTACGGCAAATCCTCTTCCAAATTCACCCGATCTAGCAGCCTCAATGGATGCATTCAAGGATAATAAATTAGTTTGTTCAGAAATTTCTTTAATTATAATCAAACTATCATTGACCTTATTGCCAGTAACTCTAATTGCTTCAATTGAATTTATTAGATTTTGAAGTTCTTTTTCACCGAGTAAGGCACTATTTCTAGTTTCACTCATTTTTGATTCAAGTGTTTCACTATTACTCGTGAGTTTTAAAATTGAACTAGAAATTTGTTCAGCCTTTTGATTGATCACCTTAACTCTATCTAAGCCTGAACTAATCTTTGTATCAATTACTCCAAAGATATTTGAAACATTTTCTACTGCCGCACCAGCTTCTTCTACAGTAGCTGCAAGTTCAGTAGATGTTTCAGCAGATTTGTTCGCTGATGATTGAATCTCCTGAGAACTAACGTTCAATTCTTCTGATGATAGTATTAGTCTTTCTACAATCATACTTAGAGTCTTGACCATTTGATTCATATTTAAGGATAAAAGTCCAAACTCATCTTTTCTATTCATTTCTTTATCAAGGATTCTTAGATCACCTTGAGAAATTGCTTTACTTCGATTAATAAATCCTTGTAAAGATTTTAGAATATCTTCTGCCAAAAGATGAGTAGATACTAATATGAATACTATCACTAAAATCATAACTATTAGAAAAAAAATCATTTGAAAGAATGCTTGCTTTGCGGAAATTTCTGCTTCTTGTTTAACCTTCAATGCAATTTTATCTTCCACTTTTTTTAGAAGATTAATTCTTTTAGTGGACTCGTCCCACCAAGATTTAGGTTTTAGAGTAAACTCATTTTTGATTTTTATTTCACTAACTGTTTCTCTATACTGAAGGAAAGTTTCAATTTCCTTCTCATTTATTGTTTGATTGAAAAATTCAAGTATATCAGCTGTTGCTAACTGGTTAAATTCTTTTAGGCATAAGTCTTGAACTGATTTTACCTTGATCCAAGTCTCATAGCTAAAGGTATCAAATTCTTTTTTACTTAGAACAGAATTAATTACTGCTCTTTCCATGCCTGAATTTTCTTTTGCTAATATCAGCTTATAATAAGAATCGAAAATTTTTGCTACCTCAGAATTATCAATTAAACCAATCCCATTGAGTACATTAAAAAGAATATCAGCTAACTGTTTGCTATAGAAGGGAATTTCTTCCTTTGCGGTAACCTCGAACCCATCAATCAGTTTTCTATAATCGGAAAGCTTTTTAGAAATTTCTAAAAAGAAGTTATAAGAAATCTTATTTGTAAGATTAGAATCAATACTTGATCTTTGGAAAAAAATATTTATTGACTGAAAAACTTCATCTACCTTTGCTCTTTGAGATATCACCTCAGCACTATATTCTAAACCTTTGCTAGAAAGAAACCCCGCTGAGATTCCTCTCTCTTTTTGCATTTCATGTACCAAATTTCCTGAAACAATGAATAAGGTTGTCAAATCAGAAACATTCTTCTGAACATTGTAGAATTTATACAAATTTTTAGTATAAACTCCACTAATCAATAGAATAGTCAAGAATGGAATTGCATTCAACATAATCAATTTGTATCTTGTTTTTAAATTCTTCATTTAATTATGAATGGATTGTTGAAAAAGGATTTTAATCGCTAAAAAAAATAGCAATCCAAATCTTATTTTGAGAAAATTTACATTCTATGAAACTAACTATTTAACGTGAGTTCGGTAAAAGGATTTTATCTCAAAGAACGTTTTGGGTGCAATAGTATTTTATTACATTGAACTCACTTAATCACTCTTGGGCGTCTTTTCCCGCTCTCAGCTTCAGTCAATAAATTTCGGTCACTGAGTGATTGCGAAGCAATTTTATCGAAGTGCGAAATTTATTGACTCCGCTTCAATCGGGTAATGCTGTCAACTTAAGAGAAAAAGTTAATGATTAAAGG
>JANRLP010000139.1:0-11405 GCA_033762425.1 Leptospiraceae bacterium
CATTGCAATTTATTGACTCCGCTTCGATCTGGGACGCGGGTTTTGTTGTTTACATATTAGAGTTTCGGTGTAGTTGAATGTTGTTGTGTGAATTGTTCCTTGTATTGCTAACTCTTCTCTAGTTGCTCTAGTTGTAGGAGCTTTGTCCTAGTTGTAGGAGATTTTCCGTGGTTGGTGCTTTGTAATAACTATTAACCTTTCAATAAATTATTTTGTAATAACTGTTTTTATGAAATTTCTTGACTATGTAATAACTAAAATCAGGTTTTTTGTAATAACTATTAATCATTCAATAATTTATTTTGTAATAATTGTTTGTTTGGCGAACACACAAAAAGTCTTTACGCCTAAAGGCAATTTTCTCTATCAGAGCGAAAACGTCGAATCAAATACGATCAGATAATACACTACTAATACAAGATGCCCGAACTATTACAGGACAACTCATACAAATAAGGAATGTTAGTATTCACGCTGAACGTGATAGCTAACGCTCAGGAATGCGGCAGGGATTGACTCGGCGTTAATTTTTTGTGAATGCAAAAAATTAACGAGAGAGGAAAGCCCGGCTGCCGCCAAAATGAATAATCCTATTATCTTTTCTTCTTACATCGAACTCACGTTAATTAAGTATATTTCTCTGGTCGAAGAACTTCAACGTTACTGACAAAAGCAACGATTCCATAAACCTCAAAGTATTTATCAGAAAGAACCTTTAGTAGTTTTGTTGCTTTCTCATCTGAAACTAAGGTTTCGATTCGAATATTCTTTCCTTCCCAGTCACTATTTTTTTGTGAGTGTAAACCTTCACCATGTGCCTCGCTGATTGTATATCCCCTGATACCAATCTTTTTTATCTCTTGAATGAGTTTCTGTTCTAGAGAATCAAGTCCAATGATTGTTACTAACTTAACTTGTTTAAGAATCATGTTACGCTCCATAAATTGCCTTTGCAATAGAATAATAAATGGGTAATCCAATGGTTACATTGAATGGAAAAGTAATCGCAAGGGATGCAGTGAGGTAGTAAGTGGGACTAGCTTCGGGAAGTGCAATCCGAACAGATGCAGGTGCTGCAATATAGGAAGCACTAGCACAAAGGACTCCAAACAAAGTTCCACCACCTAGGCTCAAACCTACAAGGCTACCTAGGAATATTCCTATAGTGCCATGGATCAAAGGCATCAATACTCCAAATAGAATTAAAAAAGGACCCGCCTTCTTCAAGTCTCCGAGTCTCCTACCTGCAACAAGACCAACCTCTAATAAAAATAGAGTTAGAATTCCTTTGAAGGGTGCATCGAATAATGGCATTACTTGCTCATAACCTTTTTTTCCAGAAATAATTCCAATGAGAATTCCACCAACTAAAAGTATCGTACCTTTTCCAGTGAGTAACTCATGTAATATTTTTTTGATTGGAACTTTTTCTTCATTTATATCATTTTTCTTTGCAATTCTTGCAATGAATAAAGCTATGATGATCGCAGGAATCTCCATGATCGCAAGTAAGCTTGGCATAAACCCTTCATAATCAACTTTTAGTAAATCAAGTCTAGAACTTGCCTCACTAAAAGTAACCACAGATACCGAACCATAATGTGCAGCAATACCCGCAGCATTTGCAATATCAAATTTTCCAATTTTCTTTAAAATGAAATAACTCCAGATGGGAATGCATATACAGATTAAGATTGCTATACTAGCTGGTTTAATGATATCACTGATATTCACCAGAGAAAGTTTTACTCCCCCTTTCATTCCAATCGCAAATAATAGATAGGCAGTTAAACCGAGATACCATCCATCAGGAAACTTCAAATCACTTTTTAGTAATGTTGCAATTAAACCTAATATGAAGGCAAGCACCATTGGAGAAGACATACTGGTTGTTAAAGAATTCAATACTTCCATTTTATTTCTCGCCAATCTTTTTTTGCTTAGCTTTTATTAAGTCTAAGAAGTTATCACTTAGGAATTCAACTTTTCCTGTTTCAATATCATATACTGCACCAACGATTAGTGTAGATTTATTTTTAACACTTTTACTCAAGACTGGCTCTAAGCTTTTTAAAGCTTTGACTTGAAGGGCAACATTTATCTTCACAGCTTCTTCTACTAAGTCTCCATCTAATTCTTTTGCAATCTCTGCTGCTGGTTTAATTGCATTGATTAGAGTTACGATATGACCTGGAACTTCAGGAACCGTACATGCAGCAGCAACAGCACCACATTTAGTGTGTCCAAGTACAACAATCAATTTTGCACCAAGGACTGCTTCTGCAAATTCAATACTTCCCCAAGAAGCAAAAGTGGAAACCTGACCTGCTGTTCTCACGATGAATAAATCTCCAAGACCTTGATCAAAAATAATTTCACTGGGAACCCTAGAATCGGAACAACCAACAATAATTGCAAAAGGTTTTTGACCTTTAGATGTTTCTTTAATTCTTTCTAATGTTTGGTTTGGTCTTATTGACTTACCTTCCACAAAACGTTTGTTTCCTGACTTTAACATTTGTAATGCTTTTTCACTGGGAACCTGTGCGTAAACTGCCGTACTTAAGATAAGTAAACCCAAAATTGATTTCATATTTTTCTCCTAAATAAGTTCTATGACCATAAAAATTCATACGAAACAATATACAAGAATAATTTTTCACGAATAATTTTTCATACTTAAAAAATTATTACTCCTTCGGAAAAATGAGAAAGTTTTATACCCTCTCAATATATGAGTGCTAATGTTTTATTCAATGAACTTCAAACCAATGATCTTAATTTAAGTCGCAGGCACGAACAGTGCCGAGACTACAAGTGCCCGCTGGAAGCGATTAGGCAACTTGGTGAGCGAAGTAAATTTTTGATAAAAAAATTTACAAGATCAAAAAAAGAAGACTTCTTCGACCTTACGAATACCCAAAGATTTGATTGAAGAATTTGAAGTGAAGATTCAAAAGCATGAAAGTGTTGATCAGTATTTGAGGTATTTGCTGAGAACGTTTAGGTTATTTAATTATAGTGGGAATGGTGCCGGAGGCTCGTAAAGTGAGTTGTTCCAAGAAATAAATCGAACTCATTTTAACAATTCAATTTTACGAGTTAAGTACCATGAATGGTAAACTAGATGCCATGTGATGTATGAAAATATTTCTTTCACAGAAATTTCCCCTCTTTCGGGGTGAATCGCTACTCTTGAGAAATCTTTTTCAGTAAATTTTTCAAGAGTGCTCGCAGTTAATCCACGAATTGATTTAATAGATTCTAAGTATTCTTGAATTGAATTTAATTCATAAATTCCAGAACGAAAAAATTGCTCCTCATCCCAGATTGCTAACTTAGGTTTATCTTCAGAATAGATTCTTCTAAGGCGATGAGTTACTGCAACTTCAGCATCAGCGATGTGTCCAATAATTTCTTTACAAGACCATAAACCAGCATGATCTTCTTTCTTAAATCTTAAATTGATTTTTTCTTCATCTAAGTACAGAATATCTTTTGGAATCTTTTCATAACCTAATTTATACTCATGAATTAAATCATGAGTATTCATGGACTCATAAATACTAATTTCAGGTTTATTCATTCTAATGAATAATTAATTTACCTTAAACACAGAAATTAGGCTAGTGAGCTTCTCTGATTGGCTTGCAAGTTCTGAAGTGGATGCTGCCATTTCTTCTGAAGAAGATGCAGTATTTTGAGCCACAGAGTTAACTTGTTCAATTGCATTAGCGATCTCTTTAGAAGAAGTTTTCATTTCAGTAGTTGCTCTAGAAATGGATTGTGCCATCTGAGAAAGTGTGGTTACAGATTTTAATACCTTTTGGTTGCCTGAACTTTGTTGTTTAGTAGCATTAGAGATTGCATCAGAAAGTTGTGCAGCTTCTAGAGATTTGTTCAAAATCTTATTCAGTGATTCTACAACCTGACCCACAATAGACTTTCCATCATTCACCTTAGTAATACTATCTGTAATTAGATCAGCAATCTCTCTAGTTGCCTTTTGTGAACGTGCAGCAAGTTTAGATATTTCTTCAGCGACTACTGCAAACCCACGACCAGATTCACCCGCTCTTGCTGCTTCAATGGCTGCGTTCAATGCAAGTAAGTTAGTTTGTTCTGAAATATCATTGATTACATTGATGATCTCTGCAATTTGTTCCGAACTCTCTTCGATTGCTGCCATTCGCTTCACAGTTTCATTTACTTTGGACTGACCTTCTTTTGCTTCAGCAAGAGCAGACTGAGAACCCTCATTCACTGCACGAGCAGTTTCAGTAATCTGAATGATGGATTTAGAAAGTTCATTCATGGACTTATTCGTTTCAATCACTTCTTTTTCTTGGTCTCTAGCAGAATCAGATACATAAGAAATGGATTCACTGATTTCAGTTACAGCAGATGCAGTTTGTTCCAAGGAGGAAGCTTGGTTCGTTGCTCCATCAGCAAGATTTCTAGAAGTTGCAGAAAGTTGTTCTGCGGAAGATGCAAGATGATCTGAAGTATTACCGATTTCTTTGATAATTCTTTTTAGATTATCACTAGCCTTGTTCAATGCTCGCATGAGTCTTCCAATCTCATCCTGTGAACTATTTTCTAAAGTTTGGGTTAAGTCACCATCAGCAAATTTATTAGCGATGTATTCAGCTTCTTGGATTGGTTTTGCAATTCTTCTTACCATAAAGTAAGTAGTGATTACCACAATCACTAAGGATAGTGCATATCCACCCCAAAGAACAACCTTCACTCCAAGAGAAACCTCATCTAAAGTTTTCTTACCTATCACAAGTCCCTTATAGGCACCCTCGTTGATGAGTTTCATTTTTTCTGTTAGCAATATATAAACTGGTTTTAAGGACTTAATCTTAGCATCTAACTCTCTGGGAATTTGGTACTTTCTATACTCCTGAACATCATAGCGGAACATCTCATCTTGTTGTTTACTCACATACTCTGTAACCTCAGGTAGATTCGCTAGAATCTTCTCAATTTCATCAAATACCTTTGCTACGTTTTCTTCTTCTTTGAAAACTCCGTTGGAATTTTTTACATATTGGTCAATAAATGCTCTAACAGTTGGATCAAAATACTTTTTTATTTTGTTACTAGTATCAACTAATTTCTTTTCTTCAATTTTAACTAAGTCAATTTCTTTCAAAAAATCAGCCTTGGTTTCTGCTTTTGCAGCTAGGTCTAAATGAATTTTGAATAAATCAATGGAATAGGAAAGATTGTTTGTGTGGCTAACTACATTCGCTTGGTAATCAAAAATTACATCATATTCTGTGTTAATCTTTAAAAGACCAGCGGTTCCTAGAATCGCAATCACTAGAGATAAGACCTGAAAAATTCCCACTGAGAGGATAATTTTTCCTCTAACACTCATGTTTTTTAAACTCATATTCAATCCTACAAACTATTATCGGCAAACCCATTTACTTTTTATTCAAGGTTTCTTGACTAAATATTCTCTAGTATAACATTAGGACAAGTGAAAACTAGTTTTAAGCTACACATTTTTTTATTCCTTTTAACTTTCCTAACTCTTACGTTTAGAGAAGGGTTTTTTATAATTCCTATTCTGCCAAATCTCAAAGAAATATTCTTTCTAGAACTTCCTTACTCAATAACTCTAATATTTATCCTTTTTTGTCATGAAATGGGACATTATATTCCTGCTAGAATTCATGGAATCCCTTCTACTCTTCCCTATTTTATCCCAATGCCTTTTGGTCCTATCGGAACAATGGGAGCAGTCATCAAAATGAAGGGGCAGTTCCAGGATAAGTCAAAACTTTTTGATGTAGGGGTCGGCGGACCGTTTATGAGTCTAATCTTGTCAGTTCCCGCTTGGATCATAGGGTTGTACTATTCTGAATTAGTTCCCATTCTGGATATTTCTCAAAATCCGAACCAAATTCTAGTCTTTGGTGATAGCCTTTTCACAAAATGGACTTCCCAATGGATTCTAGGTCCATATGATCCTATGCAGTTTGATGTAATGATCCACCCTCTAGCCCGTGCCGGTTGGGTGGGACTTATCATCACTGCAATCAACCTTCTTCCATTTGGACAACTAGACGGAGGTCATATCATCTATAGTCTTTTTGGGGAAAGTTATCGTAAATGGATCTACTTTCTTTTCATTGGTTTCATGTTCTTAAGTCTAGTTAGCTTCAGCTGGCTCATCTGGGCTTTTCTGATCTATTTCTTAATCAAAGTGGAACATCCATATGTTCCTGATGCCACGGAAGGAATTTCTCTGTCCCGAAAACTCTTAGGTGGATTTATGCTCCTAAGTTTTATATTCATATTTATCCCTGTTCCACTCACTACAATGGCAGAAATTCATTCCCCTACTCTTTTGGATGAGATGTTAAAATTTATCCTTCAAAAGGAAACTTTATGAGTGAACTTTTAGTTCATACGCACGATGGAATTGTTAGAATCTTTTTTAACAGAGTAGAAAAGAGTAATTCAATTTCAAAACTTCTTATGGAAGAATTCTATTCAGTACTCAAACGAATTCAAAAAGATCCTAACGTTAGAATTCTAGTATTACAAGGTGCGGGAGAAAAATCTTTTTGTGCGGGAGCTGACTTAAAAGAAAGAGCTGGTTGGACAGAAAAAGATGTGAAGTATTTTTTAGATTTATTTCGAAAGAGTTTGAGAGTATTAGAAAAAATTCCATATCCAACTATTTCTATGCTAAATGGATTTGCTTTGGGTGGTGGACTAGAAATTGCTCTTGCAACGGATATTCGTTATGCAAAAGATTCTGCAACCCTTGGACTCACTGAAACTAGTCTTGGAATCATTCCTGGAGCGGGTGGAACTCAAAGACTTTCTAGACTTATTGGAACCTCCAAAGCTAAAGAGCTAATCTTTACTGCAAGTAGGATAGATGCAAAAAAAGCATTAGAGTTAGGAATTGTAACTGAAGTTTTTGCAAGTGAAACTTATAAGGATGAGCTTGAAAAAAAAATTGAATCCATTCTTAATAATGCTCCCATTGCAATCAAACTTGCCAAAAAAGCAATTGATGAGGGAATCAAACTATCTTTAGAAAAAAGTCTAGACCTAGAACATAAATTGTATTCAAAAACTTTAACCACAGAAGATAGAAAAGAAGCGTTAGCCGCTTTCCAAGAAAAACGTAAACCAAATTTCAAAGGGGAATAAGATGATACTCACCGGAAAAGAAATTAAAAAAAAGATGGAGGAAGGTAGTATTAAAATTGAACCTTATGAAGAAAAACTTCTGAATCCAAATTCTTACAACCTAAGACTTCATGATGAACTCATGGTCTATGAAGAGTTTCCATTAGATATGAAAAAACCCCCAAAAACAAAAAAGATTTCTATTCCAGAAAATGGCTATAAGTTAGAACCGGGAATCTTGTATCTTGGTAGAACCTTAGAGTTCACTGAAACTCATGCGTTAGTTCCCATGCTCGAAGGTAGATCATCCATTGGCAGACTAGGTATGTTTGTACATGTCACAGCAGGGTTTGGAGATGTTGGGTTTAAAGGGTTTTGGACTTTAGAAATTTCTGTGATTCATCCACTAATCATTTATCCTAACGTTCAGATCTGTCAGATTTTTTATCATACTGTTGAAGGTGATATCACTGAATATTCCTCTGGAAAGTATCAAGGTAATACAGGGATTCAGGCTTCCCTACTTTATAAGGATTTCTCGAATCAATGAAAATTTTCCATTCAACAGCAGAGTATTTTCCATTCATTAAAGTTGGTGGACTCTCAGATATGCTTTCCTCTTTTTCTAGGTTTCAAGCAAAAGAAAATGAAGTAAGTGTGGCTTTGCCTTTATTATCTCATATGGAAGATAGGATTAGTTTCTCAGGAAAAGAATTCAAATGCATCCGTCAAAGCGATAATTATGGCTCAGATGCATCCATGATTCTTTCTAAGTCTAGATTTTTACACACTAGGCTTCACGGAGTGGATATATATTTTTTTCAATCACCAATATTTCAAAAATATTCGAGCATCTATGGCAATTCTGATGAACTATTTAGCTTTGCTATTTTTTCCTATGCATGCCATCATCTATCGATACTATTGAAAGCCGATATTATCCATGCTCATGACTGGCACACTTCATTATCAATTTACTTATCTGCAAAATCTGGAAATCCTAAATCAAAAGTTTTTACGATTCATAATCTAGCCTACCAAGGAGATCATCCATATTGGATGACTCAATTTCTTAGACTAGACCCTTTTTATATAAGAATGGAGTCACTAGATAATCTGGGCAAAGTTAATTATATGAAAGGAGCAATACTCTCGGCTGACGAGATTACTACAGTTAGTCCTGGTTATAGAGAAGAAGTTCTTTCTGAGCCGGCTGGTTGTCATCTTGCTTGGCTTCTAAATGATCGAAAAGATTCATTTACAGGAATCATGAATGGAATTGATGAACACGAATGGAACCCAGAAGTGGATTCAAAAATATTTCTGAATTATAATAAAGACACTGCTGAACAAGGAAAATACGAAAATAAACTTAGGCTTTATCATGAACAAGGACTTCATGTGGATATGGAAAGACCGATGGTTGGAATCGTTAGTCGATTGACCTATCAAAAAGGATTCGAAACTTTTTTAGATGCATTTGTAAATAGAATTCATCTTCCATTTTATTATTTTGTTCTTGGAACAGGAGATGAAAATCTAGAAGAAGCTTTTTTTTATCACTCCCATCATAATCAGCAGAAATTATATTTCTTTAAAGGTTTTAATGAAACTTTAGCTAGAAAGATAGAAGCTGCGAGTGACTTTTTCTTGATGCCATCCTTGTTTGAGCCTTGTGGTCTAAACCAACTCTATAGCCATGCATACGGATCGATTCCAATAGTTTCCAGAGTGGGAGGATTAAAAGACTCAGTGCACGAGTCAGATTTGATTGAATATAAAACTGGATTTGTATTTGAACCAAATGACTCTTCTTCCTTGGGATATGCACTTGAGAGAGCATCTTCTACTTACTATAATAAAAATGAGTTTAACCAAATCAGAAAGAACATAATGAGTCTAGACTGGGGTTGGAAAAAAAGTACTGAAAAATATCATGAGCTTTATGCAAGATCTATGAAAGGAATCATATGAAACGAAAAAAAATTGCTGTCATTGGACTAGGTGATTTTGGAAAAGAATTGGTGAAATGTCTTCATGAAGAAAGACATGAAGTAATTGCAATTGATAAAGAAATGGAACTCATAGATGAGATCAAAGACTTTACGACTAACGCTATCAGAATGGACTGCACTGATGAGCAAGCAATGAAAGCACAGGGCTTGGAAGAATTTGATTATGTAATTTTAGCAACAGCGGATGATTTTGAAACATTAATCATAACAAGTGATATTTTAAAAAGAATCGGTGTGAAAGAAATTATTGCTAGATACCAAACTGAACTTCATGTAAGAATTTTAAAAATGCTTGGCATAACTTCTATATTCAATCCTGAAGAGAGAGCCGCAAAGAATATGGCTGAGATGTTTGCTCATGCTAATATGAAAGGTAGCATGATGATTTCAGAAGAGTTTAGAATTGCTGAACTTCTTGTTCCAGAAATTTTTGTAGGTAAAACTTTAGAAGAAGTAAAACTAAAAGAAATTTATTCTCTTTTATTAATCACGATTAAGAGATACAAACAAACAGCAGGTAAAAGAAAAGAAGATGCACCTACTCTGGAAACAATGGGAATTCCAAATAACAAGACCACATTCAAAACTAATGATATAATGGTTGTTTTTGGAAATCATGATGATGTTGAGAAATTTTTAAATTCAATTTGAGGTAATAATGAAACTATATATAACAATTCTTTTTTTGAACTGTTCCGTTTTTGCAAATGATATCTATCTTGGAATCCCTAAAGAAAAATATCTAATGGGTGATTATTCAGGTTCTAAGGTGCATAAGGCTTTTGTCAATAAGTCCAATGGAGCAACTCAACTCATGCGACCAGATGTAGCTGAGGCATTTCAAAAGATGGTGGACGCATTTGAAAAAGATAAAGGAAATAAAACTGCTGAAACCATCTGGGCACGTTCCAGTTTTAGAAGTTATTATGACCAAAAAGCGATTTGGGAAAATAAATATTCAGGCAAAACTAAGATGAAAGAATCAGTGGAAGGCAAAAAACCTGAAGAAAGAGTTGCCCTTATCTTGCAATACTCCAGTGCTCCAGGAACTTCCCGTCATCATTGGGGAACAGACATTGATATCAATTCATTTGATAATGAATACTTTGCGAAAGGTGGAAAAGGGGAATTTCTATACCAATGGATGACGACTAACGCTCATAAATTTGGTTTTTGTCAACCATACAACGATCTTAAAGATAGAAATAACCAAGGTTACTTTTTAGAAAGATGGCATTGGTCTTACGCTCCCATTTCCAATAAACTTCTTGCAGATTGGTTAGAGCTTTACCAAGAAAAGAAAATCATAATCAAAGGAAAATTTTCTGGCTCAGAAACGATGCCCGTAGAAATGCCCAAGACTTATGTTTCTTCGATTAATAAAACTTGTGCTAACGTTAGGTGAGATAAATAGATTTTCTATACAATTGAGTCCATAAACCCCAATCAAAACGAACAAGTTTAGGAATAAACTTGTATTGTTCTTATCGCCAAAAGTAATTACAATTTGCCTTCCAGTGCTGCTTGTAAATAGGGAATACCTTTGAGTTCATCGGTATATCTTGGCACAAGATGAAAATGAATATGAGGAACTGCCTCAGAGATGGTAACGGTGTAAATTTTTTTAGGAGAGTAGTTTTTGGTGATCCAATTCATGCCTTTTTCTAAAACAACGCTAAGACTCGCATATTCGATTGGAGAAAATTCCACAAAACTAGTTCTATGTTTTTTGGGTTCTAGATATAGGTAGCCCGCACAATTTTTTTCTTTTTCTGCCTCTCTTAAAATCCATTCATTGGATTCATATAAAAACGTATTGGAAGAATCTAAATGAATCTTGCAAATTTTACATTCTAGAGAAGACATTCAAGAATCTATTAATCAAACATTGCTTCGATTTCTTTCCAGTGATTGAGTTTAGCAAGTTTCTTGTAGTCATTTGCTAGTTTATGACAAGTGATAGCCACTTCAAACATGTTAAAGTTTTCCTTATTCACTTTTTTTAACGTTGCAAATCTCTTGCGAATTTCTTCAGAAAGCAAATCACTTTGTTCCTTTTGTTGCTTTTGCACAAGCTGTTCAGTAGAACTATCAATGATCTTTGCTGCTTGCTTAGATCGAATTGAATTATTGGAAGCAATCTCTGCATCCTCTGTTAGGTCAATTTCTGGAGGAGCCTCGTTCATTGTTCTTTCCGAAGCTCCGTCAATGATTTGAACTATATCT
>JANRLP010000140.1:0-13959 GCA_033762425.1 Leptospiraceae bacterium
AGGCAAGTTTTTTTGTTATCAATGAGCCAATTTTAAAAACATTTAAAATTGATAATGAAAAATCATTTAACAATTATCTTGAAAGACTCAATAAACAATACATAGCTACGAAATAAATTTTTGACTGAAGAACTGATTTCCCTAGAATCACTTAGCTATTCTAGAAATAAAACTTCATTACTTAGTTCTATCGACTTAAAAGTTTTTAAGGGTGAAAATTGGGTCATACTTGGAGCTAATGGCTCGGGAAAAACAACTCTAATCAATTTACTATACGGATATCTATCCCCGACTTCTGGTAAGATTAAAATATTTGGAGAAACATTCGGTGAGACAATTCTTAGACCAATTCAAAAAAGAATAGGTATTTTAGAAAGCACACAACAAAACAGTTTGCTACAAAAAAATTTAACTGTAAAAGAAGTTTTACTCACAGGCCTTGTTCCTTCTATTGGATTTTATCATGAGCCTAGTCAAAAAGATATTTCCAAAGTAGAATCAATTTTAAAAGAAAACTTATGGATATCAAATCCCGATCAAATTTTTTCAACTCTTTCATCGGGGGAAAAACAAAAAATTCTTTTGCTAAGAGCAATTATCCATGACCCAGAAATCCTAATCTTGGATGAGCCATGTTCTGCGATGGATATTGGGGCTAGAGAAGAATTCTTAAACCTTCTAGATGAAAAACTCCACAACAGAAAATCTAGTGCAATTCTTATCACACATAGAATCGAAGAAATTTCCTCAAGATTCACTCATGTATTACTACTGAAGGATGGGAAAAAAATATTTTCAGGAAAGATCGTGGATGGACTCAGTTCTGAATTTTTATCGATCTGTTACAAAATAAAGCTGAAGGTTTATGCTGAAAAGGGAAGATACTTTGCAGTTCCAGAGTGATTTATCATAGTTTGCTTAAAGGATTCTCTTCAATAGGTAAGTCTTTTGCAATATATAAAATCCAAAACAATGAGAATTAACTCTAATCAATTAATTGAACATTTCTTTCCCCATCTTTTATCTCACCAATAATGCTTGCGCCTTCTCCTTGTTCTTGAAAAAGCTGAACAATTTTATCTGCAGAAAGTTTATCCACTATTAACATAAATCCAGTTCCCATATTGAATGTAGAGAAAAGTTCTTTTTCAGATATCGAAAATTCAGATTGAATTCTCTCAAAAAGATAGTGTTTGGGTAAATGCTTTCGTGTTACGATAGCTTCTAAGTTTTTTGGAAGAATTCTAGGAATATTTTCATAAAATCCACCCCCAGTTATATGTACCATTCCCTTGATCTCTTCTTTCAGAAGAACCTTTAGAACTGACTCAACATAAATCTTAGTTGGAGTAAGTACATAATCCTTTAAGAAAGAAATTTCTTTCTCAGAGTCTGGCAAGAATTTTCCTTCTTTAAGAAATAATTTTCTAAGAAGTGAAAAACCATTGCTATGTGGTCCACTAGATGCAAGACCAATAATCATATCACCTGCTTGTACCTTGCTTCCGTCTATCATATCAGACTTTTCTACAGCACCTACAGCAAAACCTGCTAGATCATATTCATCTTCTTTCATGAGTCCTGGATGTTCTGCTGTTTCCCCGCCGACTAACGCTGCTCCACAAAGTTTACAACCAGTCACAATTCCTGATACAATTTCATCCATTTTAGATACATCTAGTTTACCACAGGCGATATAGTCTAAAAAGTAAAGTGGTCTAGCCCCAGTAACCAAAAGATCATTCACACTCATTGCTACTAGATCAATTCCAACAGTATTATGAATTCCGAGAAGTCTAGCAAGCTCTAGCTTTGTTCCTACTCCATCAGTACAAGAAACTAATATCGGTTCGCGATAGTTCTTCAGAAAAGAAGCATCGTAAGCAGCTGCAAAACCACCCAGTCCACCTAAAACTCTTGGGTTATGGGTAGAATTTACATTCTTTTTAATCCTATTTACAAATTCTTGTCCTGCATGGGTATCTACTCCAGAACTTCGATAAGAAATTTCTTCATTTGACATAACGTTCTTCTTTAGGGTTTAGATTTAAGTATCTGGTAGCAATTTCTAAATCATATTCTGTGCCACCATTCAGAAAAATATCAATTCTTGATTCACGGTCTTCGGAACTTACACCCAGACTTGATTTGACATGCCTAGTTGTTCCAGTATTACCATCATATATTTTTACATTTTTATTCCATTCAAGAATGATAGGTTTTAATAAAACATAGTGAGTGCAACCCAGAACAATAGTTTGGATTTGCTCCTTTTCTAAGTTTTCAAAAATGGGAAGTAAAAACTCTCTTGCACCAGCAATATCTTCTCTATCGACTAACGTTGCAAGTCCATCGCAATTTATTGGAAATAATTTTTCGCCAGCATTTAGTGTTTTTCCAAGAGTTGAAAACTTTTCTTCTTTTAACGTTAGTGATGTTGCAAGAACTGCAACCTTTTCATTTGGATTTTCTTCAATTGCAGGTTTAATGGCTGGTTCCATACCAAAGATAGGAAAGGAATGATTTGCTCTGATATGAGCAACAGCAGCAGAGGTAGCAGTGTTACAGGCAAGCACAACTGCATTTGCTCCTTTTTCAGTCATAAAGGAGATCGAATTTTCTACAAACTTTAAAACTTGTTCCCTATCTTTGTTTCCATAAGGACTATTTGCAAGATCACCAAAATAAATATAGTCACAGGAACTAACTTCAGTTGCAAGTTCATTCAGAACAGAAATTCCTCCCATTCCCGAGTCCATTACTCCAATCACAAACCGACTTTTTTTCATTTTCTAAGTTTTATTCTTAAGCTGTCTAAATAAATTTATAAAAGTTACTGCCGTAATGCCAACATCATCTAACCAACCAACAACAGGTATCACATCTGGTATCACATCTATAGGTGAGATATCATAGATCACAGCAATTGCTGCAAGCACGATTGCAAATATTAGCTTAGTCTTATTTTGTTTCTTTGGTTCATTCCCATTTTCTGGAATCTCTTTTCTAGGATTGATTTCTTTTTCCATCATTTGGCCTCAGAGTTTTTACTTTATACAGTATAAGATTAACCCCGTTCTTTTTCAAGTAATAGTTAACATGAGTTTGATATAAGGATTTTATCTCAAATCGCAGTTTGAGCACATTAGTAATTATTTCCTTTAGCGTCTTTTCCCTCTCTCAGCTTCGATCTAAGACGCAAGGGCTTGTTTGTTTACATTGCATGGATTTATGTGTAGTTGCTCTGTTGGGTAATTTTTCTCTTGTATTGGAGACTCCCTTTGGTTGCTCTAGTTGAGGAGCTTTGTCTTAGTTGCAAGGACTTTTCTTTTGTTGGTGCTTTGTAATAACTATTTTTTTGAAATTTATTGACAATGTAATAACTAAAATCAGATTTTTTGTAATAACTGTTAGTCATTCAATAATTTATTTTGTAATAACTGTTTGTTTGGTGAACAAATAAAAATATCTTTACTCCCAAAAGCCTTTTTCTCTACCAGAGCGAAAACGTTGAATCAAAAACAATAACGAAAGACACTACTAATACAAGATACCAGAACTATTACAGGATAAGTCATACAAACTAGAGGAACACTAGGCTGTCTCCCAAATTTAGAATTAACAATTATTCCTATGTTTTCTTTATACATCGAACTAACGTTAATCAGCGAAAAAATTTTCAAAGTAAAAATTCAATTTGTGATAGAGAAAATGCAAATGCTTGTTCTGTTCTAAGAATGGAATTAGAAACCTTAATGCAAATTCCACCTTTCTTTTCCAGATACTCAATTTCTTTTTCTACAAATCCTGATTCAGGCCCTAAGAAAATCATCACTGGATTCATTTCTTCTAGTAAACTTTTTTTTTCATTGAATAAGATTTTAGAATTTGGTTCAAGAACAATAAATTCTTTTTCAAAATTGATATTGTAAATGCTTTTTAGTTTTTCTACTTTGGGCAAATTAACTCTTTTTCCTTGTTCTAAACCAAGAATCATTTCTTCAATATAAGAATCATTTTTCCATAGGTTAGAATCTTCATAGGATTTCTCTGATTTTTCTGCTCTAAAAAAGTTTATTGAACCAACTCCAATTAAGCTTGCCAAGTGTAAAATTTTTTTAGTTGTCTGAGGTCTTTGAAAAGCAAAATAAAAATTTAGTCTATGAAATTTTGACGTTAGTTCATTTTGTCTTTGAAAAAATATTCCTTCTATTACTTTTAGATCATGGTCTATTTTTTGAATCAAAAATTCGCCAAGTGCAATATTTAAGACTCCTGCCTGAAGTTTATCGTTTACCTTGGATTTTAGAACTTTAGTTATATGCTCATACTTTCTTCCTTTGATAACATAAACATCATTCTTCAATTCATGATTTTCTAGAATTAGTAAATTCATAATCTAGACTACCTAGAGTAATAACTAGGATTCTCTCTTTCTTAATTTTTTCTGGATCGAAATTTTATTTAAAAGTATATATTTCAACTGTTTCACTGATTCCACGAACATTATCTATTTTTGTTTTTTGAAAACAGAATTCATTTGAATTCACTAACTTAATTGTTTTACTATCGATTAATATTTGAAACTCAGTGAGTTTAGTTAGATTCTCTAGTCTGCTTGCTAGGTTTACAGCTTCTCCAAGAACTGTATATTCCATTCTTCTCACAGAACCAATATTTCCCGCAAAAACTTTTCCACTAGAGATTCCTATTCCTACTCTAATTGGCTCTTCAAATCCGTTAGGCGAAAACTCATTAAAGGTTTCTAAGTATTCGAGAATTTTTTTTCCACACAAAACAGCGTTAGTTGCATCCTCATCATTAGGAATTGGGCAACCAAATGTTGCTAGTATGCCATCACCCATTAATTTATTGACTGAACCATTACAACCATAAATTAAATCCATTATATCAGTTAAGATAAGACTTAAAAATTCACTAAACTCTTTTGCATTCATTTGGTTTGAAATTTTTGTGGAACCTCTAATATCAAAGAACAATATAGTTGCATCTAGTGTTGCTCCACCTAAATTCGGTTTAATAGTTTCGTTCAGAATATTTTCTACTAGATCGTCAGAAAAATATTTTGCTAATAGTGACTTCTCTCTATTGATCTTTTCGAGTGCTTTTTTTAATGCTACTTCATTAAATTTTAGTCTTAGATGGTTGTTCAATCTAAGAAGCATTTCTACTTTATTGATTGGTTTAGATATAAAATCACTTGCTCCTTTATCCATTGCTTCAGTCATTAATTGTTCTGAATTTTCTGCTGACATTATGAGCATGGGGAAATTGATTTGTGATTTTAAACTTAGTTCTGATAGAAGTTCAATTCCTGTCTTTTCGGGAAGATAATGATCGAAAATTGCTATGTCAGGTGCAAATGACTCAAGAACTAAAATAGCTTCTTCAGCAGAATATACAAGTTTAGGATCAAACCCCGCCTGCTTTAACCATCGATCAATAGTTTTTGCTGTGGAAACAGTGTCTTCTACAACAAGAACTTTGGGCTTATGAGTCATCTTTCCTCAAAAGGGAAGCAAGATACTAAACTCACAAAATTTCCCTTTACTGGATTTCAATTTTACTTTACCCTTTACAAGTTCAACTCTCTTTTTTACAATATCCATTCCAATTCCTCTTCCTGAACTTGTAGTAACAACATTAGCTGTGGAAAAACCGGGCAAATAGATCAATTCTGCTAATTTAGCTTTTTCCATTTTCATAAGTTGATCTTGAGGAAATAATTTTTTTTCAAGTGCTACCTTTTGAATTTTTTCTAAGTTAAGACCCGCTCCATCATCTTTAAACGTTAATTTAATGTATCCAGAACCAAAACTAGATTCAATGGAAATTTTTCCTGTTTCAGATTTATTAGAAGCAATTCGTTCTTCAGTTGTTTCAATTCCGTGATCTATTGAATTTCTTACTAGCTGAATCAGCACATCCTTTACTAGTTTTCTATATTTAAGTGGAACCATTTTATGATTAAACTCTGAATAATCAAAGGAAACTTTTTTTTCAGAATTATTCACTAATCTTTCAATCTGAGTCTCAATTGTTTTTAATAGAAGTTCAGATGAATCGATTGCACCAAACGATTTTTGAAAGTTGGATAGTTTTTCAACAATGCTTTCAATCTCTGAAATTTTTTCTTCTAAGCTAGCCAATTCAATTGTGATTGGAACGAAATCATTTTGTGAAAGTGATTCTTTTTCAATCAAACTTCCTACCTTATCTTCAAATCCATGAGCATTTTCTACTAATTGCTTTAAACCAAGTAGGGCAGCGTCACCTTTGATAGAATGCACTGAACGAAAAATACTATTCATCTTTTCTAAATAGGATTCATTATATTCATTCTTTAAAACTGACTCCATGAAATTAAGTTCTTCTTTGCAACTATCTAAAAAATCGTTTAGGATTGCAGGTTCAACATGTAGAACATCAAACATTTTTTCCATCATGCTCTGAGTTTTTTCTTTCGTTTTTGCAATTTCCTTTGATAGTAGAGTTGATTTAGTAATATCAACTACTGTTACCACTAGATGAATGATTTCATTATCTTTCATAACTCTACGGAGTTTAAATTTTAAGTACTTAGAATTTTCTGAAAAATGAAGTTCAATTTCTCTGAGTGGATTAAGATCATTCACCATATCTTCATGAATTGAAGATTGAAACATAAGTTCTAGATAATCATTGATCTTATAAAGCTTTTCGAGTGGGATTCTATCTCTAATCGTTTCGATGAATTTCATCAGACCAAGATTACTCTTTTCTAGAATCACCTCAAGTGCTTGTGAATACTTAGAACCAATAGTTAGATCAGATTGAATCAGAAATAGACCCTCATCTAAATTATCCATAACCTCTCTAATTTTTTCTTCACTGTCTTTTTGAATGAGCATCGCCTGAGTTAATGTAAGAACATTAATTTCATTTTCAGCAATTGCACCTAGGTCTTTGATTTGTTGTACCTCAGAATCTTCTAGATTTCTTGGTTTATTATCAATAAAACATAACGTACCAACGTTATGTCCATTCCTAGCTTTGAGTGGTCTTCCAGCATAAAAAATTACATGAGGTGGACCTACAACCAAAGGGTTATCAAAAAAACGTTCATCCTTCAAAGCATCTGGAATACAAAATAGTTCATCACTCAAAATTGCATGTCCACAAAAAGAAACATCTCTACCAGTTTCTGGAGCATCTAGCCCACATTTAGACTTGAACCATTGTCTGTTCTCGTCCACTAGACTTACTAGAACAATAGGCATGTTTAGCAATTGACTTCCAAGTCTAGTGATTCTATCAAACCTTTCTTCAGCTTCGGTATCTAATAGAGCTAATGATTTAAGAGTTTCTACTCTAAGTTTATCATTCTCAGGGATTGGGGCTTGAATCATTTGTTTCTCCTAATCAATTCCAATTACAAGTTTACATTTTGAATTCTTCCAAGTTATGGGGATTACAAAAATTGGTATGGAAAGTTTTTGTAAAACAATATCATTAACTTTTCCACTTACTACAATAGGAACAGTAATTGTAAATTCATTTCCAAATGCTGAACAAATATTACCTGCAATTGTATTACTTAGTTCTCCAACCATATCATTTAGAATTGTCTTCCCTGGATTATCTTCACCAATAATGAATAAAGTTAGTTGCTCAAGTAACTTTGATTCTGCACTAACATAGATTGCACCTTTTCTATTACCTGAAATTCCAATGATTCCAGTAAATTCAAAGATAGGTTCATCAATTTTAGTTGTATAAGGAATTCCTAATATAGCTTTTTCTGATGAAACTTCTTGAAAATAGTTTTCAATTGTAGATATGATATGATTTAACTCATGTTCTTTCATGTAGAAACCATCTTAGTAAATGCATCTCTTAGTTTATCTGGTGTGAACGGTTTATTCAAAAAACCTTTTGCTCCTTTTTTGAGAGCTTGTAAAAGAATTGCTTCACTATTAAGTGCGGTTACAACTAAAACTTTTACTTCTGGTTTCAGTTTTAGGATTGCTTCTAAACAAGTAAGCCCATCCATTTCAGGCATGGTAATATCCATTGTTACAAAATCAGGATTAGTTGATTTAAAAAGCTCAATTGCATCTCTTCCATTGTTTGCTTGTCCGACAATTTCAATTTCTTTATCAGAAAGAATTTTTTGAATAGCAATTCTCATTATGGTTGAGTCATCTACTATAAGAAGTTTCATGGAATAAAGATTCACTTAGGATTAACTTCTTAATACAAATTTTTATTTTTACAAAATAAAAAAGTGTGTAAATCTGAGAAACCTACGGTGAGATTAGATTTTTCTTTAATAAAAATTCTTGAATACTGATAAATGCCTTGGCTTTCTCTTGTAGTCCCGAACAATTTTGTATATTTTTGCTACAAGGACCTAATTCTCTATAGGGTGGATCAATCGTAAACTCAAGTGCATTAGACCCATCTACAGTATCCAAAATCATTCTATCTTTTTCTGCAAAACCAAAAAGATTTCCAAATACAAAATAAGCATAACCATCTTTAGAGTCATGAAATATATCTCTTCCCATTGCTGAAAACTCAAACTCATTTTCTATCATTCCTAGAATTGTTGGTAAAATATCAATTTGTGAAGAGATTCTATTGTTTTTTGCCGGTTTATATCTACTAGGGGAATAAACCAAAAATGGAATATTTCTGTCTTGAAAATAGTTTAGAGTTCTATGACTAGTATGATCAGATACAAAAATAAAAATAGTATCACGAAACGATGGTAGTTTCTTGTATTCTTCCATGAATTTACCAAGTGCATAATCTGAATAAAACAGAGAATTGATAAATTGATCTTCTTCATTTACAGGAGTTCTAAGCTCAAAAGATTTGTTCGGAATCTGAAATGGATGATGAGTGGAAAGAGTTAGACAAACTGTAAGCTCAGGTTTAGTAGGTGGATTTAATTTTTTATCTTCTAAAATTTGATTGAATACATCTAAATCATTAAATCCCCAAACTCCTTTTTTATATTTACCTGAGTCTTGAAAAAAATTGGCATCAAAAATTTCTGTAAAGCCCCAATTCTGCAGTACTGGAGTTAGATTCTCAAAGGAAGTTTCTCCCCCATAATAGAGTTTTGCATCATAACCTACAGCTTTTAATAAATTTGCTAGTCCACTAAATCGATTTAATGAATATTTAGTATGTGTAAGACTTATTCCCGGTCTATCTGGAATTCCTGTGAGTACTGAAACTAATCCATTTGAAGTTCTTCCTCCATTGGCAAAGAACTTTGGAAAATAGACTCCCTCTTTCATAAGCTTTTGAAATTCAGGAGTAATTTCTTTTCCGTCCATGATTCTATCATCTTCATGTACATACTTTGCTGGCCAACTTTCCAATAGGATTAAAACTATATTAGGTTTTCCTAATCCTTTAATGGGAATTGTTTTTCTTTGAATAGGAAAAGGAGAATTCTCAATGAACTTGGAAGTATCATAAGCTATAACATCTTTAACAAGCTGTAGAGCTAAGGTCTCATTCATTCTTCTTATTCTTAACTTAGAAAACTTTTCTACTCTAAAATCAAGTAATGTAGTGAAAACCCCATTCAATACAAATTGGTTTAGCATCGGACTATTGGTAACAATCGCATTGCTTGGTCCAATAAAACTATTTTGAAAACCACCTCTGCCAAGAATCACAAAAACAAAAGCCCAGGTAAGTTTTGTTAGGTTTCTTCTAAATAGTGCCCCTTTCTCTACATCTAATCCAATTTTTTTTAGCAATAATATGTTTATAAATAGAAATAATACACAAACAATAAAACCGATAATAATTTCTTTTAGTTGGTTTTCTAATGCTCCTAAAATCGGAGCTTGTGCATCCTTACCTAAAAAAACAAATCCTTCATAACCAAGATGTTTATTAGCATTCTGAAAATAGATAAAATCAATAACTAAATGAGTGATGATCAAAATGAAAAAAGGTAAAGGCAGATACTTCCAAAAAATAACATAAAACCGATTTTTATTGAATGGTGAAATCATTCCCATAAATAGACTAGGAGCTAAAAACAGAACAAGCACAGACCAATCAAATCTAAAGCCTGCTATCATGACTTTTGCAATATCGAGTAGGCTCTCTTTTGCAATAAAATCTTTATAATGAATCAAAAATAAAACTCTAAATGTAAGAAAAATGAGAGTTCCTGTTGTCAAATGATATAAGAGTATCCTAGCCATTGGCGTACATCTGGCGGAATAGGGTGAAAAAATGACTACTACACAAGACAAATGGGAAGCAAGCAGAATTTATGAAGAAGATGTCTTCAAAAGGCTCAGTTCCATTGAAACTGAAGAAAAGAGTATTCTCAAGAAAATCCTTGCGGGGATTATTGAGACAATAAACGAAAAAAAAGAAAAAGATTTCGAAAATTCCTAAAACAATCGAATATAGATGAGCTAAAACAGTTAGGGGTAAAATTCGGGCTGTTTTATTCATTCTCATTATCCAATTGTGAATCATTCATTTTGTTCTCCAGTTTTTTTTCCAAAAGCTCTAATTTTACTTTCTGTCTTTCAGTTTGTTCTTTTTGCAAAGCCACTGATAAAAGTTCTATTGATCTAGTTAGATTTCCTTCTGAAATATAAACCTCGGTTAAATTCAATAAATTCTTGATATTACTAGGATCTCTCAATAAAAGTTTTTCACCAAAATCAATTGATTTTTTGAATTCATAACTTCGTTTATATGCATAGGAAAGAAATAACAAAAACTCTTCCTCTTCAGGATATAGAGCAAGATAGTTAGATAAAATGAGAATTGACTCTTTGAATTTTTTTTGAGAGAATAAATTCATGACCTTTTGCTTGATTTCTTCTCTGTTTACATGAGGAATTGTTTTAGTCTTATTCTTTAAATAGATTTTCATTATGCTTAGATCATCGCTAAACTCACCGATTTTCTCTAATTCTCTCACTAGATCTTCAATATTACCCTTGGATTTTTCAAGTGATCGTAAAAATAAATTTTCATCCATATTAATTTCACGATTAGTCTCGTCTTGTGATAGTACTAAATCATCTTTACCATCAGAACCGATAAATAGAGCGTCGTCTTTTTCAAATCTAAAAGTTTGTACTAGAGGCATCTTGGGATTATGTGGAGTTCCAAGCTTGAAGAGTGGGTAATTGTAATCCATGAAGCTTGCCCTACCATCTCTATAAAGTGCGATAGAAGGATGCTCCCCATTGATGTAATAAAGAAAATAGGAATCTTCCTGAATCAAACCCAACACAATGGAAACCATCATTAGGCAGTTGAAACTTTCAAAAACACTTTGAAGCTCTATAAAAGAGTTTTTTAGCCATAATTCAGGAGAAATATTTTTTTTATTTAAGAAATAACTTCTATTCAAGATTGCATTAAATACTACTCCCAATACTAATGCTCCACCTGCACCTTGAATTGATTTACCCATTGCATCACCATTCAAGAAGACTAAATAGCTTTTTCCTTGAAGGTAAATTTTATCCGTAATACAAATATCCCCACCAATCTCATGAATCTTTTTCTTGAATTCAAATTTTTTCTTTTGGCTAATATAGAATTCAACTTCAAATTCATCTGATTGAATTTTGTTCTGAATTAATGGATTGAGAAGCAATGAAGTTAAAAAATAATCTCCATCTTGTTTAACTTTTAATTCATTAACACTTTGTAAGGTTTGATTCAAAGACTCTGTTCTATCTAAAACTTTTTTTTCTAGACTTAAGTTTAAAGCCTCTACTTCTTTATTCAATCTAACAAACCTATTTGCTAGAATTGTAGCAAGGTTGAAAACAAAGATTATAAAAACATAGCCAAAAGTTCTAGGAAAGATAATAAAATACCAATTGGAAAGTGTATCAAGAGTTATGGAAATATTAATTACACACATACCGATTAGAATTAGGATCGCATCTAAGTTTTTATTTAGACTTTCCTTGATAAGTAAATATAAAATCCAGATTGAATAGAGTAACCATGTTGATTGTACTACGTA
The DNA here is from genome assembly GCA_033762425.1 of Leptospiraceae bacterium. GTDB lineage: Bacteria > Spirochaetota > Leptospiria > Leptospirales > Leptospiraceae > JANRLP01. The sequence continues at coordinate 12,041 of JANRLP010000140.1, forward strand.
AAAAAAGCCAATGCTCATTAAGTTAATATCATTTGTTATTAAAAAAACAATGAAACAAGAACTAGAAATTCCATCTAATATCTTGAGTAACAAATTCCATTTATATTTAAAAAACTCTCTAATAAAATGAGTGAAGACAGGAAACAAAACTGGAAGCAAAAGATATTCAATTTTTTTTAGAATCCAAAAATCAATTCCAAGATCAAATTTAATTTGGTTTCTAAGAACTAGATAGATGATAAGAAGGATTGAGAAAAGTCCAAAATATAAATTCTCATATTCTTTTCTTCTTCTGATGAATAGAAATAAAAAATATCCTCCAGTTGCAATATATAACCCTAAAATTCCTAGTTTTAAATATTCAGTTTTGAGTATTCTTCCTTTTACGGAAGACTCAGTTCCAATTGCTAGTTCATCTTGTTCAATTCCAATATAGTCGGGAAAAAACTTTTGAACTCTGACAAGGATAACGTTAGTTTTATCAACATACAATTTTGATTTATCAATTGCATAGATTCTAATCTTATCATAGCCCTGAGGTTTCTCATGATTAAATATTCCTGTCTCTCCAATAAGTTCGCCATTCAGATAGGTTTTCTCTCTATCGTCTATCGTTCCTAGCCCTAGAGAAATATGTGGGAACTTGGGAATCTCTTTCAGTCTAAATCTAAACATAAACCAGACATCAGAAATTTTTGTTGATTCGTTTGTCTGTGAAAAGAAATTTCCTGGCACAATGGTTTTTTTCCAATTTTTTGAATCTAACTCTCCAGTCTCCAGTTCTTTACTAGTTTGCACTGGATCAATTTGTTCTGTCGTATAATACCAATTAACTTTGTCACTAGAATTGACACTATTATATTCTTGAAAAGGATCAATTAGAGTGGGCTCCTCAGCGTAAAGCTGAAAAGATAGAATCATTAGAATAAATATTGTCATCTAGACTATTTGTTCTATGTCCATTCATTTAATTCAAACTTTTTTTAATAGTAATGAATTTTTCGCTGCAATAAAAATAAAAAAATAATTTATTCTATTTCTCATTCGTTAAGAGACACAACAAGCTTTAATACAGCTTGACGAGAATTTAAGAAAAAGCACAATTGTTGTGGAATATATCAAAGTTGATTAGGATTATTTATCAATCACAAATAACCACTAAGTATAGCTTTTGTAGTTTCCTAAGACGATACTAAAGATAATAGTTTATGAAAAAAATCTTATTTATGATATTACTCATCCTTCATTGTTCAACTAGTCCAACTGGAAGAAAAAGAGTTATTTATGGTGTCACTGATACTGAAATAAATTTAATGGGAATTAAAGCATTTAATGATTTGAAATCCAAAGCTCCGATTGAATCAAATCGAAAAATTAATAATTATATTTTCTGTGTTACAAATTCTATTCTTGAATCTATAAAAGAAGATACTGAAAATAAAGGATGGGAAATCGTTGTATTGAAAGACGCTAACCCTAATGCATTTGCATTACCAGGCGGAAAAATTATCATCAATTCTGGAATCCTAAAAGTTGCAAATACTAATGATGAACTTGCTACAGTTTTAGGTCATGAAATTGGACATATAATAGCTAAGCATTCTAAAGAGAGCATGAGTCATATTGATTTGATGGAGAAGGCTATGGAAATAGTGAATAATGTAACTGATGATAATGAAATAGTTCAAGAAGTTATGAATCAGGGTGCTAAGTATTTAATCATTCTCCCATTTTCAAGATTACATGAGTTAGAAGCAGATGAGCTTGGAATCGTTTATATGTCAAAAGCAGGATTTGATCCTAGGCAGAGTATTCAATTCTGGAAAAAGTTTGCTTTAATTTCAAAGTCTCAATCTGCTAAACTATTCTCTACGCATCCTTCTGATGAATCTAGAATCAAAAATCTAGAAGATAAGATG